>CAVXXE010000022.1:0-61517 GCA_963765595.1 uncultured delta proteobacterium
ATTGTCACATTATCAGAATTTTACAGACGTCAATTCACTAACACATAACCTAGATTCAATAACAAAATAAACCCATGGGTACCAATATATTTGCTTTTGTCATCGTACTGGGCGTTCTCATCTTTTTTCATGAGTTCGGTCATTTTCTGATCGCCAGATTGTTTGGCGTCGGAGTGGAGAAATTTTCACTTGGCTTCGGGCCTCGTTTGATTGGAAAAAAGATCGGCATTACCGATTATCGAATTTCGGCGATCCCGCTTGGCGGTTATGTCAAAATGATTGGGGAGGAAGCGGATGCCGAAATAGCCCCGCAAGATATTCCACTATCCTTTACGCATAAACACGTCGCCAAACGCATGCTGATCGTGGCCGCCGGACCGGTTTTCAATATACTTCTCGCCGTCCTTATATTTTTCGGGATTTTTTTCTTTTCAGGAACCCTGGTTCTAAAGCCTTCCATTGGAGAAGTAAGGCCGGGATCCCCCGCCTTTGAAGCCGGGCTTAATAAAGGTGATTTGATAACCGCCATCAACGGAATGTCGATCACCAGCTGGGATGAAATGGCAGAAATAATTAATGCCAGCAACGGTGAATCCATTCAGTTAACTTTTCTTCGCGGAGATTCTAACCGGGATCTTTGGATCACCCCTGAACAGACGCCTGCCAAAAATATATTCGGTGAAAACATCCAACGCTATATCATCGGTATTACCGCTGCGAGGGAATCCTATTCAAAAGATTTGAATTTTTTCCAGGCCTTGTCAGAAAGTCTGATCCAGTCATACCGGGTAACGGAGCTGATGGTGGTTATCATTGCAAAGTTGCTCAAAGGCGATATTTCAACAGACACCCTGGGCGGGCCCATCATGATTGCTCAGATGGCGGGTGACTCGGCCAAAGCAGGCGTAGGCAGCCTGATATCCTTTATCGCCCTGATCAGCATCAATTTAGCGATTATCAATCTGCTGCCCATTCCGGTGCTGGATGGCGGCCACTTGCTGTTCTTTTTTCTTGAAGCAATCAAGGGAAGTCCGGTCAGCGTAAAAGTGAGAGAAATTGCTCAGCAGGTCGGCCTATTTCTTCTGATTTTGTTGATGATCCTCGTATTTTATAATGACATTACACGGATATTTTTTAGCTGAACATCATGCCACACCGACTTGAAATTGCGTTAAAAGAAAATCTTTTCGATGCCGAAGGGGAGGGCATTCGTCGCAAGGCAAAGGGTTATTTTGGCATTGAGATGGACTGCGTGCGCACCATTAGCGTTGTAACCATTGATGCCGGATTGTCGGGTGAACAGTTGAGCGCCGTCCAGACGGAAATTTTTACCAATCCGGTCACCCATCTTTCATCGTACGACCCGCTTGACATCGAATTTGACTGGACCATCTGGGTCGGTTTTCGGCCGGGGGTCAGGGACAATCCGGGTAGCACTGCTGCGGAAGCAATCGAAGACCTTCTAAACCTTAAATTCGGTGCGGACGGCGCGGTTTACACCTCAAGGCGATACTGCATCAAGGGCAACGGCCTTAGTGCCGACGATATGGATAAAATCGCCGGTGAACTTCTGGCCAACCATATCATCCAGCAATGGAAAATAGTTTCCTTCGATCAATGGCATCCGGCGGAAGGTATCGGTCTCATCATTCCCAAGGTCATTATCGACCATGTCCCAACGGTAACCACCATACCGGTTGCCAGCGAGATTTCTCTGAAAAAAGTCAGCGATGAACGCAACCTGGCGTTGAATTCCAATGATATTCCCGCCATTCGGGCCTATTTCATAGATGAAGGTACCCGATCGGCGCGATCCCAGGTAGGACTTGCCGATCCTACCGACGTTGAACTTGAATATATCTCCCAGGCGAGAAGCGATCACTGCAACCACAACACATTTCGCGGCTTATTTCACTACCGCGATTGGACAACCGGCGAAACTGAAATTATCGATAACTTATTTAAAACGTTTATCGAGACACCGACCCTGACATTAAAGGCGGAAAAGCCATGGGTGATTTCGGTTTTATGGGACAATGCCGGCGCTGGACGCTTTGACGATGATCACTACTACGTGATTACGGGGGAAACACATAACTCGCCATCCAACATGGAAGCCTATGGGGGCGCCATCACGGGGATTGTGGGCGTTTATCGGGATCCCTTGGGAACCGGCAAAGGCTCAAAATTGGTGATGGGAAGTTATGGTTACTGCGTCGGCCCGCGGGACTACAACGGTGACCTCAAACCGCATCTGCATCCCAGACGCCTTTTAGACGGCGTGATTGAAGGCGTACGGGATGGCGGCAATAAAAGCGGCATTCCCACAACCTTCGGCCAGGTGTTGTTTCATCCAGGCTATTTGGGAAAATGTCTGGTGTTTGTGACGGCTGTGGGAATGATGCCGGCGGAAATTAACGGCACCCCGGCTGAAAAAAAACACACATCCGCCGGTGAACTCGTGATCATGTGCGGCGGGAGAGTCGGCAAAGATGGAATCCACGGTGTTACCGCCGCCTCCGAGACGTTCTCCGAACATACTCCGGCCGGACATGTTCAAATCGGTGATCCCTATACCCAGAAAAAGATGCATGATTTTCTGCTGGAAGCCCGGGACGAGGGGTTAATCCGATTTATTACGGATAACGGCGGCGGCGGTTTGTCCTCATCCATAGGGGAATCAGCCCGGTTTTCCAACGGGTGTGAAATTGAACTGGAAAACGTGCCCTTGAAATATGAGGGACTCGATCAATGGGAAATCTGGGTGTCGGAATCCCAGGAGCGAATGACCGTAGCGATCCTTGCCGATGACCACGATCGCTTTTTTGAATTGTCCGAGAAGCATGCCGTCGAAAGTACCGTCATCGGTCGCTACACGGATTCAGGCAAGCTTCATATCACCTATGACGGCAAGACGTGTGCTTACGTAGATCTGGATTTGCTCGAATCTGGTTTCCCCCAGTGGGAATTCGATGCCGAATGGATCTCGGCCGAACAGCGGGGGCTGTATGAGCCGGTTCTCAAACCACCGCGGGATTATGCTGCATTGTTAAAGGACCTTCTTGGCCGGGCCAATATTTGTTCAACCCAATGGATTACCCGGCAATATGACCACGAAGTCCAGGGGACCAGTGTGATCAAACCCCTGGTCGGTGCCGATCGTGACATGAACAGTGATGCCACCGTGATCCGGCCGGTGCTTGAATCACAAAAAGGTCTGGCACTCGCGCAGGCCCTGTTGCCGTCCTATTCCACCATCGATGCCTATCACATGACCAGTTGCAGCATCGATGAAGCTGTGCGCAGGCTTTTAGCGGTGGGGGCCGATTTAGATCATATCGGTGGCGTCGATAATTTCTGTTGGCCCAATATCCAGTACGATCCTTTAGATAATCCGGACGGTAAGTTCAAGGCGGCCCAGCTGGTACGCTCCTGTCGGGCTTTGCGTGATATTTGCCTGGCATACGAGATTCCGTTGCTTTCCGGCAAAGACAGCATGTATGTCGACGGAAATCTTGCCGGGCGCTATGGTGAAACGCACAAAATTTCGGCCCTTGAAACCCTGCAGTTTTCAACCATCGGCGTTATCGAAGATGTCACCCGTTGCGTGACCATGGACGTTAAAATTGCCGGTGATCTGGTGTACGTTCTGGGGTCTACCCGCAATGAGCTGGGCGGATCGGAATATTACGAGCATTTGGGATACATCGGGCGTAATGTTCCCGAGGTGCGGACGGCTGAATTTATTCCCTTGTACCGCAATTTAAAATACGCCATCGAAAATGACCTGGTGGCCTCGGTCCACGGTATATATCGCGGCGGCTTGGCCGTTCATCTGGCCAAAGTCGCCATGGGCGGCAATCTCGGCCTGAAGGTAGACCTTGCACAGGTTCCGTTGCGCGATGTTGAGCGTGAAGATATCCTTTTGTTTTCCGAATCGGCCGGGCGCTTTATTGTGACCGTTGATCCGGTCAACCGGGAGGCATTTGAAGACCTTTTTAAAGGAGTGGCCTGTGGCTGTATCGGAACGGTTGCCGAGGAGCCGGATTTCGTTGTTCGGGGGATTGAACATGATGTCATTATCACGGCTTCGGTGGCGGATTTAAAAGCGGCTTGGAATAAGACCTTTGGGGAGCTGATATAGGACAGACGATGGATATAAAAGCACTGGTGCTGACCGGTTATGGATTAAACTGTGATCATGAGACAGCTTTTGCCTTGGAGCTTGCCGGTGCCGATGCTGTGCGGGTCCATATCAATTCTCTTATAGACGGTTCGGCCAGCCTTAATAGTTTTCAGATGCTTGTGTTTATCGGGGGATTCAGCTGGGGTGACGATCATGGTGCCGGCGTGATTCAAGCTGTCCGGCTGAAGAACAATATTGGCGGTCAGATTATTGAATTTGTTGAAAAAGGCAATCTTGTTCTGGGGATTTGTAACGGATTCCAATCTTTGGTCAATCTGGGTCTGCTGCCGGGTCTGGCGCATGACTATCAGAGACGATCGGTGGCACTTACGTTTAATGACTGCGGTAATTTCAGAGACCAATGGGTCACTCTTAAAGTGAATTCGGCATCTCCGTGTGTTTTTACCCGGGGGCTCGACCTGGCGGAACTTCCGGTGCGCCATGGTGAAGGTAAATTTTTTACAGATGAAACCACTCTAGCCAAACTTTGGGGAAATAACCAGGTGGCCATTCAATATACCCTGCCTGACGGCGAACTCGCCAACGGGCGTTTTCCCTTCAACCCCAATGGCTCGATAAGTGATATTGCCGGTATTTGCGATCCCACAGGGCGGATATTCGGCCTGATGCCGCATCCGGAAGGTTATAATCACTGGACCAATCATCCTGATTGGACACGCCGCAAAGAAATTGCCAAGCGCTGTGGCTTCTCCCCGCCGCATACCATTCTGCCCGTCGGTATTCAAATTCTTCAAAATGCTGTTGATTTCCTCCGCAGGTAATACCTTATAAATTATTTTAGTGCGTTTTGTGGCAATAAAATTATATTGGGATATTTTCGCTATCTTCAAATGATTGAATATTGTCGATTGAAGATTGAATATTTAAGGAATTCTTTCCATTCTAAAAAGAACAGCGCAAAGCGACAACCATAAATATTCAATAGTCATTCCCGGTCAGGGCTTTATTTTCGGTAAAAAAAACGCCAATCCCAATAACAACGGAATTGGCGTTTTTTTTCTGCGCCTAATCTTCTATTCCAATTTAAACGGAGTTATGATTTTGGTTCCCGGTTGAATCGCCATGCGGGAGTCAGTGATCATTACCGTAGCGGTTGTCTTTTCAGTGCGAAGCACGAGCAATTCACCTAAAAGGACCGGGGTCAGAGTGGTTTTACTTTTATCCTTGGGATTGATATGAAATTTTTCCTGTTTATAGATCCAGTACAACTGGCCGGGTCCGACCCCTTCCTGCTCGCCTTTGTCGATAAATGCAATGGCGTTTTCACCGAACATGCTCTGATGCTCCTCAGAACCGATAATATGGCCCTCTAATCCTGCCGGGCTTTGCTGCATTCCAATCCGTGATAGGCGCCTATAGTACGGCATCAGCAGGTCGCCGACTTTGATGGGCCGGTAACCGGCAACAATTCTTCCAAGGACAAAATCGGGCCGCACAATGGTAATTTCCACAGCACCAGTAAGATAGTGCTGGATGCCTATCAGTTTGTTGGTGTCCTTGGCCATTATCGGCTTTAATGTTCGGTAGATTGTAAATTTCTGACCTTTTGCGATTGAAGCGTTATCTCCCGGTCGGATGTATACCAGATCCCCCGTGCTGATCATTGTTTTTTGCCCCTCCACTTTAAAGATGGTGCCCAGGGATTGAAGAGGATCTTTACGAATGAAGCCCACGCGATCGATGGAAGCGAATTGGAAATCCAGCATGTTCGTCAACTCGGGCTTATCCGCAAATGTCTTGTCCTCAAGGGAACCCTTTTCGCCATAGCCTTGAGCGCCGCGGCGGCGATACAGACGGATACGTTGGCCTGGATAAATGCGGTGAGGATTGGCTATTTGACTGTTTTCTTGCCACATTTCCGGCCATTGCCAGGGAGTGTCGGAAAACTTCTGGGAAAGATCCCAGAGGGTGTCGCCTTTTTGTACGGTATAGTAGAACCCGGTTTCGTATTTAACGGTTGGTTGATCCTGGGCTGCCGGCTGGGACCCCGGTGAGGCCGGGATGAGCAGAAAGATGAATAAAATCAAGATGGATAAGATGCGTATTTTAATTCTCATCAGATACTCCGGTTCCTTTGTTGCAGTTAATGACAATGAAAATAGTTGTTTTTTATCTAATAAGATTACTTGATTATCACTGAATTGTCAAATTTTTCGACCACCCATCAGCAATTCTCGGTGAAGAGCACATTGGGGGCTAAATAGCCTGATATTCGATGTTTGGCTAAATTCAGAGGTTTTGTCATTTAGAGAATTGCTGATTTTAACAGCGATTCTCGGTGAACCGTAAATCCAAGGTTAAAATTCAGAGCACTTAATTATGCAAGTATTGCCCCTTATGAAATATATTAAGTTTCTTCTACGATCAGACTGGACGCTCGCGTCCATACAAGGCGGCGTTCATATGAAACCACACGAAATGGCACGGTTTCTTGATGATTAAATTGGCCGTTTTTCAGGCCATCGGCTGGGCTGAAACCTTACGTTCCTGGCAACATGTTGTCAGAAAAAACCTGATCAAGACATAAAAAAAACCCT
Source organism: uncultured delta proteobacterium (assembly GCA_963765595.1). Taxonomy (GTDB): domain Bacteria; phylum Desulfobacterota; class Desulfobacteria; order Desulfobacterales; family JAFDCJ01; genus JAFDCJ01. The sequence goes on from CAVXXE010000022.1 coordinate 6,745, forward strand.
TATGGTATGCGAACATACCATAAGGGCTTTTTTAAATTATCATCGATGGACAGGGTGATTACATCATTCCACCCATTCCACCCATTCCGCCCATTCCGCCGCCCATTCCGGCACCGCCGCCAGGCATTGCGTCCTGTTTTTCTTCCGGTTTATCCGCCACCATGGCCTGGGTGGTCAGCATCAATGAGGCCACACTGGCTGCATTTTGCAGGGCCAGACGGACCACTTTGGTGGGATCCAGCACACCGGCTTTCAAAAGGTCTTCATAGACATCTGAGGCGGCATTGTAGCCGTATGAGCCTTTTTCATTTTTAACTTTGTCGATCACAACAGATCCCTCTAAACCGGCATTGTTGGCAATCTGGCGCAGCGGCTCTTCGATGGCCCGCATAACGACTTTGACACCCAGTTTCTGATCTGCTTTGATTCTAAGCTTGCCCAGGGCATCCAGACAACGTACCAGGGCCACACCGCCGCCGGGGACAATACCTTCTTCAACCGCCGCCCGGGTTGCGTTCAAGGCATCTTCAACGCGCGCCTTCTTCTCCTTCATTTCGGTCTCGGTGGCTGCGCCAACATTGATGACCGCTACGCCGCCGATCAGTTTGGCAAGTCGTTCCTGCAATTTTTCACGGTCATAATCGGAGGTCGTCTCATCGATCTGGGCTCGAATTTGTTTGACCCGGCCTTCAAGGGCTGAGCGTGATCCGGCGCCATCGATGACGGTGGTGTTGTCCTTGTCGATACTGATGCGTTTGGCTTTTCCCAGATCCTGAACCGTCAAGTTTTCCAGCTTGATCCCAAGGTCTTCAGAAACCACCTGTCCGCCGGTCAATATGGCGATATCTTCCAGCATGGCTTTTCTGCGATCACCGAAGCCGGGGGCTTTTACTGCGGCTACGTTCAAGGTGCCTCTGAGTTTGTTGACCACCAGGGTCGCCAGGGCTTCGCCGTCGACATCTTCGGCGATGATCATCAGAGGTTTGCCCATTTTGGCGACTTGCTCGAGGATCGGAAGAAGGTCTTTCATGTTGCTGATTTTTTTCTCGTTGATCAGAATGTAGGGATCATCGAGGGAAGCTACCATTTTTTCCGGATCGGTCACAAAGTACGGTGAGAGATAGCCGCGGTCAAACTGCATCCCTTCCACGACTTCGAGGGTCGTGTCCATGCTCTTGGCCTCTTCCACGGTAATGACGCCCTCTTTGCCGACTTTGTTCATGGCTTCGGCGATAATATTTCCGATGGTCGTATCATTGTTGGCGGAAATAGTGCCGACCTGAGCAATTTCACGCTGATCCTTGGTGGCTTTGCTCATGCCTTGGAGCTCTTTTACCACGACCTCGACCGCCGCATCGATGCCGCGCTTGATTGCCATGGGATTGTTACCGGCTGCAACGAGCTTCTGTCCTTCTTCGTAGATTGCACGTGCCAGAATGGTGGCTGTGGTGGTTCCGTCACCGGCCATGTCGCTAGTTTTGCTGGCGACTTCTTTGACCATCTGGGCACCCATATTTTCGAACTTATCTTCCAGTTCAATTTCTTTTGCTACCGTGACACCGTCTTTGGTGACCGTCGGTGAGCCCCAGGATTTATCCAGAACGACGTTTCTTCCTTTAGGGCCTAAAGTTACCACAACTGCATCAGCAAGAGTTCTAACACCGTTCAGCATCGCCTCACGGGCCTTCATGTCATATTTTATCAGTTTACTCATCTTAATATATCCTCCCTAAAATCATTTAATTAATCAATTATTCCAAGCACGTCGTCTTCGCGCATGATCAAGTATTCTTCGCCACCGATTTTTACTTCGGTGCCAGAGTATTTACCAAAAAGAATACGATCCCCTTTTTTGATCTCGAGCGCGATCCTTTTCCCGTCTTCACCGATCTTGCCGTTACCGACAGCCGTAACTTTTCCCTCAGCGGGTTTTTCCTTGGCCGTATCCGGAATGATAATGCCACCTTTGGTGGTCGCTTCTTCTTCAACGCGTTGGACTAAAATTCGATCCTGTAATGGTCTCAATTTCATGGTTCAAAATCTCCTTTTACATTAGCAAAATTTTTTTCTGTGAATGTAGCGCTTCATGTTAAACCTTCAACAAGTTTGTCCTGCCGCTCCAAAAGGCGGTATTTGTTTCCACCCCCCTTCAAATTAGTTTAATTTTAAAATATGGGTATAATATTAAAATGTTAGGCAAGTTTTTTTCGTAGGAATTACTTTGTTCGAAAGTTAATCATACTTTCTTGATTGTAAAGAGATAAAGAGTGTAATTTTAAAAAAAATTGGGATTAGCCCCTTCAGGTAGAGGCAGGTCAGCCGATAATTGTGACCCACCTGCTGAGAATCGTGCGATAGAGGATGAGGTATTTAAAAATTTGTTGTATCGGATGGATCAGGTGGATTTATCGGTGGATTGTTTTTTCTTGCCCGTGTCGGTGTCGGCCGATTTTGCCTGAACTGATTTGCTCTCTTCAGTCTTTTTTTCCGAAGACTTCGGGGATTTTTTGGACTTGTCGGCATAGTCGGTTACATACCAGCCGGTACCTTTGAGGTGAAAGGTGCTCTGGGATACGAGTTTGTGGAGTTTACCCGAGCAGTGTCTGCATTTGTTAAGTGGTTTGTCTGAAAATTTTTGCAGTGCTTCTTCAATGTTCCCGCATTTGGTGCATTCATATTCGTAGATCGGCATCTTGAAAGATCTCCATTGTGCAACTTCGTGCCATTATCTCAAAAAACAATGGTTTCGTGATACATTATCATTGTAAATTTTTGGCCGTCTTTTCGAATCCGGATCTGACCTTGGCTGGTTTATATATAGTCAGTATCCTTGGATTGTCAAGATTCAATTTATAGTCTTCCAGATAAAGTTTTGGGACTGCGTTATCAGTCGCCCCCCTTCAACAACTTACTAACTGTACGTCTTACTCAGGGGGGCTCCTTCTAGCTTTGCCAAAAACATTATCTGAAAGCCTATAATATTCATCAGGGATCGCGCAAATCCTCATACGGTACGCGCCAATCGTTGTAAAACTCCAGGACCTTCAATAGACCTTCAATTTGAACGGGGTTTAAAATATCATGGGTTCTGCGGTGGACACGCTTTTCCTCTGCCATGCGTTCTTCACTGGAGGCATCAAAGCTTTGAAGAAATTTACTGAACCGTACAATGTGGATTAATTCGTGGGTGATGATGTAAAGAGAAAAAGGAAACAGCTCAATGCCTGCTGTGCCATCCAAGGTTGACCGGATTGTATGATCCTGCAGGCAGATTTTATAAAAATCATAGGTTGCCGACCCCAATGAAGTATTCCTGCGCTGTCCCCTGTAACGAATAATTTGCGCAAATGGGCCGTCAATGATTTCCTCATTGATCAGATCTGCCAGGGTTTTGACATCGTATCGCGGGCCAAGCCATTGACTGGCGGACATTTTATAATAATTGCTGACAAGCTCTTCAGCCATGGCTACGGCGTTGTTGACGGTTTCAATTTGCCTGGGGCTGAAGGTCTTGCGTTTTTGCATTATAATCCGGCGAATTAGATCGTCAAAAATCCCTTGTGGGATTGGTTTTACCTTAGGTTAAAGTGAAGTTGGGGCGGCTTCATTCGGCTAAGTAACCCTATATTGCTTGATCCCATATGAACTTCTTGTTAGACATATACCATAAACCATAAGAATTTCAAGCCTTAGAATAAGGCCTCCTCCATTCCGATTTTAAGTGAAGCCTGCTTTTTTAGCGTGAAGATGTATTTTTCCGGGGTCAGACGCCGGCAATGCCACGATCCGAGGGGCACAGGATTCATTATCTTTGATATCGCACGTTTTCTTATTTCACCCCGAAAAAAGATGTGGACATAAACCCATCAGTTGTGTTAGATAATTCGTTTACAAATTGTAATAATTTTGATGCATATATTAATCTGAAAGGGAGGTGATGAATTGGGCAGTGTTGTAAAAAAGCGCAGAAAGAAAATGCGGAAGCACAAGCATAGAAAACTATTGGCCAAAACACGTCATCAGAGAAGGAAAGGTAAATAATGATACCGGCAATCTTTTCTGGATTTAAATAAAAGCACCGGCCATGTAAAATGTGGCGGTGCTTTTTGTTGTATTGACATACCCATTTTTTTACGCAGCGGAATGGAAATTCCGAGACACCCGGCAGCTATTCCGGGTATTCCTTGAGATATTTCAAAAATTCCGAATCGGTTGAAAGGACCAAGGTATTTTTTTCGTCCAAGGATTGATCGTAAATTTCAAGAGTCTGCACAAACGAATAAAATTGGGGATCAATGCCATAGGCCTCGGCATAAATAATGGTCGCCTGGGCATCGGCTTTACCCTTGACTTCCTGAGCCGTGCGGTAGGCCTCCGATGTTATTTCCTGCAAGTCCCTTTCCCTTTCACCTAATATTTTCTGGGCTTCACCCTTACCCTCGGAGCGATATTTTTCGGCGATTTGCTTGCGCTCCGCAATCATTCGTCCATAGACGGATTTTCTGACCTGTTCGACATAATTGATCCGTTTTATTTTTACGTCAACCAACTCGATGCCGAACTGAGCCAGTTTGGGTTGGGCCTGCTTCAGTATTCCCTGGGTGATTTTTTCACGGCCGACGGTAACCGCATAGGAAGTTCTGATGCGGTCCTCAATTTCGACGTCAGACGTATCGAGCAAACGGGAGGATTTGCGAACAGCCTCGATCAAGGAGTGCGAGGTGATAAAATTCCTCACGGCCGGGTCGATAATATCGTTGAGTTTGCCGACGGCGCTAAACTGGTTGTTGACGGTCTGAAAAAATTTTATGGGGTCTGTAATTTTCCAGCGGGCAAAGGTATCGACCCAGATAAAGGTTTTATCCAGGGTGGGGATCTGACCCGGGTCCCCGTCCCAGTCCAGCAGGTTTTTAGCAAAGTAATTGGCATGCTGGATGAAAGGTACCTTAAATCTTAGTCCCGGATCCGTTTTCGGTGTTCCAACGATTCTGCCGAACTGGGTAATGATGACCTGTTCGGTTTCGTCGACGGTGTAGGCCGCATTGTAAACGAGGATGGCGGCCGCAGCAACTATAATAACAATAAGAATTCCTTTATTTTTCATTTTTCAGCACCACTTTGTTTTCCGATATTCAGTAAAGGTAGAAAATTTTTCTGATCTGCATCGACGATATACTTGGCACCCAGTTTCGGAAAAATTTTCCCCATGGTTTCCAGGTACATTCGCCGTTTGGTGACATCCTTGGCCTTGACATACTCCTGGTAAATCGAGGTAAACCTGGCGGCGTCACCCTTGGCCCGATTGACGCGATTCAAAGCATAGCCTTCCGCTGTTTTGATGGTGCGGTCCGCTTCACCGCGTGCTCGCGGAATAGACTTATTGTATTCCTCCTTGGCCTGATAGATCAGTTGTTCTTTTTCCTGGGTAGCCTGGTTGACCTCGTTAAAAGAAGGCTGCACGGGGCCGGGAACATTGGTCCTTTTCATTTCGATGGTGACGATATGGATACCGGTTTCGGCCTGGTCCAGTTCTTTTTGCAATAGTCCCCGGGCCTCCACTGCAATTTCATCCCGTTTGCTGATGACCTCATTGATACTGCGGTCCCCCACTACCAGTCGCATCGAGGCTTCGGACATATCGGTGAGGATTCTGCGGACATCACGCACCTTAAATAGATAATTATACGGATCTTTAACCCGGTACTGGACAATCCAGGGTACCAGGGCGACATTCAGATCTCCAGTGAGCATCAGGGCAACATTAATATTTTCAGTTCCGGCCTTAAAGCGCGATCTGCTGTCGGTTGTGGCCGAGGCGAAGCCGAATTCTTCGGTCCTGATCTGTTTAACATTGACCTTGGTGACCTTTTCGAGGCCAATTGGCAATTTAAAGTTAAGTCCCGGCTGGGCGGTACGGACATACCGGCCGAAAAGCTGGACGATACCGACTTCATCCTGCTTGACGGTAAAAAAAGTGCTTGACGCGATCATAATGATAACAATCACCAGGATTACCAGCGGACCGCCGGGCAGCTTGAATTTCTTTAATTTATCCAGGATTTCATCCATCTGGGGTGGCGTGCCGCCGCCCATACCACCGCCCCTGCCTTGTTGCTGCTGTTTCAGCTTATCCCAATCCCAACTCATAGTTTGCTTCCCGTAAATAGGGTTAATGACAGCGGATCCAAGACCGTTTGTGCTTGAATCGCAAATATCTGTTAAGCGCCGCCGGATGACGATATCCGCGGCCGCGAAGAAAAGATGATGATTCGTAAATAGTTATGTTACAATAAGTTACTCGGCCTTTCAAGTCAAGTAAAAAGCATAGAGAACGAGTTTTACTTGACACGACAGGGATCGGCTGGCAATTTGCTTGCAGAGATGAAAACAAAAAAAGATAAATCAAAGTTTGTGCATATCGGCAGTATCATAGAAGGTGTTTTAAAAAACTATCGCCGCGAACCTGATGGCGAATTGATTCGAGTTTGGCATGTTTGGGACAACATTGTCGGTGATGTTATTTCTAAAAATGCCAAACCGGCCGCCTTTAAAGGCAGGATTCTGCTGGTACATGTGACGAGTCCAGCCTGGGTTCATCAGCTTCAGTTTTTAAAAAAGGAGATGATAGCCAAACTGGACGAGGCCCTCGGAAAATCGCTTATCGATGATTTGAAATTTAAAATTGGTCCGGTATGAACTCCTATACCACCGATACTTTTTTCAACGGCCTGATCCGCGTGAAGCAAAGCCGTGGGGGATATCGCTTTTCCCTCGATGCCGTTGTCCTGGCACATCATGCCGTCCCGCATTCGAGAGAAAAAGTGCTTGATTTAGGGACCGGCTGCGGAATTATTCCTCTCATTTTAGCCTATCGACAACCGCATATGGACATTTATGGGGTCGAGGTGCAGACAGAGCTTGCCGAGCTGGCCGCTACCAATGTGAGGGAAAATCAGCTGCAAGACCGCATTACGGTTTTCTGTGCCGATATGAAATTGATAAGACCGGCTATGACTGCCGGCCCGGTGGATCTGGTGGTTTGCAATCCACCTTTCCGCAGGCGAGGATCCGGCAGAATCAATCCGGACGCACAACGTGCAGTAGCCCGCCATGAAATCAAAGCAAATTTAGGCGATATCATTCAAACATCATACCGCATGCTGCGCACGGCTGGACGGTTGGTTCTAATTTATTCGGCCGGGCGTTTGACCGATATCCTGTGCCGGATGCGATCCGATGGCATTGAACCGAAATTCATTCGTATGATCCACTCCCGTCAGGATACAGAGGCGGCCTTAATTCTTATCGAAGGTGTTAAGGGCGGGCGGCCGGATCTCAAAATTGCTCCCCCCTTGATCATATACGATAAAAAAAATAATTACACGGATGAGGTCGAGTTGATGTTCAGGCCATGAAAGGCCGTTGCGCGTGGAATAGATGGCAGAGGTATAGGAATTCGGATTTCGGAATGTGGAATGCGGAATGATGGAATCGCTTTGCTCAGTCTTTTTTATTTACTAAAAGGATCCACAGGAGTGGACTTCAAAATTCAAAACAGACCGATTTGTCGTAACATATCAATAATCTGATCGGTACATTTCGGAAATGGGTTTTTTAGTATTTGGATATTATTTGAAATTTGAGCATTGCAATTCGGTCTTACAAGCCTTAAAATATGCTGTCTGGCCAGCGACTATTGCGCCAGATGATCGTTGACAGTCTTAAACAAAAAGTATAATGAGATCTACCCATGCATACCTGGGTTAAGCGGTTCATCGTTTACGGTTCTGGGTTAAATAGTCATAACTATTTGATGTCACTGGGACTTCGTATTGATGGGGGCGGCAAGGCTGTTTCACCCACCGGGTGAATAAAAATCAATTGATGATGTCATGGTCCACCCTTAGCAATTTCGACATATTTTAACCTTATGAACCCGGAACCATGAACTTAAAACCTTGCGTTTGCGGAGAGGTGGCCGAGCGGCTGAAGGCCCTGCTCTCGAAAAGCAGTATCCTGTCAAAAACGGGATCGTGGGTTCGAATCCCACCCTCTCCGCCAGGTGGGTCGATCCATAGACTAACCCGGACAAGCCGTTTGTAGCGAAGCGTAAATCCCGTTTTATCGGGCAATTGAAGATAACGAAAATATCTCAATACAATCTTTTTGCCACAAAATGCACAAAAATATATCATAAGGGCCTACTATTTCTTAAAACATTGCCGGGAAAATCTTCCTTCTTGATTTGAACATTTAACAGAACCGGAGAGATGTCCGAGCTGGCTGAAGGAGCACGACTGGAAATCGTGTGTGCTGTCAAAAGCGGCACCGAGGGTTCGAATCCCTCTCTCTCCGCCATCATCACAATACTGATGGCTAAACTGAACCGCTCAACTTAGGTGACAACCACACTCCCTATGTCCTATCTCGTCCTTGCACGTAAGTATCGCCCGCAAACCTTTGAACAGGTTATCGCACAGGCTCATATCACCCGAACGCTAACCAATGCGATTTCATCGGGTCGCGTCGCCCATGCCATCCTGTTCTCCGGGCCCCGCGGCACCGGCAAGACGACGGTTGCCCGAATTCTGGCAAAAGCAATGAATTGCAAGGATGGTCCCACCCCTGTTCCCTGCAATGTCTGTAGATCCTGCAACGAGATCACCGCGGGCAAGGCGGTAGACGTCTTTGAAATCGATGGAGCGTCCAACAACAGCGTCGATCAGGTCAGGGAACTGCGGGAAAATATCAAATATATGCCCGCCCACAGTCCGAACAAAATTTATATTATTGACGAAGTTCACATGCTCAGTACGGCTGCATTTAACGCCCTTTTAAAGACACTCGAAGAACCGCCTGCGCATGTGATGTTCATGTTTGCGACCACCGAACCTCATAAGATACCGATAACTATTCTTTCCCGTTGCCAACGGCACGACTTCAGACGCATGGATTTGGATTCCATTTCGACCCATATGGCTTCGCTTTGTCGTCAGGAAGGCTTTGAGATCGCTGAGGAAAGCCTCGGACTTATTGCACGGGAAGCAGGCGGCAGCATGCGGGATGGGCTAAGTCTGCTTGATCAGATCATGACGTGTGCCCAAGGGCCGATAACCCATGAGCAGGTGCTGGACATTTTGGGAATTATCGACAGAAAATTTATTTTCGATCTTTCCGAATCAATTTTAAAGGCCGATATTCCCGCAGTACTGGATCTTTTGGACGATATCTATGATCACGGCCACGATATGAAAAAGCTTTATGCGGATTTAACCGAGCATTTCAGGAATCTGCTGGTCGCCGCCATGGGTAAAAAAGTCAACAAACTTGTTGATCTTCCATCCGGAGAGGTCGATCAGTTAGTGGCCCAGGCTAAAACGATATCTACCTGCCGTGTTGAATCAGATTTTCGATTTGTTTTTTAAGGAAGAAGCCTCCATCAGGCTTTCCGCCCAGCCTAAACTGGCCCTGGAGATGGCCCTAATCAGGATGCTGCAGTCAAAGCCGGCTTTACCCATAGACGTACTGATCGACAAGCTCGATGTCCTCAGAGAGGAGATGTTCGCATCCGGCCAACCACAGGAATTCGCCGGTCCCGCCCCCCATTCAGCGATCAACGCAAAGGATCCTTCGGCCGGATCTCAAGGGAGAACCTTACCGAGTCTCATCAAAAAGCGGGGCCCGGAGATCCGGGGACGAAACTGGAGAATCTTCTGCAACGAATCAGTCCTGCTGAAAATTCGGATGATGCCTGGCAACGGATCTCAAAGATTATTTCAAACAAACATCCGTCTCTGGCCGCCAATCTGGCAAAGTGCAGAGTGAAAAAAATAGAGGGACATCGCCTGGAAATCGAAGTGCCCGGTAACGGATTCACACTGAAGATGATCCAGCGTGAAAAAAACATGGCGGTGTTGCAGCAGGTCTGTACGGACGTTTTGGGCAGCCGGAAAGATATTCGGATTGGCACGCGGAAAGCACCGGATGATAATTATCAAAAAAAAAAATCTCACGACAATGAGCTAAAAAAAAAGGCACTCAGCCATCCGCTGGTGGCGGATGCCGTTGAAATTTTTGACGGTAAGCTGATTGATGTGAAGATAATTTAGGCCCTTAGTCCATTTTTTCTGACAACATGTTGTCAGAAAATTAAGTGTACAGGTGTCAGTGTTCGGGTGTCAGGTTTAAGCAATTGGAAATTTATTTGTAATTTGGTTCTTGTAATTTGGGATTTAGTAATAGTTCACCAGGGTCTTGCATAAAATCAAATGGGCTCTCGAGTTTAAGAATATCCAACTTGTTCCGTGTTTTTGCACTGAACGCTTACGACATCTTTAAGGAGGTACGTTAATGAAAAATATGGGAAACATGATGAAGCAGGCCCAGAAGCTTCAATCAAAAATGTTGAAAATGCAGGAAGAACTGGCTGAAAAGACAGTGGAATCCAGTTCCGGTGGCGGTATGGTAAGAGTCGTCGCCAACGGCCGGCAGCAGGTTGTATCGATTCAAATTGAAAAAGAGGTCGTCGACCCGGATGATATCGAGATGCTTCAAGACCTTGTTTTGGCCGCTGTAAACGATTCTCTGGCGAAGGCCCAGGAAATGGCCAGCGCTGAAATGAGCAAACTGACCGGTGGGCTGAATATACCGGGATTGATGTAACGCGGGTTGCGAGTTAAAGTCGCAGGTTGCGGATTTCAGCAGATTGACTGTAATGTAAGCCGACTGCGGCGTAACGGAATTATATAATTTTAGGTATTTTAGCACATTTTAGGCATTTTCCCATGAGCTATTATCCAGCTTCGATTCAGAATTTGATAAAAAACATTGCCAGGCTTCCGGGCATCGGTGAAAAAACAGCCGAGCGTCTGGCCATGCACATCCTGCGTGCACCACGTCATGAAGCCGAGCAACTGGCGCAAAGCATTTTGAATATCAAAGATAAAGTGAGATTTTGCACCAGGTGTTTCGCCCTGAGCGACGGTGATTTATGCAACCTGTGCAGCGATCCGGCCAGAGACCCGTCGCTTTTATGTGTGGTCGAGCAGCCGGCGGATATGGTGGCCATTGAAAAATCCGGTGCTTTTCACGGAATGTATCACATCCTATCGGGCGTACTTTCACCCATGAACGGGATCGGTCCCGAGAATATCCGGATCCGGGAGTTGATGGCCAGGATTCAGAAAGATCAGGTGAATGAGGTTGTGCTGGCAACGAGTACCACACGTTGAAGGCGAGGCCACCGCTTCTTATATTGCCCAGCTTCTGGAAAAGTATCAGATTAAAGTAACCCGGATAGCATCGGGGGTCCCCATGGGGGGTGATCTTAAGTATGTGGACCAGGTTACACTGAAAAAAGCCATGGATACCCGTCATGCTCTCTGATTGCATTGGCCCGCAAGAGCTGTTTGAATGCCGCAGGTGCGGTGACTGCTGTAAAGGATTCGGCGGCACCTACCTAACCCGGGAAGATATTGAAGCCATCTCCCGTTATATCGGCTCTAATCCCGAAAAATTTGTTGCCCGATATTGCAGCCTTTCCGGTACAAAGCCGGTGTTGGCTCAAAGATCGGATGGCTATTGCATTTTCTGGGATAAAATATGCACGATTCATCCGGTCAAGCCGCGCATGTGCCGGAAGTGGCCTTTCATTGAGAGTATTCTGGTGGATGCTAAAAACTGGCTGATCATGGCCGATTCCTGCCCCGGTATTCACACCGATATCCCTGTCGACGCGGTTCAAAAATATGTGAAAAAGAAACTGGCAAAAGACACCTGAGCCCAATGAACGACAAGCGGAAAACCAAAGAGGAACTGATCAGTGAATTGGCCGATATGAGACTGCTGATTGATAAGGCACAAGCCCGGCAACGACTTGCTGAAAAGGATCTCCGTGATATCCAGCCCCAGCTTCAGCAGGCTCAGAAGATGGAAACCTTGGGAACCCTGGTGGCAGGGGTGGCTCATGAAATCAATAATCCGATTAACCTGATTATGTACAACATCCCTCTTCTGAAAAAAATATGGGTGGATTTTCTACCGATATTGATGGAAAGAAAGCAAAGGGAGCCGGAACGAAAATTCGGCGGCTTTGCCTATGATTTTTTGGCAGATAATCTGGATCAACTCGTCGCCGATATGGAAATGGCTGCCCATCGCATTGCCAAAACAGTTTCCGATCTGAAAAATTATTCGCGGCAGTCCAATGTTGCCGAAAAGTTGCCGCTGCAAGTCAACAGCGCCGTGAAAAACGCCCTGCGGCTGGCCCAATCCACCCTGCGCAAATCGGACGTGAACATTAAGCTCAACCTGGCGGATGATCTTCCCGACATTGAAGGTAATCTTCAGAGCATTGAACAGATCATTCTGAATATCACGATCAACGCGATTCATGCGGTTAATCGCAAGCGGGGGGAGATCGAAATTAAAACGGGGTTGAGAATCAAAGACGGAATGGTCTATATCCGCATCACCGACAACGGCCGCGGCATTTCTCCGGCGATCGCGGATAAAATTTTTTTGCCGTTTGTAACGGACAAACAATCCGAAGGCGGCACCGGTCTTGGGCTTTCCGTTACCTATTCTCTGGTCAAGGCCCATGATGGTGAAATTGACTTTGAAACCAGCCGGGACCGCGGGACATCTTTTAGCGTTTATTTGCCGACGGTGTTAAAACACCAGGCCGCCAGAATTCTGGTGGTAGATGATGACGATGCCATTCGCCAGATTCTCATTGAGGTACTTACCATGGATCGGCAGTATCTGGTGCAGGAGGCGTCCAACGGGATTGAAGCATCGATAAAGCTAGGGACTTATCGTCCGGATCTTCTTATTCTAGATATTTTCATGCCGGAAATGGATGGACTGGAGGTATGCCGCAATATTTGCAGTGAACCCGAGTTGTCGAATTTAAAGGTTATCATCACCACCGGGCATCCGGATCACCCCAAAATTGATGAAGTCGTTAAACTCGGTTTTACCAATATCTTGTCAAAGCCTTTTGATCTGATTAATTTTGTCAAGGACATCGAAACGATCCTGGGCCGGGAATGAGGTGGATAGCATATTGAATATTCAAGACTGAATATTGAATATTTGTGGAATTCCGTCGTTTTTATTTTAAGCTTTTCAAATCTTCCCTTTAATGTAAAACTCCCGTTTCGGATATGGAATCTCAATTCCCTATTCCTCAGAAGCAAAACTGGCCTTAAAAAATTCCCGGTTCAGGCGTGCAATGTTGGCAATCGAAATCTCCTTGGGACACGTATTTTCACATTCGCGATGATTGGAGCAATTGCCGAATCCGCAACCATCCATCGCTTTGACCATGCCGATAGCACGTTTTGCTGCTTCGGGTCTGCCTTGGGGCAACAATGCCAATTGAGAAACCTTGGCACTGACAAATAACATTGCGGATGCACTGGGACAGGCTGCGACACACGCCCCGCATCCGATACAAGCAGCGGCATCCATCGCTTTATTAGCCATTTCCTGGGCTATCGGCAGGGCGTTGGCGTCCGGCGAGCCGCCGGTATTTACGGATATATATCCGCCGGCCTGGATGATTTTATCCAGCGCACTGCGGTCTACCACTAAGTCCTTGACTACCTTAAACGCTCTGGCTCGAAACGGCTCAACGACAATCGTGTCACCATCGGAAAATTTTCGCATGTGCAGTTGGCACAGCGTCGTGGCTTTTTCCGGACCGTGCGCTCGGCCGTCTACCACCGCACCACACGCACCACAGATGCCCTCCCGGCAGTCATTGTCAAACGCGATCGGTTCCCTGCCTTCGAGGGTAAGCTGCTCGTTGACAGTATCCAAGATCTCTATGAAAGACATATGCACCGACACGTTTTTGAGCGGTACCGTTTCAAAATGTCCCTTGCTTTTGGGTCCCTGCTGGCGCCAAATCTTCAGCGTTATATTTATTGTTTTGGGTAATTTCTTCACTTGTAGCTCCTCTGTGACAACTCGACGTTTTCGAAAACCAAAGGCTCCTTGTGAAAGGCCGGTCTCTCTTCTTCGCCCTGATATTCCCATATGGATACATGACAGAAGTTCTCATCATCGCGCCTGGCTTCACCATCTTCGGTTTGAAACTCAGTTCGGAAATGGCTGCCGCAGGACTCATCGCGTGCCAGTGCATCAACGACCATTGTTTCTGCAAATTCCAGACTATCGGCAAGACGTCCGGCTTTTTCAAGACTCTTGTTGAAATCTTTTTCGGTTCCGGGTATTAAGACGTTTTCCCAGAACTCGGCCCGCAAACTTTGTATCAATTGCAAGGCCTGCTCGAGTCCTTTTGCATTTCTGGACATACCGCAAAATTCCCACATGATTTTCCCCAATTCCCTGAAGATATTATCCACCGTTCGCTTACCCTGAATCGACATCAATCTATGAAGTTTGGTCTGGCCTTCTTGGACAGCCTGATTGAAAGCGGCATGGCCTGTCGTAACGGGCTCTAAGGTTGTTCCGGCAAAGTATCCGCCAATGGTGTAGGGAATAATGAAGTAACCGTCAGCAAGTCCCTGCATTAAAGCGCTGGCACCCAGCCTGTTGGCGCCGTGATCTGAAAAATTGGCTTCTCCCAGTACAAACAGCCCCGGAATGTTGCTCATCAAATTGTAATCCACCCACAAGCCCCCCATTGTATAGTGCGAAGCAGGAAATATCATCATCGGCATTTTATAGGGGGTTTCATCGGTAATTCGTTCATACATTTCAAAAAGGTTGCCATATTTTTTGGCGATGACATCCTTGCCATCACGCTGGATGGCATCTGAGAAGTCAAGATACACCGCACATCTTGTCAAGCCGACGCCGCGACCCGCATCGCACTGGTCCTTGGCGTTTCGGGAAGCGACATCCCGCGGAACCAGATTGCCGAAACTGGGATATTTTTCTTCTAAAAAGTAAAATCGATCCGATTCAGGAATATCCTGGGGGTCGCGGATGTCACCGCTATTGCGAGGCACCCACACACGACCGTCATTTCTTAAACTCTCACTCATCAGGGTTAGTTTGGACTGGTGGTCTCCCGTGTGAGGGATACATGTGGGATGGATTTGTGTAAAGCACGGGTTGGCCAATACAGCGCCTCTTTTGTAGGCGCGAAAACAGGCCCCCACGTTTGAAGATTCAGCGTTTGTAGAAAGATAATATATGTTGCCATAACCGCCTGAGGTCAATATAACGGCATCGGCAGCGTAAGATTCCATCTCACCGGTGATCAGATTGCGGACCACAACTCCCCGGGCTTGACCGTTGACGATAACGAGATCGAGCATTTCGCGGCGCGGGAACATCTCCACGTTTCCTGCCGCAACCTGACGCATCAAAGCGCCGTAAGCACCGAGCAGCAGCTGTTGTCCCGTCTGTCCCCTGGCATAAAATGTCCGGGATACCTGAGCTCCGCCAAACGAACGGTTATCCAGCAATCCCCCGTAATCTCTCGCGAAGGGTATCCCCTGGGCAACGCAATGATCTATGACATTATTGCTAAGCTGAGCCAGACGGTAGACATTGGCTTCTCTGGATCGAAAATCGCCCCCTTTTATCGTATCATAAAAAAGCCGCCAAATGCTGTCGCCGTCATTCTGGTAATTCTTGGCGGCGTTGATACCTCCCTGGGCGGCGATGCTATGTGCGCGTCGCGGGGAATCTTGAATACAGAACGTCTTGACATGATATCCGAGCTCGGCCAGGCTGGCAGAGGCTGAACCGCCTGCCAGCCCGGTGCCGATGACGATGATTTCGAATTTGCGTTTGTTGGCCGGGTTGACCAATTTAAGGTCGAAACGGTGGCGGTCCCATTTTTCTTCGAGGGGGCCGCCGGGTATTTTGGCGTCTAATTGCATAATTTATCCTCTCTAAAAACCTATGGCGATATATATCGGAAGAAAGCCAAATCCCGCTGCGACAATAAGTCCGATAGCGACACTGAGCATCATAATCGCCGGCATGTACTTTGGGTGGTTGCCTCCCAGTGTCTGAAATGCGCTCCACAATCCGTGTCGGACATGTAGCGCCACTATAATCATTACCGCTAGGTAGATGATAACGTATACCGGGTTTGCAAACGCCGAAGAGACAATTTGAAAAATGGCTCGATCGGTTTTGTCGACAAAGCTAAAATTAATCAAGTGGAATATGACAAATGCCAAAATGATCAGACCGGTATACGGCATGGTTCTCGAGCTGAGGGTGCGCCCCCCTGACGATTCATAGCGCGAATAACCGGTCGGCCGTGCCTGCCGGTTTTGAAGGAATAAAACAATTCCGGTTGTGATATGTATCCCTGCAAATAACACCAGCCCCAATTCAAAAACGGTGAGCAGCGGTCCCAGGGAATGCAATTTTTCGGCATAAGCGTTAAAGGCCTCTCCGCCTCCATAAATGGTAAGGTTTCCCGCCAGATGAGCCAGCAGGAAACCGATGAATGCCAGGCCGGTCACCGCCATCATCAATTTTTTCCCAATGGAAGACCAGAGGGCTTGCTTTAACCAGATCATTTTTTTCTCCCTGTTTTCGTTGGAAAACCCATTAGGCCCTTATAAATAATTTCGCATGAATATTCAATCGTCGATCTTCGATTCCGGTTTGTTCGGATCATGTAAAAGATCCAATTTTTAATAATTTCCGATTTGGCTGTCAACAGAATTATTACGGTTCTGAATAAGGTCAAAGCAGGTAAGCATATGCTAACCCAAACGAAAATATTTATTCATTCGTCGAGCCACCACGCATCCCGCGGGGTATCCATAATGGTTCGAGCTATTTTCCGGCCGGTTTCAGTCTCGAGCCGACTGATCACGTTTTGGATCCAGCTTTCGGGTGGTTTATATCCAATATCCATCAGATCCTTTAACTCCAGGACAAGCGCGAGCTGGTCGGCATCATGGGCGAGTTTGGCTTCTATGGAACGGCCCGCGCTAAATTCATCGAAGAGATCGGTCAGATTTTGTCCGAAAACAAGCCCCTCGATAGTGTCCTTAAGCGCTTTGGTTTCGTCGGCCTTGATGTATTTTTTGTGTACGGTGTTCAGGTCCCCGATTCTGGCCTCCGGCAGGTCATGGATCAGACACATACAGATTAATTTCAATGCGTCTATTTCCGGTTCCATGCGGGATATCACATAGGCAATAAATGTTGTACTGAAACAATGTTCAGCAACCGACTCTTTGCCGACGCCCAGGAAGTGATACCCTGACCTGGGGATCTCCTTTAGCATTTTGGCCTCAAACAGCAAATTGGCGATGTTTTTCATATTCGTCCTTTGTTAGTGGGTGGTTAAGATCGTTATTCATAAATGCCGCGCCCGTCGAAAGCAAGGTCAAAATTATCGATGGAACCGTCAGACTGCAAACATGTTGACACTTTTTTGATTTCTGATATAACTAAGAATAATGAAAACAGAAAGTTATTACACTTGTTTACTGTAGATTTGTCCTTATCTTCCAAATTACCAAAAATATTACACCTTTCATTAATTTAAAAAAAACGGAGTGTTATATGCCGGTTGCCCAAATTGATTTGATTCATATGATTGGCAATGCCAGCTTCATCGTTCAATTAGTTCTGCTTTTGCTGCTTTTTTTTTCCGTTACCTCATGGGCAATTATATTAATCAAATATCGTTATATCAAAAAGGCGTTCAAACAGTCTGCTGAATTTACTGAATTTTTTTGGAAAAGCCGGGATCTCTCCAACGCCTTTTCAAAATCCAAGCAGCTTCATGGAAGTCCGGTGGCCCGAATTTTTCGAATCGGCTATGTGGAATTAAAAAAAACGAGTCAGTCCGGAGACACATCCCAGCCGCAATCATCCGAGGAAACCGGAGAGGAATCTTCCTTCAGCACAAAATTCAGCGGAATGGGCAATGTCAACCGGGCATTGCGCCGGGCAATAAACACAGAGATGACCCGCATGACGCAGATGGTTCCTTTTCTGGCAACCACCGGAAACACCACGCCTTTTATCGGTCTATTTGGGACGGTGTGGGGAATCATGAACTCTTTCAGCGGAATCGGTCAGAGCGGCTCCGCCAGCCTGGCGGTGGTCGCGCCCGGTATTTCCGAGGCGCTCGTGGCGACTGCTGCGGGACTGGCAGCCGCCATACCGGCAGTCATCGCATTTAATTTTTTTATGAATAAAATTCGAATCATCGAGACTGAAATGCAGAGTTTTTCGGCCGACTTTCTCAACATCATTGAGCGTGATATTTTACGGATCGAGAGGAGAAAATAATGGCCTACGCAGGGAAACATCGGGAACTCATGTCTGACATTAACGTCACCCCATTTGTGGATGTCATGCTTGTTCTCTTAATTATTTTCATGGTCACCGCGCCTATGATGGTAGAGGGGTTGAACGTCGATTTACCTGAAGCAACGGCCAAACCACTTGATTCCGAAAAAGAACATCTTGTCATTACGATCGACAAAGACAAACTGGTTTATATCAATGACTTTAAAGTTGCTGTCGATTATTTGGGTGAAAAACTGAACAAAATGCTTCAAGGTCGCAGCGATCGGGAAGTTTACCTCAAAGCCGATAAGAATATTCCCTATGGTATCGTTGTTCAGGTGATGGCCGAAATTAAAAAGGCCGGCATCGAACAGCTGGGTATGATCACCGAACCGGCGGTCTTAAAAAAGATAAGCGACGCGCAAGACACAAAAAGTTGATAAAAAAAGACATACATTCTCCTGGGTATTCGTTAGGGATGGGAACTGATCCCCGTACGATGATGTTTTATTTTGGAATTTCGCTTTTCATTCATCTGAGTTTTATCGGATACATGGTATTATTGCCGGAAGCAGCACCCAGGCGGCGGTTTGCGCCCGGATCGATTAACGTCAGTTTAGTATCGTTACCTGGCCCGCCGGCAACTTCAGCGGCATCCAAACCGGCCGCCAAGGCCACCACTATACCAAAACCTGAAGCAAAAAATAAGGCCAAGGCGCCGGTGATTGAAGCGCCGCCTCCCAAGCCGATTGCGGTTGCAGCAAAGCCCCCAAAAACGGTTTCACTTGCTCCTGAAAAAAACAAATGGAAAGTTAAGAAATCTCTTAAGAAAAAAACCCTGGATCGCCGCAAAATGATTGATCAGGCAGTATCCGGGGTTCAAAAAAAAGTTGAGAAATCTAAATCCGACTCCGTTAATCAGGCCATCGAAGCGTTAAAAAAGAAGGTTGCTCAGTCCGAAGCAAATAGCGTGCAGACAGATCAAATCACCAGGGCAGCCACCGGTACGGCAGGCGCGGGTATATCAGGAGCGACCGGATCCGGTGGTAAGCGAGCGCTGGACCTGATAGACATTTATAAAATTGAAGTTGCATTTCAAGTGGAAAGGCACTGGGCATTTTCCGAGCAGCTAGCCGGAGACGGCGGGGCCTTGCAGGCCAGCCTGGTATTCAGGGTTCTACCAAGCGGTGAAGTCACCGACATCAGGTTTACGGAGAGATCCGGCAATTCGTATCTGGACGAATCGGCTTATAAGGCGATCGTCAAGGCCAGTCCGGTATCACCGCATCCTGAAGGGGTCACGGCATTGTATGTGACGGTGGCGCTCAGGTTTACGCCACAAGGCATCAGATAGCCATTTTTTGAGATGGTGACCAATTGCTCTCAAAATATTTTCTTGACGACGACGTGTTGAGCGAGGCATAAGACGCAGGCAGGTGCGTGGATCTTTAGCTAAATACCTAAACTTTATACTCCATTGTTTGGATTGGCCTCTCTCAATAATTGGGTGAAACATGAAATTCGACTCGATTGACGCGTAATATTGTCGATAGGGACCAGTTAGGGCACTTTAACTGGGAACAGTGATCTTTGGACCGCTTAACATATATATGCAGGGATATCGGAATGATCTTTCGTTGTTTGAAAAGCATTGCATTTATTATCATTGGTTTTATTTTGATTGCAGCCGGATCGAGTTTTGCCCAAAGCGGCAGCGACCAGTATGATTATATTGACATCAGCAAACCTTTTTTAAGGAAAATTCCGCTGGCGATTCCCTTGTTCAAAAATGAAACCGGAACAGCGGAAGAAGCCCGGTTGTCTGAATCATCAGCCGATTTGCTTTCTGCCAGCCTTGAATTTACCGGATATTTTAAACTACTTGATCGCCAGGCTTTTCTTTTCGATCCACAATCCGACGGAATTCTAACTCCCCAGATCAATTTTGCAAACTGGACCGTCATTGGGGCAGAACTTCTGATTACAGGTCTTTACGAAGAAGCTAACGGAAAAATTGCAATGGAACTTCGCCTTTTTGATACGTTCAAGGGGCGGCGTATACTGGGCAAAAAATATTCCGGCCAAATGGCCGATCAACGCAGGATAATTCATCGGTTCTGCGGTGAAGTTATTCAGTATCTAACCGGCAGCAAAGGTGTGTTCGCCAGCAAAATTGCATTCGTTTCCAACGGTTCCGGCAATAAAGAGATTTACAGTTGCGAGTTTGATGGTTATAATCCCCTTCAATTGACACGAAATCATTCAATTACCTTAAGCCCGGCGTGGTCTTCCAACGGACGATATCTGGCCTATACATCCTATAAACAGGGTAAACCCGATCTATTTATAAAAAACCTGGCTGAAATGCAGGAAACATCCGTTTCCAAAAAAGGTCTAAACATAACACCGGCATGGGTTCCGGGAAAATTTGAACTGGCGGCGACCCTTTCTTTTTCAGGGGATCAGGAAATTTATCTGTTGACTGGAACGGGTAAAATTATTAAAAGATTAACTAAAATGCAGGGCAGCGACCTATCTCCTTCCTGGTCGCCGGACGGCAAGAAATTGGCCTTTGTTTCCAATCGATCGGGCAGCCCTCAAGTTTATATCCAGGATATAATCTCCGGCAAGGTCAGACGAATAACCTACGAGGGCAACTACAATACTCAGCCGAGTTGGTCCCCTCGAGGCGATAAAATTGCATATGCATCGTTTGCAAACAACCAGCATAATATTTCTGTGATTGATGTCGAAGGCCGACAGCCGCTCCAATTAACCTTTGAATCAGGAGATAATGAAGCACCATCATGGTCGCCCGACGGGACTCTTATTGTCTTCAGCTCAACCCGCGAGGGGCCTTCTCGAATATATGTAATGACTGCATCTGGAACCGATCAGCGTCGATTACTTATGCTGAACGGTGAGCAGACAAACCCAAAATGGTCTATGAACGATTTCAACAACTGAAGCGTTTCCGAATGTGAAAGGAGGAAAAATGCAAAAGAAGAGATGGATTTATTGGGCAATGTTGTTTGTAATTCCTGGATTGATGTTTACGGTTGCATGCCAAAAGAAATTGGTTGATGCAACTCCGGAACCTGTCGTACAGGAAGAGGTGAAAGAAGAAGTTGTCGTGAAAGAGGAAGTCGTGGTTGCGCCGGCGCCCACGATACCGGATGCGGTTATGCAGGAAGATATTTATTTTGAGTTTGATAAATCGACCCTGACTCCTGCCGCGCAGGATAATTTGCTGCGCAAAGCCGAATGGCTGCGTGAGAATCCCGATTCAACAGTGACCATTGAAGGCCATTGTGATGACCGCGGTACCAATGAATACAACCTTGCATTGGGTGATCGACGTGCAGAGAGTGCCAAAGCATTTATCGTCGATTTAGGTATTGATGCATCCCGCTTAACGACGATCAGCTATGGCGAAGAACGACCGGTTGACCCCAGAAACAATGAAGAGGCATGGGCCAAGAACAGGCGTGATCACTTTGTAGTGAATTAATTCGGAATTCCCCTATAAAATTGCGAATCGAAGCGCTAAGTTATCTGAAAAGGCGGCAGGAGCCGGCATGGCCGGCACTTGCCGCCGCTTCGGAAAATGCTCGACATGATTGGCAGACGGTGTTTCGGTGCCGAAACCCATTGTCCAATATTCATTCGAAGATATTCGATCACTGGGAAGACGGCGAAAATATGCCAATCAATTATTTTGCCACAAAATGCACCTAAATATTGCATAAGGGCCTAAGCTTTTTCCGAGACTACGCTGGGAAAAAGTGGCCCCTGCGGTGCAGCAAGCACGCCGATAATTTATATAGGTGTCAGGTTTCGGGTGTCAGGAAGGCGAGTCGCAAAATCCTGAAACCTGTCGAAGATCCCGTCTGAAGCGAAGCGGCAGCGGGGAACACTGACACCTGAAACCTTCAGTTTCTGACAACATGTTGTCAGAAAAACGCCACTAAGGGCCTAAATTGACTGCCATGAAATCAACCATATTAGCCAATCTGGTGTGTGTTTTGCTTTTGTCCGGTTGTGTGTCCCAGAACGAGCTTACTTCCCTCGACGCACGCCTCAACGAGCTGGAAATTCGCAACGCAGAGGCCAAAAAAAACAGCCAACAGCTAAAATCCGGTTTGGAATACCGCGAGGGTGAAGAGCAGGCCTTGCGGCAGCAGGCAGCCTCACTGCGGGCGAAAATGGATGCACTCAATGATGAAATGCGAACATTAACCGGTAGAATCGAAGAAATCGAATATAAATTTAATCGGCAAACACAAGTAGATATGGAATCGGTGAAAGCCAAAGAGGACAAAATCGACCGACTAGCGAAATCCGCAAAAGCCAATGATGATCGCATCTATCGAATTGAGCAGTATTTAAATTTTGAACCATCCAAGCAAATCCCGGCGGCTGAGAAGCCTGCTATCGCAAAAATAGTGCCGGCACCCTCCGATAGGGTCAAACGGGAACTCCCGGAGGATGAGATTTACCGGATGGCCAAACAGGCTTTCGATCAGGGAGATTCCGATGCCGCCAGAAAGAAATTCCAAGAACTCATTCAGCGGTATCCCAAATCTGAGCGCGCCGACAATGCCCAGTTCTGGATCGGTGAAATCTATTATCGCGAAAAATGGTATGAAAAAGCCATTCTCGAGTATCAGAAAGTGATCGAAAAGTATCCCAAAGGCAATAAGGTGCCGGCATCTCTTCTGAAACAAGGATTTGCATTTTTTAATTTAGGGGATAAATCCAATTCCCGTCTGATCCTCGAGGAACTCATCAAAAAGTATCCAAAATCCAACGAAGCAAAGATCGCCAAAGATAAAGTGAAGGATTTAAAATAATAGAAATAATTGAGCGTGATTTGAACACGGGATGATAACAATCATCGGTATAGATCCCGGCCTCGCAGCGACCGGTGTCGGAATCGTTCGGGGAAACGGCTTAAAGATCGAAGGCTACTCCTTCGGCAGTATCAGCACCTCAAAAAGCAATTCTTTGCCAAACCGCCTCGATCATATCTTTTCAAAACTTCTTCAAATCTTAAAAGATGAGAATCCCGACTTAATGGTGGTGGAGGATGTATTTTCACTGGCCAAATATCCGAAGTCCGGGATAGGCCTGGGGCAGGTGGCAGGTGTCGTGATGCTTGCCGGATGTCGCGCCGGTGTGTCCTCGATTGAAATCCCCGTGCGTGAAGCGAAAAAGGTTTTAACCGGCAACGGCAGTGCCAGTAAAATTCAATTGGAGGAATCCGTTCGCCATCGATTAAATCATAAAACACCCATAAGACCCTATCATGCATCCGATGCGGTCGGATTGGCACTTATCGGTTATTACCGTTACAATGAAATCAATGCTTCCATTGGGCGCAAGGCTTGAGGCATAGGGCTATGATTGGTTATCTGGAAGGCAAAATCTTAAAAAAGGAAGAGGATCGGGTATTGGTCCTGGTCAACCAGATTGGGTACGAAGTTTTGCTCCCTGCCATTGTAATGAAGTCCCTGCAAAATAAAAATATCGGGGAGGAAATTTCACTTTATATATTTTTCCAGCAAACCGAACGTCAGCCCAAACCTGTTTTAATCGGTTTCAATCTGGAAGTTGAAAAGGAATTTTTCCAACACTTTATTTCAGTGGAAGCTATCGGTCCACTAAAAGCCGTAAGAGCATTAAGCATCCCCGTGCGGGAGATCGCGAACGCCATCGAATCCGGGGAAATCAACAAACTCGCACAGCTAAAAGGTATCGGCCGGAGAACCGCGCAAAAGATAATCGCCACCCTGGAAGGCAAGATGGGAAAATTCGCTTTGATCCGCCCGGATGATTATGAGGAAGCTGCCCCTGCTGTGGATTTTGCAAAACAGGTGCTGGATGTTATGATTACACAGCTCGGGCACAGCACTGCCGATGCCAGGCGAATGATTGACAAGGCATTTAAACGCAACAGGTCCATAGCCACTGCCGAAGAGCTTTTTGATGAAGTCTACCGGAGTGAAAAAATAGGTGGATAGTTATTAAATTAAAAGTGGCAATATACTAGTTTTGAGTTTTAAATTTTTTTCATTGGAATTTGTTTGTGATTTGTAATTTAAAATAGGACGGAGCAAGTTGGGGGCTTATAATACTTAAAGTCTATAAATTGCAGTGAAAACTCGTGGTGAGCCATGTCCGATGACATTATTTCATATTCCTCCGACAATCCTGGCCTGGTAGCCGGAGTGTCTTTGCCGGAAGATAAGGATACCGAAATATTATCTTTGCGTCCGGAAAGCCTGTCCGACTATGTGGGACAGGCCGAAGTCGTCGAAACGCTTAAGATTGCCATCGAAGCAGCCATGCAGCGAAACGAACCCATTGATCATGTACTTTTGCACGGCCCGCCGGGTCTTGGGAAGACCACTCTGGCCCACATCATTGCCAATGAGATGGGGGGCAATCTTACCATCACGTCCGGGCCGGCTCTGGAAAAAGGCGGCGATTTGATCGGGTTGCTGACCCACCTTGAAAGCAACGACATCCTGTTTATCGATGAAATTCACCGAATGCCCAAATCAGTTGAAGAATTTCTCTATCCGGCCATGGAGGATTTCGCCATTGATTTCGTTTTCGATAAAGGTGTGCATGCTCGAAGTCATCGCTTTCAATTGAAACGGTTTGCGCTGGTGGGAGCCACCACGCGGGTCGGGCTGCTATCCGCTCCTCTACGGGACCGCTTTGGAATTTTCAGGAATCTGGATTTCTACGCTGAGTCCGATTTGGTGAAAATCACAAGGCGTTCGGCGGCACTGCTTGGAGTTGCAATGGATGATGAAGGCGCCGCAACACTTGCTCAGCGGTCCCGGGGAACACCCAGAATTGTCAACCGGCTTCTTAAGCGCGTTCGAGACTACACTCAGGTAAGAGCAGACGGCATTATTACGACGGGTACGGTTTCTGCTGCTTTGAAGCTCGAAGGCGTTGATGAAAGAGGATTAACTGATTTAGACCGGCGTTACCTGAATACAATTATCAAGTTTTATCATGGCGGCCCTGTGGGGATCGAGGCCATCGCGGCAACGCTTCAGGAAGAGTCCGACACGCTGGTGGATATTGTCGAACCATACCTTTTAAAAATCGGTTTCATTACGAGGACATCATCCGGCCGGAAAGCATCCGAGGAATCCTTCAGACACCTGGGATTTAAGGTTCAGGCGAAGATGTTTTCATAATCTAATGTCTATTATCACACTGCTGACGGATTTCGGAACAGGCGCTGAATATGCAGGGCTGATGAAAGGGGTAATTTTATCCATCAACCCCTCGGCCGTTATTGTCGATATAACCCACCAGATCGACCGCCAGGACATTGTTCAGGCCGCATTTACAATTCGCGCGTCGTATGAATATTTTCCGGACGGGACCGTGCATCTGGTTGTCGTGGACCCCGGCGTCGGCAGCGAGCGGTCTTTGCTGGCACTTGAAATGAAGAAACAAATTTTCATAGCCCCTGATAACGGGGTGCTCACCCTTTTATTCAACGAAGGAAAAATCTCTGCGCTTATTCGCATAACAAATTCCAAATATTTCTTAGCTTCTGTCAGCCGAACATTTCACGGCAGGGATATAATTGCTCCGGTGGGTGCCCATCTATCCGGCGGCGTTGATTTAAGAAAGCTGGGTACTGAGATAGACCGGCGGGATGCGGTTCACCTCAATAACCTGCATGCCTGCATTTCAGAAAACGGTGAGTTTTGCGGGAAGATTATCGGTATTGATGATTTCGGGAATCTGATCACCAATATTGATTTCAAAAAGTTGAGTGAAGCGTATCTAACCGGTCAAGAAAAAAAAATTCAAATTAAAATCGGTTCCCATGTTATCACGGGTTTATCCGAGACTTATGGCAGCGTCCCGTCAAAAACCCCGTTGGCTCTTATCGGGAGCCGCGGTTTTCTGGAGATTGCGGTTAACAAAGGCAATGCCGCCCTGACCTTAAATACCGAAAAAGGGGATAATGTGCGGGTTTTGGGGCCTCGGAAATAAATAGTTGAAAGCAACGTGTTTCAATCCATGTAATGTTATATTTTCTCTGCC
This sequence comes from uncultured delta proteobacterium, assembly GCA_963765595.1. GTDB lineage: Bacteria > Desulfobacterota > Desulfobacteria > Desulfobacterales > JAFDCJ01 > JAFDCJ01. Next base: position 33,082 of record CAVXXE010000022.1, read on the forward strand.
TCAGCATGCCAGAAATTCAGATTCATTATGGTAAATTCAAAAGAAAACTCAAAGCATGCGGACCGTTCTGAGACAACCGCCAAATGGTTCAATCCGGAGACCCGCTGGACGCTCCTGTACATCGGGAATCGTGGCAAACCAATAACACTCAAGCGTTTTAAAGGAATGGTTTTATTCACCCTTCTCGTAATAGGCGTTACCATCGTCCTTGCCGTGGGTCTGTTTTATTGGAACCGTAACATCCTGGGTGAGAAGAATCAGCTTGAATCCCATTTGAAAAAACTAACGGAGCAAAACCAGGAATTGCGTCATGAAAGAGACATTCTCCTGACCCGTTTGGTTGTAGCTGAATCCCGCGCACTTTATAACCAGGGCAACATGCTGGGAAATCAAACCGACGAAGAATCCCCGGAGCAGACAGAGCAGGATACAAAGCGTGCCGAGCAACCCGCTCCGTTTGTCATGACACCAGCTGAGACCGGGGACCAAAACCAAGGCAAGGTGCAGCCGGATAGCGCTCCAGCCATTTCGGGGTTGAGTGTAGCCATTGAAAAATTTCAATTATCCGTCAAGTCCGGCAATAATTCGTTAAGGGTTCAGTTCAAACTTAAAAATACCAGCTTGCATTCGCAACATGTTGCCGGGCATGCGATTGTAGTGCTAAAGGGAGAGGATGTTCAGCGGGCTCAATGGGTGTCACTGCCCAGGCTGTCTCTGGTTGCAGGAAAGCCGACAGGTAGACAGCAAGGCAATGCATTCGGCATCAGCAATTTTAAGATCATGAGGTTTACCGTAAGTGCGCCGCCGTCTCCTGAAAAGTTTCAAACCGCATCAGTGTATGTATTTACGCAAACCGGGGAACTATTACTCGAACAGGATTTTCCAGTGAATCTTTTGCGGTAATACCGGCTGCTGAACCAAGCTCAGATGACAGAAGGCAGATGACACAGATGACGGATGACAGATGACGGAGGGATTTGATTTCGGAATTCGGAATGCGGAATGAAGCAAAGAGAAGCTGGGAAAAAGACGGCAGGCTGAAGGCTCAAAGCTCGAAGCGATAGGACGATGGTCGTTTGAGAATCGAGACTGAGGCCAAGAAATCCACCGCCTCAAACCTCCAACGGCCGAAGGCCTTCAATTTTGGTATGTTCCTCTTGATACCTGAACGATCCTGCTTATATTATCTGGCTACCATTTGCATGGTGCATAGGGCCGGTGGTTTGCCTGGTTGAATTATTCTGTTTTTTTTCTTGACAGATTCTGATGAATTGTTTAAATATGCCGGATTCATTAAATTTAGGAGTTCGAAAAACGTGAAAAAATATACGTACAGTGCCAAAAAATCGGATAACGAAAGCAAGTGGGGCCTGGTCGATGCCAATGGAGCCATTCTCGGCCGTCTGGCCACCCTAGTTGCCTCGCGCCTGCAAGGCAAACACAATCCTTTGTTTACACCGCATGTTGATACCGGCGACTGGATCGTCGTGATAAATGCAGATAAGATTCAGCTGACCGGAAAAAAATTCGATCAGAAACGTTACTACCGCCACAGTGGCTATGTCGGCGGTCTTACAGAAATGACGGCAAAAGATCTCAAAGAAAAGCGGCCTGAAGATCTCATCCGTTTTGCCGTCAAGGGCATGCTACCGAAAAACAAGCTGGGAAGAAAACTGTACAATAAACTAAAAGTTTACGCCGGCGATCAGCATCCCCATGAGGCTCAAAAACCCCAGGTTATCGAACTATAACAGAAAATACTGAAATATCGAGGAACTAAATGGAGCAGGAAAACACTTATTACGCGACCGGCAGACGCAAAACTGCAATTGCCAAGACGTGGATTAAACCAGGCAGTGGTGAAATTGTTATCAACAATCGTCCGGTGGAAGAATATTTCCCAATTGAAACTATTCGGACGGACATGATTCAGCCGTTTAAAATAACCAACACATTCGGTTCCTACGACGTTAAAGCAACGGTCGTCGGCGGCGGTATTGCCGGCCAGGCCGACGCTGTTCGGCACGGTATTACCCGGGCACTTGTTATTGTTAATCCGGATTTTAGACTGACACTGAAAAGAGCCGGTTTTATCAAGCGTGATCCCAGGGTTAAAGAAAGGAAAAAATACGGCCAAAAAGGTGCCCGGGCCCGGTTTCAGTTTTCGAAACGATAAGTTTCTGCTGTTTTGCGTACCATTAAGGGAATAGGCTGCTACCTGTTCCCTTTTTTATTTTGTATTGAACGTCGAAATGTGACATACCTAATTGAGCGATACCCAATACCTATTACCTGTTTCTTTTTCCGGAGGCAAAGCATGCCGGTAAATAAAATTGACCTGAATTCCGATGTGGGGGAAAGTTTTGGAAACTATAAACTTGGACTGGACGAAGACGTCATACCGCTGATAAGCTCAGCCAACATTGCCTGCGGCTTTCACGCCGGCGATCCTGTGGTGATGCGTCACACCATTGCGATTGCAAGGGAAAACGGCGTCGCCATCGGTGCACATCCGGGATTTCCGGATCTTATCGGCTTTGGCCGGCGCAACCTCGATGCTTCTCTGGAAGAAATCAAGGACTATGTGACTTACCAGATCGGCGCCCTTCAAGCATTTGCCGCTGCCCAGGGGGAAAAGCTACAGCATGTCAAGCCCCACGGCGCGCTGTATACCATGGCCGTACAGAATACAGCCATCTGGGATGCTGTCGCCGAAGCCGTCGCTGCCGTAGATGCCCGTCTCATCCTATTTGTGCTGGCCGGAACAGAACGGAAAAATCTGGAAGCTATCGGTGCCAGACACGGCATTCGGATTGCCTATGAATTTTTTGGCGACCGGGCGTACAATTCCGACGGCTCACTGGTTTCCCGTAATGAACCCGGTGCGGTGATTCATGACAGCGAAGTGGTGGCTGCAAAAATTCTAAAAATGGTCAAAGAGGGCAGGGTGGCTTGCAGAGACGGTTCCGAAATAAAACTGACCGCGGATACCATTTGTGTGCACGGTGACAATCCATCCGCCCTGTCTTTAGTCCGCAAGATCGGAGAAACACTGCAGGCAGCGGGAGTTGAGATCGCACCACCGGAAACGTTCTTATAACTCAGGTAGGAAATTGACAGTATACGATCATCCACTCTTTCGAATAATGGGAGACCGGTCTCTTCTTGTTGAATTGGGCGCAGATATCAGTTCTTCCGTCAACCAGAGGGTACAGGAACTGTTCAACGTTTTAGACCGGCATCGGTTTAAAGGAGTCCTTGATCTGGTGCCGAGTTATCGATCTTTGCTGATCATCTATGACCCGCTGTGCATTTCACCCGATGAGATCAAAACCGGGATAAATGACATCTGGAAAAATCCGGACCAGTCCCGGTTGCCGCAGTCGCAAACCGTTAAAATTCCGGTGGTGTATGGTGGAGATCACGGTCCTGATTTGAAACTGGTGGCCCAATACCACAACCTCACTCCCCGGGAGGTTATCGGCTTTCATACCAGCCCGTCCTATCGCGTATACATGATCGGATTTACACCGGGATACCCCTATCTTGGGGAGGTACCGGATGCCATCGCTACCCCTCGCCGTGAAACCCCGCGAATCCTGGTCCCCAAAGGATCGGTGGGAATTGCCCAAAAACAAACCGGTATTTACCCGGTTGACAGCCCCGGCGGATGGCAGATTGTGGGCTGGACCCCCGTAAAGCTCTTCGATCCTCATGGACAACCGCCGAGCCATTTGGTTATGGGAGATCGGGTTCAATTTTATGCCATCACAGCCCAGGAAGTAGCTCAATGGCAGACATAGAGATTTTAGAAATTCTATCGCCGGGTATTCTAACTTCCGTTCAGGATCTCGGCAGATACGGCTACGGCCGTTATGGCGTCGCGCCCAGCGGGGCCCTGGATTCTTTCGCACTGAGGATTGCAAACCTTTTGGCTGGAAACCGATCTGACCAGGCCTGTCTGGAGATAATGTTACTGGGTCCGGCAATTAGAGCTTTGGAAGATATCGTTGTTGCCGTTACCGGCGGCAACCTTCAGCCTCGGCGAGATAAACAGCCCATCGCGATGTGGCGTTCGCAGATTTTAAAGAAAGGTGACATTTTATCTTTTAGCTCACCTTTGAGCGGGTTCCGTGCTTATGTTGCAGTGGCAGGCGGAATCAGCGTACCCCTTGTTATGGGCAGCAGATCAACCAACCTTTCCTCCGGTTTTGGAGGGTTTCAGGGCCGTGCACTTGAAAAAAACGATATCCTGACTTCCGAAAACCGCTCTCAACACGTGAAAACGGACACTCGTGTCTTTAATGCCGCCTGGATTCCGGTTTACCCGAATAACTGGTCGCTGCGGGCAATCTGGGGACCACAAGATGACCATTTCCCGGATGAAAGCCGGCGTTCTTTACTGGACGCTACCTATAAAATGACTACGGATTCCGATCGCACCGGCATCCGTTTGCAGGGACCGGTCATTCGACATAAACCGGATATACAGACATCTATCATATCCGAAGGCGTGATTGCGGGTTCTGTTCAGATCCCCGGGGATGGAAAGCCTATTATTATTTTAGGTGAAACCGTGACCGGCGGCTATCGCAAAATCGCCACGGTAATTTCGGCCGATCTTCCGCTTTTGGGTCAAATTAAACCGGGAGATTCTGTGCGATTTACAGTGGTTTCGCTGGAGGAGGCGCGTCGAGCGCTTATCGGTGTGGAAGAAAATATTCGCAGATTCGAAAAGAGTTTGATCTAGATTTAAGGATTTTCCCAAATTCTTTAATTCTAAACTTTTCCTATACCTTATAGTATGTTATGCTTAAAAAATTAATTTGCCGATTGGATTTATTAACCCAGAATAAATTGAGATGTCCGTACTTTCTAATTAAGGCTTCGTCTCAATTGGAATACTGAAGATCCTGTTTTGGTGAAGACCTGCTTTTGGGATAATGGCCGAGTGATTTTCCCCCCTTAACGGAGTCAAACGACAGCCATCAGCCTACAAAGAATTAATACTGCGATTTAAAGGATACCCCATAATGATTCGACTTATTAAGCGGCGTAAAACTATTATTTTAACAATAATATCAATTGGATACCTTGCGGTCATCTGGGTCGATGCTGCGGTATCACAAAACTGTAAACCGCTTCTGCTGCCCGGAAAAGAGACGTTGTTCCAACGGGTGATCAGCAACCCCGGCGCCAATGTATATGTCTCCGCCGACAGGACGTCACCCATCGTGCATGCCAGCGTGAAGCCATTTACCATTTTTTACGTTTACGAACGACTCCAGATGGATGGTGCCGAATGGCTGAAAGTGGGGCCGTCCGCCAGCTGCGAGATGAGCGGCTGGGTGGAAGGGAGCCTGGTATCCGAGTGGCGGCAATCCTTATCGCTGGTATTCACCGAAAGGGTCGGCCGCCAGCCGGTTTTGTTTTTTGAGGATCTCGATTCTCTCGAAAAGGTTGCCGGTTCCCAATCCCCGGCTGATGAAGCCGCCAATTTAGCCTCCCAATTCACGGCAATTACCGCAGGCAACACGGCCAAACCCGAGAATTTTCCAATTATAGCAATGGAGCCCGGGCAGGAAGCGGTCTCGAGACAGCGGTTTTACCTTATGCCGATATTTCAAACAGTAGAGCTCTTTGAGGGGGTGAAGTTTCTTGAAGTCGCCTCGATTGACCCGGGAACCTGGGAATTGAAGGGGAATTCGGAATTGCGAACCGCAGTTGTTTTTGTCATTGATACGACGATCTCCATGAAACCTTACATTCAGCGCACCCGGGAGGCCGTTCGCAGGATTTACGATGCCATCGAGAGTTCCGGCCTGTCGGACAAGGTCGCGTTTGGTTTGGTGGCCTTTCGCAGCAGCATTGAAAAAACTCCGGAACTTGAATATGTGAGCAAGGTCGTCTCCGACCTGAAAGATGGACGACAGCGGGCTGCCTTCGAAGCTGCCCTGGCCGAAACCCGGGAAGCCGAAGTGTCGACCCATTCCTTTAACGAAGATGCGTTTGCCGGTCTCAAAACGGCCGTGGAGGAGCTGAACTGGAAACCCTACCAGTCGCGGCTCATATTTCTTATTACCGACGCCGGTGCGATTCGCAACGACGATCCCTATTCCAGCACCGGCATGAACGAACCCGAGATCGCCGACATCGCAGCAGCCAAAGGCATTAAAATCTTCGTACTGCACATAAAGACGCCCCTGGGCAAAAGAGTCAATAATTATTCCTATGCCGAAGCCCAATACAAGGCCCTGACCGGGCAGGCCGACCCCTCCATCGGTGATCTATACGTGCCGGTCGATGCGACCAAGACTGCAGAGGGGGTGCGGACCTTCGGGCAACTGGTGGAAGGCGTCGCCGTGCAAATGGTGGAACTGGTCCGGGCGACCAGCGCCGGCCAGCGTCTGCAACTGCCGGGCCAGTCACCTTCCGGGTCCGAGGATATTGTGACAGAGGCAAAGCGCAAGGCAGCCATTTTGGGCTATTCCATGCAGCTTGAGTATTTAGGCCGCCGGGAGAAAGTTCAGGCGCCTCAACTGGTTACCTCCTGGGTTTCTGATATGGACCTGGCGCAACCGGACATACCTTCGTTTACGGTGACCGTTTTATTGACAAAAAATCAACTCAGCGATCTGTACCAGCGGCTGAAAATCATCCTGAACCAGGCCCAGCGAACCAAACGGACAGGGGCCAAAGACTTCTTCCAGGGAATTTTGTCGGCAGCGGCCCAGATATCACGGGACCCCACCCAATTCAGTAAAAGGCCGCAGCAGAATCTCGGGCAGTTGGGACTGCTGGGTGAATTTTTAGATGATTTGCCCTATCGCAGCAGCATCATGAGATTAACGGAAGAAGACTGGTATCGAATGAGCGTCGGGCAGCAGCAGGCGCTGGTGGATAGCCTGAAGTCAAAAATAAAGCGCTATCGGCAATATCACGATGATGTAGACAACTGGATCAGTTTCGGTGCTACCGATCCCGGAGACATGATCTACCGCGTGCCGTTGAGTATGATGCCATAACCAGAGTGCAAAGCGACCATGAATAGGCCTTTATTATTCAAACCTCTCTTATCGTATACAGCGATGACAGCCATCGGGATGGCTCTGATCTTGGCCGGCGGGGTTGCCGTGGCCCAGGATTGTCCTTCTCAAAAATACAAGCGCTCTTCTCAGACCCCCATTGTCAAAGATATGGTCAACCCCCATCCTGATGAGTACGATTTTGAACTACCGATGCCCTGCGGCGGCAAATTGTTTTTGCGTCATGTCTGCATTCCGGCAAGGTCTTTTTTAGATGATTTTCAGTTCAGTATGGGTTGTGAGGAATGCCGGCGCAAGGATGAGGGCTTTATGGAGGCCAAACGCAGCGCGGCAATTGCCGGTGCCTTCACGCTGGAGGAACTGCCCGAAGCCTGGCGTGCCAAACTGATTGAACTTGCGCGCAAGGGAGACGGTTTATGTCCGGCGCCCGATGACAAAAACGCACAGGCCCTATATTATTTCATCGGAAAATATGAGATATCAAATTGGCAATGGCAAACCGTCATGGCTGACGATTGTCCGGGCTGGGACAAGGCTTTTACCACCGAAGATCCGCGACCGCAGACGAATATCTCGTGGTTTGAGGCTATGGAGTTTACCAGACGTTATACGGAATGGCTGTTGCAGAACAGACGGGCGGCACTGCCTTCTTTTCCCGCCGGACGTTATGCTTTCATTCGTCTGCCGACTGAAGTCGAATGGGAATACGCCGCTCGGGGGGGACATATGATAACTGCTTCTGAAATGAATCGGGAAGAATTTTTTCCCCTGCACAATCGTCACTTTGCTGACTTTGCCGTCTATACCCGGGCGGGGGCGGCCAAACCGCCGGAGAAGCTGTCCTGGATCGGTACTAAGTGCCCCAACCCCCTGGAGCTTTTTGACACTGCCGGAAACGCGGCCGAGATGATGTTGGATCCTTTTCGATATTTCAAGGGCTCGCGGTTGCATGGAGCGACCGGCGGATTTGTTATTAAAGGCGGGAGCTACAGTAAAAGCAGGGCAGAGATTATGCCGGGCCGGCGTGAAGAGATGCCCTTCTTTCTTGAAGACGGTGCGTTTCGAAGCAATGATCTGGGCGTGCGGGTCGTCCTGTCGGGAATTGTCACACCTCAGAACCGCACTAAGGCGCTCAGGCGGCAATGGACTAAGATGGCCGATCGGGACCGGTTGTCTAAACTTGGCTCCGGGGCGGCAACGTCCGCAATTGATGGAGTTCGCGGTAAAATCCTGATTGCGGAGATTGAGCGACGGGCCGCTGCTACCGCGAATGCTGCCGAAAAAGAAGCACTTTTGTCAGAGGCCGACTTTATCAAAAGACTTACCGCCATGGCCGGAGGTCGGCAAACGCATTCACTGGAAGCGCTCATCTGGAAAGGGCTCTTTTCGGTAGAATCCTTACACAAGTATACGGTTCAGCGTAACCAGATGGAAGATGAGCTGGAAATGCTCAAGAAAATGAAATCAGAACCTCTGCCAGAGTCGGAAATAGAATCATTAAACAGGAATATATCCGGGCTAACGGAACAAATTGACCACAGTGCTGCGGCGATCGATTATCTGACGCAATCATATCTTGAGAATATTCGCGAAAGCCAAAAATTTTCACAAGATGCCATCGACCGTCAATTGGACAGCCTGTTCCAGCACCAGATATTGGAAGAAAGTTTGCGTTCAAGTTTGAATAGCCGCTTGGAAATATATAGAAATCATATTTCCCGGTACGCCACCAATCCAAATGACATCCGGCCGGAGACGATCATTGCGGATATTGTAGCGGAAATTACGCCCTGACCCGGCCGAGCCTAGCCGGTCCTAGCGTAGATTCCGTTTATCGGAGAATTGAAAATTGAATATTTGTGGATATCGCTCTCCGAGGCGTAGGCGCTACAACCTTTACGAGCCGGAGGCTTCGCGCCGTCAATCTAATTTCTATTTTGCTTAACGTCTGTGTGCGAAGATATTCTCACCACCTCAGGAGGCACCTCAGGTTGTCCCAAATAGCATTACATAAAAAAAATGGTCTAAAACTTGGAATAATTGCTGCTTGTATACTGATACCTTTCCTGTTTTGCTATGCTGAAATCAGCGATAAGGTTGTTGAGAACGGATCCGCCCCCGTCAACAAAAGCAGCCGGCAATCCGTATCATCAAAGCCCGATTTATCCAAGGATGTCAAAAAGATTCAGACCCTTTTAACACTGTTGAAGTTCAATCCCGGTCCCATAGATGGAATATTAGGTCAAAATACAACCAAAGCCATCAAAGCATTCCAATTGGATACCGGGGTGCCGGTTACCGGTAAAATTGACGACAATCTGAAATCACAACTTGATAGGGCGTACCGGCTGTCCGTAACCCATGCCAAGGAACAGACAGAAAACGATAAAGAGAAGCCGCGAACAAACAGGGAAAATCCGAAAGTCACGGCCCCAAAAGATATAAAGCCTCTTTCGGAGCCGAAGCTGGGAAAGGAATTAGAGACAGTAAAAGCGCTTGAAGCAAAACGGCAAAAAGAAATTGAAACGGGACGGCAGAAAGAACCCACCTCAAAAGACCACAATTTGAAGACGGAAAATCAATATTTAAAATATATCAAAATTAGTTTTCCAATCATAACCGTAATTTTTTTGGCCTACTTTTATAGAATATGGACCCGTTCGCATGAAACAAAGCGTCACAAAAACAGACCTCAAAAAGTCGAACCTGAAGCGCAAAGGTCTGAAAAAGCTAAACCCGAAGAAGAATCCGAAGATCTCTCCGAGGGCCCGGAGCTAGAAAAAGAAATGGCGGATAATGCAGATGGCAAGGCTGAATTAGATCAGCAAGTCCCAATGGATTATCATGACCCGTTGCGCCCGGGGTATATAACTCCGGTGGTAAGGCGTAAGGTCTGGATTAGAAATAAAGGGCAGTGCGCTGCCTGCGGCAGTCGAAAAGATCTCCAATATGATTATATCGTACCCATATCAGATGGGGGAAATAATACCATAGACAACCTTCAACTATTATGTGAAACCTGCAATCAAGACAAATGAGATAAATAAGAAAATGAGCTAAAATTTGAAATGAACTAAGATATAGGAAGAAATACCAGGGTGCCGATTGGAAGTCCGTTAAAATCCTTTATATTATTGCCCGCTAACAATTTTTGGGTCGGCAGGTAGTAGATTGTTTTGCGGTCCCTGAACTTAACGCCGGCTATTTGATAGGCAGTCCGGTCTTTTTGAATCGTGAACGGTCCGCGATAACCAATAATAATTTTTGTTTCAACCGGCAGATCATCCCAGTTGGATATCATTGAACCATATTTTATCCTTCCAGAAGGTAGAAAATAGATGGTCGTTTTGCGGTTATAGGCTTTGCCGGCCATTGACCATGCCGTCAAGCCATCAGGTATGATTTTAATGAGTCCTGTATTTCTGGTCAATTCACTGCCGGTTTCCTGATTCAGCAGCACGATGGTTTTTGGCGGTATTTTATTCCAGCCAATGTTACCTGAGATTTGGTTGCCGGTGTAAATACGACCGTCCGGGAATTTGTAGACTGTTTCCTGCCCGTCGTAATCTTCCCCGGCGATCGACCAGGCTGTGTTGCTCTTGGAGATGATGTTGGCTTCATCGGCCTTGGCCTGAAGCGTTCGGCGACCGTAAAAGACTTCGGCAAGTTGGGGATCCGCCGTAAGTCGTCTTGCCCGAACATCAGGATCATAAGCCCAGGTGGGACCCAAACCGGCTTTGGCTCGAATGAAATTTTTTGCACAGCGTTTGCGGCCCCGGTGGTTTTTCTTAAACCAGGGGTTTGGGAAGCCATAAGCCACCTGGCTGTGGGTGAGTACTGCGCGGTCGCTTAAGTTATACACACCTTGGAGGATGTCGATCAAAAGGCCAATAGCTCGATATTGATGCATCGTGATAGGCGAATAGTGATATCCCACCAATTCAATTCCGATGGAAATTTTACTGATATCAGTTTGCCCGTTCCACATGCTGAGTCCGGCGTGATCGGCTTTGTATTTCCTGTCCAGAATGCGGTAGGTGCGGCCATTCCGGGCAATCACGTAGTGGGTATGACCGCCATGGGTTCTCCGGCCGGAGGACAACCGTTTTCCTTGGGATATGACTCTAAGGGTCGGATTGAGGCCCAGTTCTGATGTATGGACAATAATGCAACTCGTTTTTGCCCGTTTTACCTTTTTGAATCTCGGGTTCAGATGCCGGCGGTAATCTATAATGGAGCGCTGGAATTTTTGGAGGTCTGTTCTGGTAGCGGCGGTCGCTGGGGACGGCAAATAAGAAAATAAGATCGTAAATAGTGACACAACAGATATGATTCGATAATTGTCAAACTTTGTACAGCCATTCATAGATTTCAACCCATCCGATTCAGAGGCATTTCCTAAATTTGATCATACCGCAAAGTTCTGAATTTATCAATTAAGATAAAGCCTGCGATCTTCGCTTGGTCTTGAATTTAGTCGCTGAGGGCCTTCTTGAAAGATTCGCAAATATAGGTTGCCCAGAGTATATCTTGTGAGATTTCAATAAGTTTCGGTTTGGAGTATAGGGTCGGTCGAGCAAGCTTTCCCACGCTTGTTATGAACCAAACGGTTTGCCAAAAGGAGTAAATAATGATGCTAAAAAAAATCTTCATCGGTTTTGTGATCCTTTCATTTTTAATGGTTACCATGGGGTGTGCTGATTGGAACCGCACCACCAAAGGCGCGGCTATCGGTGCCGGTGCCGGAGGCGCCGCCGGAGCCATTATCGGGTATGCGACCGGCAGCACGGTGGCGGGCCTTCTGATCGGGGCCGCTGTGGGGGGCGTCGCCGGAGGGTTCATCGGCAATTATATGGACAAACAGGCGGCTGAGATCGAACGGGACATCCAGGGCGCTAAAGTAGAGCGTGTCGGCGAAGGCATCAAAATCACCTTCAGCTCCGGGATACTGTTTGACGTCGATAAAGCGAACCTTAAAGATGGCCCTAAAGGCGAATTGGCGGAGTTATCCACCATTCTAAACAAGTACGCCGATACCAATATCCTTCTGGCTGGGCATACCGACTCCACCGGAGGTGATCAGCACAATCTCGAACTTTCCCGCAGACGCGCTCAAGCGGTCGCAGGCTATCTCGGCACCCAGAATGTCAACTCAGCCCGTATCGCCACAGAGGGTTACGGTAAATCTCACCCGATTGCCAGCAACGACACTGCCGAAGGCCGTGCCCAAAACCGCAGAGTGGAGGTCGCCATCTGGGCAAACGAAAAGTTAAAAAAAGTGGCTAAAGAAAAGACAAGCTAAGAGTGCAATATAAAAACTGTCGGCTATTGAAATATCCGCAGCAATTCGTGACATGCCCACATGTGAGATATTGGAGCGATGGAATTAACCTCCTTTGATAAGGTGTGGATGACGACCGTTTGCCAACAGCCGTGATTTACCCCCACCAGCTGAGAGTTTTGTTTTTTTATTCTTGCTCCCCACCACCACAGGGTAGTGTTGTTGAATAATACCACACAGGTGTCGGAAATTCCAACAACTCCCTAAATGCTTAATAATAAATAATAAACAACAAAATTCGTACCAAATTTGATCGCTGTGTTCATAAAGTGTTGAATTTTCCAACTCACAGCGATTGCACCTGGATCGGTGCCTGACTGTTGGAATTGTAAAATTATTGAATAATTTCAAAATGTTAAATTTTAATTAGGACGGCATTTACAATTTGGCACATCACTTGCTCTATAGGTTACTAACTCAATGAACCTCGAATCAACAAAGGAGCGAGAGAAATGGCTGACAAAAAAAGAGACAATCGAAGAAGTAAAGTCGGAATCGGATCGACCTATCGCAAAGGCAACTGGCAGGATCTGAGCTCACATCAGGAGATTGGATCTGTGATGCAGGGACAGGTCTGGATGGTCAAACCCGATAAAAAAGCCAAAACGGCAAATCCCTGCCTGTGGATGCAAGCCGGAGTAGTGAAATTTAAAAGCTGCGATAATTATTATGACTGTACCACCTGCAAATACGATCATGCCATGGCAATCAAGGCTGATCAGGGTAAACAGTTGACCTGGCAGGCGGCCATGAGGAGAATGCCGGATATGGACCGTGTTTGCCGCCACAGCCTGACGAATCGCATTGAACGACGATCCTGTGCCTATGACTACCAATGTGCAACCTGCGATTTTGATCAGTTTTTCGAAGATGTGTGGACCACTAAAAGCAAAAGCATGCCGGGTGAAGTTCAGCAGGTCAAAGGCTTCGACGTACCGATGGATTTTTATTTCCACGACGGTCACGCCTGGGCGCGTATCGAAAGCGGCGGATACATTCGCATCGGACTCGACGATTTCGCCTTAAAAGTGCTGGGGAAGGCCGATGCACTTGATTTGCCGCTGATGGGCAAGGAATTGGATCAGGGCAAGGTTGGCTGGGGTCTAAAACGCAAGGACAATCTTGCGGATGTTCTCTCGCCGATTGACGGGGTTATTGTAGAGGTTAATTCTCAGCTGAGGGAAAAACCCGATATGGCCAACCGGGAACCCTATGGGGACGGCTGGCTTTTTATGGTTCGCACCCCCGATGTCAAAGCAACCATGGGAAAACTGATGGTCGACCAAAGCAGTCTGTCATGGATGAACAACGAAGTAACCAATCTGGAAAGCATGATTGAAGATGTTGCCGGTCCTCTGGCTGCCGACGGTGGGTATCTGGCAGAGGATATTTACGGAAATCTGCCGAATCTCGGCTGGAACAATCTGACCAAGGCTTTCTTGAGAACTTAATCATTCGTTAGGCAGAGTTTTTATTGACCCAAAACGAGAGTTAACCAACCTGCCTGCAGAAAAAAGGAAACATCATGAAATCCACCCGAGCCGAACGAGAAGCCAAGTCAAAGCGCTCGCCTTGCATCTGGATGCAGGCCGCCGTCGTCCGCCGCAAAGCCTGTGAAATTGATTATCACTGTGAAAGCTGTCGATTTGACCGGGCCCTGGGACGCGTGGCCCGTGAAAACAAGAAATTGCGGCAACAGGGCAAGGGCCCGGCCGGCAAGCGTAGGAAAATTGTTTTCTGGAAAGACCGCCTAAGAGAACTTTCCGCCGCGCAGCAGCCTTGTCTGCATCACATGAAAGGACGCATTGAGTTTCGAACCTGCACCCATGACTATCAGTGCGGCAACTGCGAGTTCGATCAATATTTCAGCGACCAGTACACGGTTCACGCCGTGGTTCAGCCGGTTGATGTTCTCGATATAAAAGGCTTCAAAATACCCCACGGCTATTATCTCCATCGCGGTCACACCTGGGTGAAAATCGAGGAAGGATCAACGGTCAGAATCGGTCTCGATGATTTTGCCCTGCGCCTGCTGGGCCCCTTGGATCGAATCGAAGCTCCGCTGATAGGAAAGGAGCTTGCACAGGATCGGGGTGATATCATGTTGGGCCGGGGTTCGAATACGGCCCGAGTACAATCTCCGGTCAGTGGTGTCGTCACCGACATCAATCCCGCGTTGAGGGTCAAAGGCAACCTGGCCAACCAGGATCCTTATACCCAGGGCTGGGTGATGCGATTGCACTCCAACGATTTGCGCCGGGACCTAAAGAATCTGATGATCGGCGAGCAGGCCGGTGAGTATCTGGATGAGGAGATTAATAGCCTTTACCAGGTGATCGAGGAGGAAGCAGGACCGCTTGCAGCGGACGGCGGCTATTTGGGCGATGACATCTATGGCAATCTTCCCCAAACCAGCTGGCAAAAGTTGACCCGGATTTTTTTGCATACATAAGTCTTTTTTTGTAATATATATCTCTCTCTGAATAAAGGGGTTGCGGATTTTCCGCAGCCCCTTTTGTAAACGAAATGACGAGATCTGGAGGAAAGAATTTTATGCGATTAACCGATGAGGACAAAAGTATCCTCGACGGCAAACGGGGTGAGGCGGCCCGCATCGCCCTGTCGGTGCTGGTCGACTTGGGGGAGCTTTTTGGTGCTGCGGAGCTGATGACGGTGTCCCAGGTACATATCGATGCGACCTTATACATGGTGGATGCCGGTCTGGAGTTTGCCGAGAAAATGGTCGAATGGGGTGGCACGGTGGCAGTGCCGACCTCTCTAAACCCCAGTGCCATAGACCTCCAACGGTGGGAGGCATACCGGGTGCCGGCTGAAATCTTATCCAGGCACAAGCGTCTGGAAGCGGCCTATCTAAACATGCGGGCCACACCCACCTGGACCTGTGCTCCCTATCAACACGGAATAGTTCCACGGTTCGGGGAGCAGATTGCCTGGGGCGAATCCAATGCCATCGCGTTTGCCAACTCGATCATCGGAGCCAGAACCAACCGCTATGCAGACCTCATGGATATCTGTGCGGCCATCATCGGAAAGGTTCCGAAATTCGGACTTCACCTCACGGAAAATCGAAAGGCCGGGATGCTGATTCAGCTCAAAGATATCACGAGCACGATGTTTATAAACGATTCGATATATCCGCTGCTCGGATATCTCCTGGGCGAGATGGCCGGAGATCAGGTGGCGGCCATGACCGGAATCCCCAAGAATGTGAAAATCGACAGCCTCAAAGGGTTTTGTGCCGCGGCGGCCTCTTCCGGCGCGGTTGGTCTTTGCCATCTTGTGGGGATCACGCCGGAGGCGCAAACTCTTGAGATGTGTCTATATGGGAGTAAACCGCAAACGGTTCTTGAAATAACCCCTCAAGCAATCAGGGAGACAGAAGAAAAACTCCGGACGGTGAAAAACGATGGCGTTGACCTGGTTGTCAGCGGCTGTCCGCATTATTCCACGGCGGAGCTTATACGCCTGGTCCAGTTGATACACGGTAAAAAGATACACAGTTCAGTCGTTTTCTGGGTATTTACGAATAGAACGGTTTATGCATGGATAAAAAACAATGGTATCCTGGCCGATCTGATCGCCACGGGGGTTATGGTATTTACCGATGGATGCCCACTGCAATATCCCCGGGAGACCTGGCAGATTAACGCTGCCATGACCGATTCCGCCAAATTTGCCAACTACTGCTTTTCCCAGAGAGGCCTTGACGCGGTCTATGGAAGTATTGAAGACTGTGTGGAAACAGCCGTTCGGGGAAAAATCCGACGAAAGGAAGCACCGTGGCACTTAAAATAGCAGGCTGTTGTGTGGTAGCGGGGATTGCAACCGGGGAGGTGCTGGTGACTTCCCAACCCATCAGTTTCTGGGGCGGTGTGGACCCTGCAACCGGCCTTATCAACGATCCGCGCCATGATCTCTTCGGGCAGAGCATAGCGGGCAAAGTGCTGGTGTTTCCCTTTGGTAAAGGGTCGAGTACCGGTTCACTCATTATGTTGGAACTGGCCCGTGTGGACAAGGCGCCGGCGGCCATCGTGAATGTGAGAACCGAACCGATCCTCGCCACGGGACCCATTGTCAGCAACCATTTTTACGGCAAGAAAATCCCAATTATTTCTCTCGATGAGAATTCATTCCGGATGCTGAAAACAGGGCAGCGGGTAACCGTCAATGCCGCGGAAAAGTTCATTGTCCTGCACAGTTGATACAGTTGAAAAAAATAGTATGATAAAGAAAATAGAAATGACTGAAAGCTGATTCTAGGTTGTATAGAAAAATTGTCAACCAGGCATTAATAATCATTATTAGCCAGCGCGCATTCGCGGAGGCATAATGAACACCCTGCGTAGACCCTCTTTGAGCGAGATTGCCTCCTCCGGGCAAAATCGGGAGCAAACCCCGCAGCCAAAGCAGGCGTTTTCATCGCGCTGGGCTACCCCTTCTTCATTCAGAACAATGGCGTCCGTGGGGCACCACTCCACACAGGTGCCGCAGCCGGTGCAAGCTTCGATGTCGATCACGGACAGGTGGTAGGTGGAATTGATCAGAGGCAGCGTGCCATTTCTCCAGAGGTTGAGGGTATCACAGCAATCTTTGCAGCAATTACAGATGCTGGTTTCCGGGCTGGATTCCCGGGAGCCCGGGTGAAAGGCCTTGTGGATCAGTCCGGCCTGCTCTGCCGCTTGCATGATTTTATGTGCTTCTTCCTTCGAAATCTTTTTGGCAAATCCCTGAGCGGCCGTATGGCGGGCAGATTTACCGAAGGTAAAACAGTTCAATGTGGGCGCATCCGTACTACAGTTGTTGCCAAGTAGACCTCGACGCTGGCGACAAAAGCAATAACCAACAGCGATGTCGTCAAATTTGTTGATAATTTCTTCCACCGTCTGGCTTGGGAGAACGAATTCTTCGGAAAGATCCAGGGCCTTGTCTACCGGTACTATCCGAATGGGCTTACCATCTTCCATTTGCCGGGTGGGTACGGTGCGGTCTACGGCGGGGGCGCTATTGAACAATGGCGAAAGCGTATCAAAATTGTCCTGGATCTCATCCCGCAGTTCTTCCAGCAGCTTTTCAAACAACCCGGCAAGTTCCTTTTCTTCCTCGCTTCCCGTCAGTTCAACCATGAATTTATATTCCATCACGCCAACCAGTATGAGAGGCAGAAGTCTGTAAATCATGACACCCGAGGAGCTCGGTTGATTGAATATAAGCCCCTTCCTAGCAAGGTTTGTTGCCAGTTGCTCAATTTTTTTTGTCGAAAATCCACTCGATCCCTCGAGTTGGGCGATTGTTTGCGACGGCTTCTCGCGGAAGGCATATATCAGGTCGAGTTCTTCCTGGTTGTCTCCGACAACGCGATCTATAATGGCAATCGCCGTGTCGCTGACCGGAAATTGAACCATGCCTTGTTTGCAGACGACTGCAGCGGCTCTTTTTAACTTATCCACCATTGTGGTGTTTTCCATGCGCTCTTCCCCTTTCAGATTTTAAATATTTCGTTATAAAATCAGCCGAAATTTAGCGTTTCAAATCACTATTAACAATGGGGGTTTTATCAGTCAAGTTTTATGTCAAACTCTAAGATTTATGGCTGACTGTCTGCGGTATCGTAAGAAATTCAGAGATTCAGGTATCATGCTAGGATGCTTGAATTTTAGACATTACGATTCAGCGCTATTTCCGGATATGTTTGACGAACTGTTCTTTATCGTAAGAATAAATACGGATAATTTATTTTTATTAAAAATATTAGATAATTAACTTGACAGCAATTCCAACTGGCTGTATGGTTTCCGAAAATTTGCAGTGTTCCAGGTTGTAACTAAAAATCACGTAAGCCCCGGAATAATCCGGGGCTTTTTTATTGGAAGACAGAAAGAAGGTATCTATTGAACTTTGAAACATTTAATTTTCATCCCTCCGTTGCTGCAGGCGCTGCAGCGGCGGGCTATCAAACTCCGACCGCGATTCAGGCTCGGGCTATCCCGCAGGTACTAAATGGTCGTGATGTAATGGGTCTGGCCCAAACCGGCACAGGTAAAACCGCGGCATTCGTTCTGCCGATACTCAACCGGCTTTTAGGGGATAAATACGGATGCGTTCGCGCCCTGATACTCGCTCCCACCCGTGAATTGGCCGAACAGATCCATCAGGCTATCGACACCCTGGGTCGTAAGACACGCATAAGAAGCGTTGCGGTTTACGGTGGCGTGGGAATTAAGCCGCAGATTCAGAAACTGAAGCTAGCCGATATTGTTGTTGCTTGTCCTGGCCGGCTTCTCGACCACATCGGACGTCCTACCATCGATCTTTCCCAACTGGAAGTGCTGGTTATCGATGAAGCTGACCAGATGCTCGACATGGGATTCATTCCTGATGTCCGGCGAATTTTAAAGCATCTTCCAAAGAAACGCCAGACCTTGGTCTTCTCGGCTACCATGCCCTCCGAAATTCGTCGCTTGACCGGGGATATTCTGCATAATCCGGCGACCGCCCAGGTGGGAATCACCGCACCTGCCGATACTGTCAGTCATGCACTCTACCCGGTAGCTCGACATTTAAAAACGGCGCTGCTGTTAAAGCTGTTGGGAAATACCAATACCAAGTCGGTGCTGATCTTTACCCGAACCAAACATCGCGCCAAGAGCTTGGGGAAAAAGCTGGTTGCCGCCGGATACCGATCGGCTTCACTGCAGGGAAATCTATCCCAGACACGCCGCCAGGCAGCACTGGATGGATTTCGCGACGGGACATTTCGGATTCTGGTCGCCACCGACATCGCCGCTCGCGGCATTGACGTTACCCGGATTTCGCATGTCATCAACTATGATATCCCTTCCACCCCTGAGGCATACATTCACCGCATCGGACGGACCGGTCGGGCAACTCGCAGCGGCGATGCGTTTACCCTTGTTACCGGGGAAGACAAGGATATGGTGCGCGCTATCAATCGAATTATCGGTTCTGAAATCGAGCAACGCATCTTATCAACGTTTGACTACGGATCACCAGCGCCTAAGCGTGAAGGCCTATCGCCGTGGATCGGAAAACAGCAACCGAAATTATCCGGTGTGAAAAGCGGCGGCCAAAAAAGAAGTCATCCTTGTTTGTAAAGGTAAAAATCGCTTCCCGATATCAAAGCTCTTGCCAGTCCCCGCAACCACTTTGGCGGTCACCGCCCTCCCCACGGAAACCGGCTCTCCGCGAGCGGCTTGGACCTTTTTTTAAACGCAGGTTTTTTGGGTGTCATCCTAAAACATAAAGATATCAAATGTTTATTTACAGATTGGATTGGTTTTGATATGATTAGACTCAAAAGCATTGAAGGACATGATGGGGCCCAGGGATCATTCGACAACTGGCATGTAGTCTCATCATACTGCGGCGCATGAGCGGTTGAACAGGGGAAGGCTTACCGAGACATTTGCCGATTGTTTTTGGAATTGCTCCCTGTTTTTGTGACCAAAAAAAACAGCGAATTAGGAAATTTCCTAAATCGCTGTTATAAATAATAAATTTTGGTCGGGGCGAGAAGATTTGAACTTCCGACCCCTTGAACCCCATTCAAGTGCGCTACCAGACTGCGCTACGCCCCGACACGAAAAACATCTTCTAACATGCTGATCTGAGCCTGTCAAGGAAGGATCAAAGGATTTTAGCAGATAATGCAAAACGAAAAGATCAGAGTGCCTGCCCGGATCAAACCGGGTGACACCATTGGAATTGTAGCGCCGGCCGGCCCCTTTGACCGCCAGACGTTTTTGCGCGGGGTGCGTATGATTGAAGATAAGGGGTTTAAAATTTTCATACCTCCGGGGTTATCTGAAAAAAACCGTTATCTGGCAGGTGCTGATAAACATCGGGCTCAAATCGTAAATCAGTTGTTTGCGGATAATTCCATTGACGCCATCATTTGCGCCCGGGGCGGGTATGGTTCGATGAGAATTTTGCCCATGTTGGATTATGACACCATTAAAAACAACCCGAAAGTTTTTATCGGATTTAGTGATATCACCATCCTTCTATCCGTTTTGTTCACCCGCTGCAATTTGGTGACCTTTCACGGACCGGTGGTCACCAGCCTCGCTGATGCATCCGAAGAGACAAGGCTTTCCCTGTTTAGCAATGTTACCTCCAAAAGCAACCTTGAGATCAAGCTGTCCGGTGGAATAACAATTAAACCCGGGGTGGCGGCGGGAGAGGTCTGCGGTGGAAATCTGACAATGTTGTGCCACCTGGTTGGAACACCTTATGTGCCCGACTTTGAACATAAAATTTTATTCCTGGAAGACCGGGGCGAAGCCCCCTATCGAATCGATCGGATGCTTGTTCATATGGAGCTTGCCGGTTGTTTTAAAGGGCTTTCAGGAATCATTCTGGGGACCTTTGAAGACTGCGGGCCTATCGAGGACGTTATTGAAATCATCGTGGAGTTATTTGAGAAATACCCCGTTCCGATCCTTGCCGGACTTGACGCAGGCCATAGAAGTCCCAATCTTACGATTCCGTTGGGGCTTGAAGCGACCCTGGATGCGGATAGACATTCATTGATTTATCACCGGGCGGCGACCACCGGATGACGGAAAACAGATGACGGAAGACAGATGACGGGAGACGGATGACAGAGGGATAGAGTATGGGGCATAGGGCAGAGGGCATGGTGCATAGCATGATGTTAATGGTTGATTCAGTTGATTAGGTTGATTGGTTGATTCAAATAGCTCAATCAGCCCAATAAACTCAATGATCTCAATAAACCAGTCGGAGGCTATAACTATCCAAACGAACCTAACGTTCTTAACGATCAAAACCATCTAAATTTATCCCGTTAAACCTATTTGTTTTTTGTTTAACTGGGACGAACATAACAATCCAGCATGGGCAGACAAAACAACGGACAACAACCAAGGGACAAAGAACAACCCAACATGAACCAGGTCGACACTCTCATGCAACAGGCCGTATCTGAAGGTGTGTTTCCAGGCGCGGTGCTGCTTGTCTCCAAGGAGGGTTCGATTGTCTGTCATAACGCCTATGGGTTTGCCAATTTGTTTTCGCGACGTTCGATGACCACGCAAACCATCTTTGACCTGGCATCATTGACCAAACCTCTGGCTACCGCACTGGCGGTGATGATTCTGATTCAACAAGGTGACATCGGAACAGAGCAGGAACTCGGAGATATCCTGCCGGAATTTAAAAAAGACAAAAAATCGACCATAAAAATCAGACATTTGCTTCATCACAATTCCGGATTAGCGGATTACAGACCCTACTACAAAGAGATCGAGCATTTGCCGTCGGAGAAACGCAAGCAGGCGCTGCGGAATTTACTGGTGGTCGAACCGCTTATTTATCCGATCGGCACAAAGGTGGTTTACAGCGATCTCGGGTTTATGATTTTGGAGTGGATGATTGAGCATGTATCGGGAAAACGGCTTGATTATTTTGTCTCTGAGATGATTTATGGCCCGCTGGAACTCGATAACCTCTTCTTTGTAGATCTGAATGCACCCCCCCCCCTAAGCGTATTTGCCGCAACGGAACAGTGCCCCTGGCGTAATGTTCTTTTGGCCGGTCAGGTGCACGATGAGAATGCATACGTGGTAGGAGGTGTTCAGGGCCATGCGGGCCTTTTCGGTACCGCTGCCGCCGTCCATTTGCTGGTCAGCAAGCTTTTGTCTGCGTATCACGGGACCAGTCCGGATAACCTGTTTCAACCGGAAATCGTCCGGTTGTTTTTCAGACGATTGCCGAATACCGACAAGGCGCTTGGCTTTGATGCACCGGCTTTGAAGAACTCAAGCGCCGGCAGCTGTTTTTCTGCAAACAGTGTGGGTCATCTGGGTTTCACTGGAACCTCTTTTTGGATGGATCTGGATCGTTTAATTATTGTCATCATGCTGACCAACCGGGTCCATCCGTCCCGTGACAATGTAGCGATTAAAGCATTCAGGCCCAAACTGCATGATGCGGTGATGAAAACACTTTTTTTATAGGCGTTCAAAGGTTCTGGATTTCTTTTTTTAACAACAGCATTTTTTTAATGATTATTTCTTCATGTAATGGTATGATTGTTTTTTGATAGTAATTTATTGATATATCTCTATTATATTGGTTTTGCTCTTTAAGATCCGAAATTCTTTTCCAGACTTGTAAAAGATTGACTCCCGGCGAACCAAACTTACGTCACCACAGAGTTTATACGTATCCCAGCGACAAAATTTATGAAACGGAACGCTTAACGTTCAGGAAATTCCTTATTGCTGGAGATTTGACAATTCACAAACCGGCACAGCCAAGTGTGCGATGATGAGGTATTATGAATTTTTTAGATGGAATTTTAGGAATATTTTCCAATGATCTTGCCATTGACCTGGGGACGGCCAATACACTGGTATATGTCAAAGGCAAGGGTATCGTTTTAAGCGAACCGTCTGTTGTAGCGGTCAGCACAGGAAACCGCTATAAAAATAGGGTTCTGGCTGTAGGATCGGAAGCAAAAAATATGCTGGGTAAAACCCCTGGAAACATTTCGGCGATTCGACCCATGCGTGATGGCGTGATAGCCGATTTTGAGGTGACCGAGGCCATGCTCAGACATTTCATCCATAAGGTTCATAACCGACGGACATTTGTGCGGCCCAGAATTATCGTAGCGGTGCCCTCCGGCATCACCCAGGTTGAAAAACGAGCGGTGCGGGAATCAGCCGAGTCCGCAGGGGCCCGGGAAGTATTTCTAATCGAAGAACCCATGGCTGCCGCCATCGGAGCCGGTCTTCCCATTACGGAACCGACCTGCAATATGGTTGTTGATATCGGCGGGGGCACTACCGAGGTGGCCGTCATTTCGCTAAAAGGTATTGTTTACAGCCGATCCGTGCGGGTTGCCGGCGATAAAATGGATTCCGCCATTATTCAATACATCAAACGCAAATACAACCTGTTGATTGGTGAACGAACGGCTGAAGTGATCAAAACTTCCATCGGCAATGCATACCCCGATCCGCAAAATTTGGAAACCATAGAAGTCAAAGGCCGTGATTTGGCTTCGGGTATCCCCAAGATCCTGTCTATTGATTCAGAAGAGATCCGCATCGCCATTTCAGAGCAGATTGATGCCATCGTTGAGACGGTAAAAATAGCACTGGAACAGACGCCACCAGAATTATCCGCCGATATTGTTGATCGGGGAATCATCCTGACCGGTGGGGGGGCTCTTCTCAAAAGCCTGGATCGTCTGCTTCGAGAAGAAACCAGCTTGCCGATCACCGTAACAGAAGATCCTTTGTCCACCGTGGCATTGGGTTCGGGAAAGGCACTGGATAATCTCGAAATGTTAAGGGAAGTCGTCATCACTTGATGTGTGGGGATGAGCGCAGCAAAGCATATCTATGTTCTCCAGAAAAATGGTACTTATCGTCGGCTTCATCGTTTTAATTGCCGTCAATATAATAGGCCTGTCAGTTACCAGCAGACGTTCCTCGGCATTCGGCATTGAGCGAATCGCAATATCGGCGATTGCCCCTTTCCAGGAACTGGTTACCCGCTCGCTCCGTTTCTCAAGAGACATCTGGCGACAATATTTTTATCTTGTAACTGTCGCAAGAGAAAATTATGTTCTGATGAATCAATTGAGTCAGGCTGTCGAAAACAAAAACCAATGGCATGAGACCGAACTGGCCAACGTCCGCCTGCGCGATTTGATCGACTTTCAAAGAAATATCTCTGAACGGGTTGTCGCGGCTGAAGTTATCGGCAGAGATCCTTCGGCCTGGTTTAAAACCGTCATCATCGATAAAGGCGAAGCCGACGGATTAACCAGAGGGTTGCCGGTGGTGATCGCCCAGGGAATAGTCGGACAGGTGATTGAGGTATCAAAACACTATTCCAAGGTCATGTTGATCGTCGATAGCAACAGTGCCGTGGATTCTTTGGTGCAGAGAAGCAGAGCACGGGGGGTTATTAAGGGCGAGGCGACCGATCAATGCCGGCTGGACTATGTGCTGCGCAAAAATGACGTTCGCATCGGAGATACCCTTGTGTCATCCGGTTTAGACGGGGTATATCCGAAAGGGCTGCGTATCGGGTATGTGTCCCAGGTCATTGAACATGACGCTGACATCTTTCATGAAGTCATCATTACACCCTTTGTCGACTTTGAAAAACTTGAAGAGGTTCTTGTGATCCTGGAAGTTCGGAAGCAGGATTGGGCGAGTCGGCCATGAGTTATTTTTTTTATATCAGTGCCTGTCTTTTTCTCGTCATTCTGCAAACCACGATAATGCCCTATTTACCCTTGCTGGACAAGTTTTACGACCTTTTGATACCGTTTATTATTTATCTCAGCCTCTCACGCCCGGTCCGTGAAAGTTTACCCTTTATTTTATTTTTAGGTTTCATCATGGACAACCTGTCCGGGGGACCCTTCGGACTTTACCTGACCACCTATTTCTGGTTGTATGTCGGTGTGAAAGGGATCACTAGATTTATTCAGGTTGGAAATCGCCTGGTTATAATAGCCTTTATTGTTGCCGGCGGCGTGTTGTTTGAGAACCTCATTTTATTAGGGGCGTTTGCCATAGCGGGATCCAGACAACAGTTTGCCGGCGATGCGATAGAAATCGTCGCTGTCCAAATTCTCTGGGCCATCTTCACCGGATCTTTGTTTCTATTATTTTTTAGAAACGCGCAAAGCCGTCTTGGTGCCGCTTTTAAAGGGATTTATGCCCGTACCAGAGAGCAGGATAAGCTAACTGATTGAAGACTGAATATTTAATTGACGATGTCAATTCTTTCGAAATTCCGTGGACAAATATTTAAAAACTGCAGATAGCGATTGGTACAAACAACGCATTACCGGTGTCATGATATGCGTGCTGGTGGCCTTTACCGTTCTTTTGCTGCGGCTTCTTTATCTCCAGATTGTAATGGGGGAAGAATATCTAACCCTGTCCCTCAACAACAGAATCAGGCTGCAGAGCATTGATCCCCCCAGGGGGCTGATCTACGATCGCAATAATCAAGTGCTGGTGGAAAATCGCCCCTCTTTTGATGTTACGATCACCTTAAAAGATGCCCGTCCGGTAGAAAAAACCATCAACAAACTGGCCGATTATCTCGATGTCCCCCCTCAGGAATTATTGCAAAAGGTGTCCTCCAGCAAAGGTATATCTGCGTATAAACCCATCCAGTTGCAACAGGATATCGGTCGTAATGCCCTGGCCGCCATCGAGGCCCACAAATACGACCTTCCCGGCATAGCGATCAATGTGAAGTTGCTGAGACATTATTTGAATATAAAAGATGCCGCCCATCTGATTGGATATTTAAGCGAAATTAATTCCACAGAGCTTGCCGGCGGAAAATATCCGGGAAGGCGCGGAGGTGATTTTATCGGTAAGTTCGGTGCTGAAAAATCCTTTGAAAAATATCTCCAGGGAACACGTGGAGGACGTCAGGTGGAGGTCAACGCCAACGGTCGAGTGGTTAGGGTGCTGAAAACGGTAGCGGCCAAACCCGGTCAAAATATTCATTTAACCATTGATCATGTTTTGCAAAAAAAAGCCGAATCGCTTCTGCAAGGTGTTGCCGGGGCTGCAGTGGCCATTGATCCGGGATCGGGCCGCATTCTGGCTTTAGCCAGCAGTCCTTCATTCGATCAGAATTATTTCGCAAGCGGCATGTCTCATGAACAGTGGGATTCGTTGAGATCCAATCCATTTCGACCCATGGAAAATAAGGCGATCCAGGGTGAGTATCCGCCCGGTTCCACCTATAAAATTATTACCGCGCTCGCCGGCCTGGAGGAGGGTGTCATCGATGAATCCACCGAATTTTTTTGCCCGGGGTACCACAGATTCGGAAACCGTATATACCGGTGCTGGAAAAGAGGTGGGCATGGAAAGGTAAACATTGTCAAAGCCTTGGCCCAGTCTTGCGATGTTTATTTCTATCAGGTAGGTCAGTTGCTGGGGGTTGATCGACTGGCCTGGTATGCCAAAGCAGCGGGTCTGGGATCTCGCACCGGGATCAACCTGGGCAAGGAGGGCAGGGGATTGATCCCAACGGCGGCCTGGAAAAAAAAGCGTACCGGCATTCCATGGCAAAGAGGTGAAACGCTGTCGGTTGCCATCGGCCAGGGATTTAATCTGGCAACCCCGCTGCAGATGGCGGACTTGACTTCGGCGATCGCCAACGGTGGGACGAGATACAAACCCATTATTCTAGAATCGATCACCATGGCTGACGGCCGTATTGTGTACCAAAACAAACCGCAGATTATTGGCAAGGTGCCACTGAGTGCACCCAACCTGGAATTGGTGAAGAAGGGGTTGTGGGAAGTCGTAAACGGAGATAAAGGCACTGCCAGGAGCAGCCGTCTGGCAGATATTGAAATCAGCGGGAAAACAGGAACCTCCCAGGTCATTAGCCGTAAAAAGGACGATACCAGACCCGAAGAAGAACGGCCGGCACACCTGAGACCCCATGCCTGGTTCATTGCCTATGCGCCATCGGCAGCGCCTGAAATTGCAGTCGCCGTGCTGGTTGAACATGGAGAGCACGGTTCCAGCGCAGCGGCCCCGATTGCAACAGAATTGATCAAGACTTTCTTGAGAGCTGAGCGACCGGCTGACCGGGCAGCAAAAAACCAAGATCCGCTTGCTGAAGAAGGCGAAAGTGGCTAGATAAACCTGGAACCGCTCAGTTTTGGATAACTTAACCGAGACATGAGCTAAAATTTAAAATTGCTTAAAATTGTCAATAATGAACAACTAAGTGCATATAATCATGTTTGACCGACGACTTTTACAATATTTTGATTGGGGCCTGTTGGGTCTGGCAATTCTGATCGGATGCTCCGGCCTGTTGGTACTGTACAGTGCGGTTACTGCCGAAACCCCTGCACCGCAAATGACCATTTTTTATAAGCAACTCATCTGGTTTTCAACCGCATTGATTGCAATGGTGGTCTCTTTTTCCTTCAACTATAAATTGCTGGATCGCTGGGGTCAGATAATTTACATAGGCTGTATTTTTTTGCTGGTATGGGTTCTTCTTTTCGGGAAATCCGCCGGTGGTTCCAGACGCTGGTTAGCGCTCGGCCCTATTTCCGTCCAGCCCTCAGAGCTGGCTAAAATTGCGATTATGATTGCACTTGCACGGTATTACTCAAAGGACGCCCATATTAGAGGGTTTACCCTGCGTGAGCTTTTCAGACCTGCCATCCTAACCATTATCCCTTTTGTTTTGATTTTGAAACAGCCCGATTTAGGCACGGCGGGATTACTCCTACTGATCGCAGGCTCCATAACTGTTTTTGTCAAAATAGAGCGGCGTTCGTTCATTTATCTGTTAGTATGCTCTGCCGCGGTCGTTCCTATGGTTTGGTTTTTTTTAAAAGATTACCAGAAGCGCCGGATACTGGTTTTCCTCGATCCGGATCTCGATCCATTGGGAGCCGGCTACCATATTATTCAATCTAAAATAGCCATCGGTTCGGGCATGATTTCCGGCAAAGGATTTCTAAAAGGGACCCAGAATGCCTTGTCTTTCCTGCCGGAAGAGCATACCGATTTTATATTTTCCGTTCTGGCAGAGGAGTGGGGTTTTGTTGGATCGGTGATCGTTGTTATTTTGTTTCTGATGTTAATTTTCTGGGGACTCAACATAGCCCAGGGCTGCCGGGAACCTTTCGGAACCATTTTGGTCGTGGGGGTAACGAGCATGTTTTTCTGGCAGGTAATCATAAACATCGGTATGACCATGGGCTTGATGCCGGTAGTTGGTGTGCCTTTGCCCTTTGTCAGTTACGGGGGATCATCGGTTTTAACCACTGCGATCGGAATCGGCTTGTTGATGAATGTCAGCATGCGGCGGTTTATGCTTAAATAGAAATTTTAAGGCCTGGAGGGATTCGCAACGTGAAATATCTAGTCAACTCCAGCGCCTTAAAATTTCTTTTGGTTTGACAGGGTCAATTATTCCGGCTTTTTCGGGGTTGGGGTTACTGGGCCCTTGACGGCTTG
>CAVXXE010000023.1:0-29682 GCA_963765595.1 uncultured delta proteobacterium
CGGCCGCTCGATCTTTTCATCCAGCACGCGACGAATCATTTCAGCGAGATCTTTCATCGCCAGAGGTTTCATGGCAAGTTCTTTGATGCCTATCTTTTGAATGATTTCTCTGTCGATCCTTTCACTGTAACCGGTGCAGACGATGACCGGGATATCCGGGCGGATTGATATTATTTTTGCGGCCAACACATCACCGGTCATAGCGGGCATGGTCATGTCGGTGATCACCAAATCGAAATCATCCGGATTCTGGCGGAACAGTCCAAGGGCTTCGAGACTGTCCGTTCTAGTGGTCACCCGATATCCCAACCGGGCCAGTAAGCGCTTGCAGAGATCCGCCTGGAAATCTTCGTCGTCCACGAAAAGGATATGCTCTGTCCCGGTGACCATGAGCTGTATACTATCTTCAGGCGTGATCGGTGCGGCTTCAGTCGCAGGTAGAAATAAACTGAAGGTGGTTCCCTGTCCCGGTAAGCTGTCCACAGTAATGGCCCCGCCGTGGCTTTTGACGATGCCGTGAACCACGGAAAGCCCCATCCCGGTGCCTTGCCCGACTTTTTTGGTGGTGAAAAAGGGATCGAAAATACGCCCTAAAACCTCCGGTGACATGCCGCAACCCGTATCACTGACGGTGAGTTTAATAAATTTTCCAGGTTTTACACCGGGATGTTGGCCGGCAAAATTAGAATTCAGGTCTACATCCGACAGGTTTATTTCCAGGATGCCGCCATTCTCCTGCATGGCATAGCTTGAATTGGTGCACAGATTCATTAAAATTTGATGGATGTTGGTGGCATCCGATCGAACGGTTAGATTGGATTCAATTTTGTGACGAATTTGAATGGTTGACGGCAACGAGGCCCGTAGTAACTTGACGGCTTCATTGACGATAAGATTGACTTTTATCGGATGTAAGTCGTTTTCGCGCTGGCGACTGAAGGTCAAAATCTGCCGGACTAGCTCTTTGGCCCGTCCACCGGCCTGCAGTACCTGTTTTAAATTATTTTGGATGGGGTCGTCTTTGGGGGTATCAATTAACGACAGTTCTGAATATCCTATGATAGCAGACAGAATATTGTTAAAATCATGAGCTATACCGCCTGCCAGCGTACCGATGGCCTCCATTTTTTGTGCTTGAGCAAGACGTTTTTCAAGCTTCCATTTTTCGGTTACATCGATTCCCACAGCCAGGATTTCTTTAATTCTGTCTTCCTCATCATAAATGACCTTGTTCATCCAGGTTACCCTAACCTGCTCGCCATTGCGCCGGACGTTTTGATTTTCGTTGGAAATATAACGCTCAGGATTGGCGCCGATATCTTTGATCATCGCCGCTAGATCAAATCCGCTGCTGTCTTTTGGGGGAACGATGGTACCGACGACATTTTTCCCGATAATTTCTTCTTCGCGATAGCCAAAAAATTTCTGGGCGTAATTGTTAAAAAAGATGACCCGGCCGTTGGTATCCATGCGTAGAATAATGCAATTGGCACTTTGGACGAGTTCGCGATAGTTTCTCTCGCTGCCGCGGAGGGCCAATTCAACCTTGTTTCTTTCCTGAATCATTCGGTTTGCCGACCGAGCCAGGGATTCGAACTCCACAAAAGGCAATTTTTCAGAGTCGATTTTTGCCGATGCGGTCGCCGCATTTGAGAAAAATGCAGAAAAAAGGTCAAAACTTTTTTTCATGCGATTCGAGATGAATTTGGCAGTCAGCAGGATAAGGAACAATACCGCTGCCAGGATGGCTATGATTTTAAAAAAATGATTCTTTACTCTTTTCTGTAATGCCGCTTTTTTCTGGTTGATGATGGTTTCAATTTTTTCGACATTGACGCCGGCACCGACATACCATCCCCATCCCGGGATCTTCATGGTGTAACTCAGTTTATTGAAAGTAACATCACTGTTTAATTTCGGCATCACATAGCTGACATATCCCCCCCCTGATTTTGCAGCTTTAATCAGTTCCCGAACGATCTTGACGCCATTCACATCGGTGATGTCGATCATATTGCGACCTTTTGCAGGTCCCGAAAGACTCAACCCGTCCCATTGACCTGCAAAAATGTAGCCGTCATTGTCGAAGGTAATATTCTCAATACGGGCCAGAACTTCCTGCTGAATATCATTGACGACATCATCCAGATATTCGCCCGTTCCGATCAACCAGTCAAATGGTTTAAAATGTTTGATAAATGCTATCTTGGGAAAATCTTTGCCGGCTCTATTGGGCTTGGTCCAGTTATAGCGATAAAATCCTTCACCGGATTCGTTGATGATTTCGATCATATCCCGGATAACAAATTTACCCTGGGTATCCTGCATATCAATTAAATTCAGACCTTCCATTTCAGGTCGATCGGCGAACAGGATTTCAACACCGTCTAGACGGGTGATAAAATAATACCCGCGTTTTTTGTTGTAGCGAATGGGTCGCAAGGCATCTTTAATAATTCTTTTAAGTTCATCCGGACTCTTGGTCGCCCTGTGTTGGTTGTATAAATTGATGGCGACAGCATAAGCTTCATTGGTCCGACTCCTGATTATTTGTTTCAATCTTGTTTCTGCCTTGGATTTCTTATATTCGATGTAGTCGATTACTTTATCGGTTTCATTTTTGATAAGGTTCTCTCGAGATTTGACATATTCTTCCCTTAAAGTGGTTTCTTCTCTTTTAAATCGTTCATACTCATTGACGATCCGGGAATAACCTGCCAGACCGACCGAAATAAAGGCCAGAATCACCATGCTGTATAAAAAGGTCTTTGTGATGCCGTATTTAATTTTCATTATGTATTCTCTTCTAGGCCCTATTCGGATTTTATCTAAAAACATATTGTCAGAAAATATTGAGACATAACCTCTAAATATAATACGGACTTATTGGATGTTCAAGAGGAGGATCACATATTTTATTAGATGAATTTCGAGAAAGGCCCAGAAAGCAGACCCGGAAGGGTGAACGCTGAACCAGTGAATGGATGCGAAAAAAATAAGCCCCGGGAATCCGGGGCTTTGGAAAAGGTTTCAGGTGTCAGATGTCAGCCGGCAGCTGGGTTAAACAGCGAACCGCAGAATATCGAATAACGAATATCGAATTTCGAAGCGTAGGCGCTGCAACCCTTACGAGCCGGAGGCTTCGCGAAATCTTTTTTAAAACAGACAGAATGCATTCATTCGACGTTCGATGTTGGACGTTCGATGTTCGACGTTCATCAGTTTCTTTCTCGATTAGACTGGCCGCTTTTCAGGCCAGCGGCAGCGCTCATATGAAACCATTGATTTGTAACACAAGATCAAAGTTTCTTCTACGATCAGGCTGGACGCTCGCAGCCAGAGGCGGTGCTGACACCTGAATTCATATAACCGTAGATTGGAATAAAACTGGGATAAAATTTAGAGAACATGTTACGGATAATTCTCACCATCCCGTCTATAACCTATTTTAGCGCATCGGTCATATCTTCAGCAGAACCGATGACGTACTGGGACAAATCCCGGGCTTTGGGATTGCGGGGGTCACTCCAGTCATAAAAGCCCGTCCCGCTGCTGGCGCCGAATTCGCCGTTTTTCACCATGCGCATCAATGTCAGGGGCGGATACATACGGGGATCGTTGGATGCCTGGTACATTTGAAGCGCTACCCGCAGCATGGTGGGGGCGGTGACAAAATCATGGAGTTTAAACGTTCCCTGGGGATGTCCCAGGCTGGTATTCAAGCCGACATCGCCGTCTTCAACCCGGATTTTCCCCTGTTCCAAAAGACGAACGGCATCCAGCATTTGAGGAACGAGCAGTCGGTTGACCCAGAATCCGGGGATATTGGGTGCCAGAAAGGGCGCCTTTTTCATATCAAGCAGCGTCTGACGGGTGAATTCCACGGTTTCAGCGCTGGTTTTGGCACCCGGCACGACCTCGACACCGGGCATCATGGGTACCGGATTCATCCCATGGGTAATAATGGAACGATCCGGTCGACCGCCGGCCTCGGCCATAGGGTTAATATCCAGACTGCTGGTGTTGGACCAGAACACCACATTTTCGGGGAGCTGGGGCAAAAATTCCGACAGCACCGTGCATTTGAGCTTAATATCCTCGAATATGACCTCTAAAAAGACATCGCAGCCTTTAGCAGTCTCGATAAAGGTCCCTTTGTCCGCATAGGTCGTAATTTTTTTAACGGCATTCGACACAAAATTCGGATCATCGATTTTAAATTTCTTGGCCACCTTGCCGGTGAGTTTTTCACTGGCAGCGACGCTTCCGGCCAGAATTTCCGGGTTGCCGTCATAACAATGAACTTCATGCCCGGTCATCGAGCATTGGGTGATCCAGCCGCGTCCCATAATACCTGTACCAATAATGGCGAATTTCATCATTTCCCTCCTGATCTAAAGTTAGATGTTTAATTGCGGTTTTTCTGATAGCAAAATATTTTAATTATGAAAGCACGCGAACACGAGAATAAAAGGATAGGATATATCAACTTTTCAATATTCACGATTTAATCTTTTTAGAGATAGAGAGTATAGAGAATTGATGTTTTATGTGTCAAACAAAAAAACACCGGTGGATTGATATAGCCAATCACTCGATATTGATGTATTGAAATTCGGGATTTGATTTTTACTTTATTCATACGATATTTATTATTTGCGACAGCTAAATCCTATGATAAATAAGGAATAAGTCATGTTTTTTTAAAAGAAAACATTGATGGTCTTGTCCGCACTATTATGTTTTTTGTGAAAAAAAAGACATTGATGGGCTTGTCCCGCACTTGCGGATGAGCGGCCAAAATCGGTCCGACGGATCTGTCGGAAGCGCTGAAGGGACTGGACGTATCCAACGATGAGAATTTATTGGTGGGATTTGAGACCAGTGATGATGCGGCTGTTTATCGTTTGACCCCGGAAATTGCATTTATCAGTACGGTGGATTACATTACACCGCCGGTGGATGACCCATACTGGTTCGGGCAGATTGCAGCCGCAAACTCGCTTTCCGATGTCTATGCCATGGGGGGAAAACCCTTGACGGCTTTAAACCTGGTAATGTTTCCATCCAAGAAACTGGACATGGGATTACTGAAGGAAATTCTGCGCGGCGCCAGCGATAAAATCAAAGAAGCCGGAGCATCCATGGCCGGCGGCCACTCCGTGGATGACAATGAGCCCAAATTCGGCCTGGCGGTTACAGGCCGTGTTCATCCCGATCGCATTCTGACCAATCGTGGCTGCCGACCGGGGGATGCCCTCATACTTACCAAGCCTCTGGGCACGGGAGTCCTTTTCAACGCCGGGAGATCCGGCAAACTTCCTTACCCGGATCTTGAAGCCGTCTTGCCCCTGGTGGCCGCCCTGAACGCGAAGGCGATTGAGACGGCGCTAAAATATGAGATTCATGCCTGCACGGATATCACCGGGTTCGGTATTCTGGGCCATGCCCTTGAAATGGCAGCGGGCAGCGGCGTGCAAGTTGAGTTGGGCTATGAGCAGCTGCCGTTTTATCCCAATGCGCTCAAGATGTATCAGCAGGGCGAGACCACCGGCAGCAATCAGGCCAACCGGAAACTGGCGGAAAGCTCCTGGGAGATGGTTCACGTCAGATCTTCGGAAGAAGAAGAACTATTGTTTGATCCCCAGACTTCCGGCGGACTTTTGCTGTCGCTACCATCAGCCCAGGCCGATGATCTGCCGGCGGCATTGAAGAAAGCCGGCATTGAGACGGCAGCCAGGGTAGGGCAGGTGGTCGGCGAAGGGAAGCCCTTTGTGAAGGTGGTTTAGATGGTTTGCAGCGTTTAGGAGATTCTAATGAAGTAAAACTTTAGATTAATATACTTAAATTATTTAAATATATAAAAATATTAAAAAAATATCAATCGTAGGAGAAATAAATCCTGGCTTATTCAGGTGCCCCCCGTTCAGCCTTTGGCAATAATGGCTTTGGCCGGTATCAAACCGGTGGCGCTAGCCGAGACGATATTGCCGGCTACGCCCGGACCGTCGCCGGCCACGTAAATGCCATTTATTTTCGTTTCTAAATTATTGGATGTGTCAATCTGGGTGGCAAAAAACTTTATCTCAGGTGCATAAAGCAGGGTTTCGTCGTTGGCCACACCGGGTATGACGCAGTTTAATTTCTCCAAGCCCTCGGTTATGTTTGTCAGAATCCTCTCCGGCAATGCCATGGCGATATCACCGCAGACGACATCGGTCATTGTCGGTTCGATGTATCCTTTTCTAATCCGATGCCAGGTGCTGCGACGGCCCCGTTTGAGATCACCGAACCGCTGCAAAATGGGTTTGCCACCGCCAATCAGGGTAGCCAGGCTTCCGATGGATTCGCCATAGGCCTGGTTGTCGGTAACCGGTTCAGTCAAAACCACTTTGGACAAAAAGGCAAAGTTCGTGTTTTGCGATTTTTTATCCCGATAGGCATGACCGTTAACGCAAACAAAATTACTGTATCGTTCCAATGATACGAAACCGCCCTTGTTGGTGCAGAATGTTCGCGTTTGGTCGTCGTATTTCGCGGTTTGAATGAAAAATGTAGGATCATAGATGACATCACAGAGATCTTGCATAATATCTTTGTGAACCTCAACCCGCACCCCCACCTCAATACCGCGCTGCTTAAGGCCCATGTCGTATTTTTGAGCCACTGCCCCGACCCAATCCGCACCCACCCGCCCGGGAGCCAAAATCACATTGTCGGCAAAATAATTCTTGCGGTTGGTAACCACGCCGTGCGCGTGGTTGTTTTCAATAAGGACTTCTTTCACCTCCTCCGAGGTGTGGATGACCACCCCTTTGGATTTGATGTAATCGGCCATGGCGGTAATGTGCTCGGGAAGGCGATCGCTACCCAAATGTTTCTGCTTTATAATGAGCAGGTCGATGCCGTAGCGTTTGGCCCGTTTGCGTATTTGACGGGCTTCCGCCATGTCGGTGGGGTAGGAGGGTCCGTCCATGCCAAACCTGTTGAAAATTTGTTCGGTTTCGTCGATCAGTTTTTCAGCCTGATGCAGCGGCATAAACTGGGACAGATCGGTTTTACCTAATTTATAAATGTAGTTCAGTTTACCGTCCGAAAACAAACCGGCGCCCCCGATGCCGCTGAGAATATTACAGGGCTTACATTTGATGCACTCTTGATAGGATTTGATCGGACAATTGCGTTTTTGGGAGACCTTGCCTTTATCGATCAGCAAGACCTTTTTGTCGGAATGCTCGCTCAAGTAATAGGCCGAAAACAAACCAGCCGGCCCTCCGCCGACAATAATGACATCATAGTTCATGTTTTTTCAGTTCCTTAATTTCTCAATTGTCCTTTATGTTTTTAAACTAACATCGTCCTTGAGCTCAGCCGAATCTTGTTTGTAAGCGCTTCGGATTCTTTGCAGGGCGGTAAAATTGGCCAGGAAAGCCACCAGCCAAATGGCGATTTTTAAAGCCGTAATGTGAATGAGCGCCCCCAGACCGATCAGCACGATACGTTCGGGACGTTGCATAAGCCCCAGCTTGGCTTCAAACCCCAGACTTTCAGCGCGTGTGCGTGCATAACTGACCATAAACGATCCGCACAGTGCCAGAAATGTACCCGCTGCGGGACTGTAATCATTAAAATTGATAAAATAGGCACCAATACCCAGATACATAATAAATTCGGAGTAGCGATCGACGGTGGAATCCAATAACGCGCCAAACCGCGAGGCCTTGCCTGAGGTGCGTGCCAGCAACCCGTCAATCGTATCGCAGAAACCACCGAACAAAATTAATAATCCTGCCGGCCGTATATACCCCAACATAAAAACTGCCGCACCAAAGGATGTTATGACGACACCTGCAATGGTAAAATAGTTTGGACGCAACCCCCATTTTGAAAAAAGCGTGATTAATGGTGACAGCAATTTTATGAAACTGTCCTGCAAACTTTGCGGAATTAAACGTCGAATCGAATAAGCCACTTTGTTGTCCCCCTATTTGGATTATTCTATCTCGCAATCGAAATTCCACCTGCAGCACACGGGCATAGTATCACATAATTAATATGGAAAGAAAGTCCGGCTTTTAGGGGCTGCCACCTTCCCAATTCACGGGGCGTTTGTAGGCCAGTGGTATCTAATACTTCCTTTTCCCGACACCTGACACCTTACGTTCCTTATAACATGTTGTCAGATAGAGGCCCCTAAGGGCCTATTGGGGCGGCCTCTGCTTTTTTTCCGCCTTTCGCCCTCCGAATTCCGTATTCAGAATCCTCTGTTCTCTGTCGTCTGCCCTCTGACATCTGTCCTCTATCGTTCACCCTCATCCAGGCGAAGCTGATCGATGGGTATGTATTTTCCTGCTACCTGCCGAGCGGCAATTTCGGCCGCATAAATGCAAGCATCAGGGATATTTTTTCTATCCGCAAATCGGCTTGCAATATACGCCGCTAAAAATACATCACCGGCTCCTGTAGGATCGACCGGCTTTTTAATCAGTGCTGCATCGTAATGAAATGCTTCACCACTCTGCTTTTGGACGAATCCGCCCTTGTCGCCCAAGGTAACCACGAATTCTTCAATTTTAAAGCAATGCATTAACTCCGCTAATGTCATTTGGTAAAAAGCAAGGATAGCATGGTACTCAGATTCATTGGCTTTGGCGATTTGAGCCAGAGCTAATCCGGCTGCCATCTGAACCGAGACCGATCGATATACTTTTTTGTTTTTAACCTGTCGGGTGTATCCCTGGACATCCAGGAAAATCTTCAGATTTGAATCGTGCAGAGATTTTAAGACCCCCGCTTCAATATCGAGAGGATGCAGCGGTCCTAAATGCAGACCGTCAGCTCTGTTAATAATTGTTTGAATTTGCTCGATTCTAATCGGTCCGGCTTGCTGCAAAAGTTCCTGGTAGCGTATATCGCCCCTAGTATAGTTAACAAAGTAGGTGCTGACATCCGATTTTGCGCTGAAAACCAATATATCTTCTGCATGCAGCTTACGAATGACTTCCAGGTCTTGCTCAGCTATGTTGCTGATAATAAAAGCCGGAATGCCATGTCGGCGATAGGTAATGCCGGCATAGGTGGTGACCCCGCCCAGTTTGAGAAAGCTATGATCCTCGGCGATGATTTTGTCGATGGTCGTCGATCCGACGATGCCAATGCCTTTTTTGAGTAGGTTCATAAGAATTTATGGTTCAACCGCTCAACCCATATTAGCCTTTTAATCCTGGACCAAATTTGCTAAATTCTCAGCATGACCTATAACCTTGCCGAATACCTCCGTCAACCGCTAAAAATTGGAAGCAAATCCATCGCAAAAAGGCTTATCCTGGCCCCGTTGACCTTCCTCGGCAATGTCGCCTTTCGGGAGTTGGTTTCACGATACGGCGGCTATGGCCTGCTGTACACCGAGATGTGCAGTGCCAAGGCAGTTCCCCATGAAAATCGTTTTGTGTCACCCTGCTTCAGGTGGCGGGATGCAGAACGCTCCCGCCTGGTGTGCCAGATTTTCGGTGCCGATCCCCGGGAGATGGCGGATGCCGCCCGAAGAATTGAAGACGAAGGCTTTTTCGGTGTGGATATAAATTTTGGTTGTTCAAACAGTACGATCTGTCGCCGGCATTGCGGGGCGGCTTTACTGAAAAATCCGGATCTTGCAGCAACAATCGTGGCCGAAGTGCGCAGAGCGGTCTGCTTTCCGCTGACGGTCAAATTTCGCACCGGCTGGCAGGACGATTCTACCATTGCGATAGATCTGGCTGCACGATTTGAAGATGCCGGCGCCGATGCCTTGATATTTCACCCGCGGGTGGCACCGGACCGGCGTTCGCGCCCCCCCAAATGGGCCTACATCGGAAGGGTCAAGCAGGCCGTCAATATCCCGGTTTTCGGCAATGGCGATGTGTTTGACCGCGATGACTGCCGGCGTATGATTTTAGAAACCGGATGTGACGGGGTGGCCATCGGCCGCATGGCTGTCGCGCGACCCTGGATATTTGCCGAATTGGCAGAGGATTTACAACCAGAGCCGGAGATGTTTGCCGATGCCGCGATTCAATTGGCCCGGCTTCTTGAAGTTCATTATGATCCGGTCGCGGCGATCAAACGCTTCAAACGATTCGCATTTTATTTTTCGGCCAACTTTCGCTTCGGACATACCCTGTATTCGAAAATTTTAAAAACCCGGCATATGGAAGAAGTCGGCATTATCCTTAAACGCTTTTTTGAGCCGCTCCCCGATATTTCTGCGAGGCCGAATATGAATTATTTCAGATGAATCAGAATTTTAAATTGTTGCAATTCTGAATTATGGTGAACGTTTTGTGTTCTTTGGTGGTTTTGGCAGCATAATCGGTAGGTGCTACCCTGATACGAGCACCACCGCTTCGGTGGTTATCGGCAACCCTGAACATTTAACTTTGAACCGCTTAACATAAAAAGGATTTTCAATATGACCTATAATATTGCTCTGATTCCAGGAGACGGTATCGGTAAAGAAGTGATTTCCGAAGCAGTTAAAATTTTAAAGGCGCTGTCGAAACAGCACGGTTTTGACATGACCTATACCGAATTTCCTTACTCCTGCGAGTATTATTTAAAGACAGGGCGGATGATGCCCGCCGACGGCATCGATAAATTACGTGCCTTTGATGCCATTTTTCTGGGGGCCGTGGGAGATTTTGAGGTTCCGGATCATGTGTCGTTATGGGGTCTGTTGATTCCGATTCGTCGCCAAATGCAACAATATGTCAATGTCCGTCCGGTAAAGCTTTTGCCTGGTATCCAATCTCCCCTCGCCAACCGGACATCGCAAGACATCGATTTTGTCGTGGTGAGGGAAAATAATGAAGGCGAATATTCGCAAATCGGCGGCCGGATGTACGAGGGGACGGACCTGGAAATGGTGGTTCAGGAAACCGTTTTCACGCGCCGGGGGGTGGATCGTATTATGCGGTATGCCTTTGAACTGGCTCAAAACCGTCCCCGCAAGCACCTGACGTCCGCCACGAAATCCAACGGCATCATTCACACGATGCCTTTCTGGGACGAACGTTTCAAGGCCGTTTCGCAGCAATATCCGGATGTGAAAACCGCACAGTTTCACATCGATATTCTGACGGCCCATTTTGTGCAACATCCCGACTGGTTCGACGTTGTCGTCGGCAGCAACCTTTTCGGCGATATCCTTTCCGATCTCGGGCCCGCAATAGCCGGCAGTATCGGGATTGCTGCATCCGCCAATCTCAATCCCGAAAAAGAGTTCCCCTCGATGTTTGAACCCGTCCACGGTTCAGCGCCGGATATTGCCGGCAAAGGAATTGCCAATCCCATCGGCACCTTCTGGTCGGCCCAAATGATGCTGGAATTTTTGGGAGAAGTTAAGGCGGCCCAATCGTTGATGACGGCCATTGAAGCTGTCACGGCCAATCATATCTTTACGCCCGATCTTGGTGGGAATGCGACAACCAAAGAGTTTACGGCGGCCGTGTTAAGTGAGTTGAATGGCAGCCCTGGGCTATAGATGGTTCAGATAGAAGCGATTTGCTTTCCCATGTGAGCACTAAAATCCCAAATCACATAACTACTTAAATGACGCGGTCCTGTAATGCTTCGGGAAGAATTTTACCGGGGCGGCCAAGCCGGTCTGGGGGACAGATAGCGTTCCTCGAGTCCATCCAAAGAGAATTCTTCAGATTTACAGAAATTGATGATGCGCCGTTCCCAGTCTTCGACCATTTGCGCCGCGGTCGGAACATCTTTTGCTAACTCCGGGGGGATGGATATGACACCGTGTTTATCTCCCATAATAAGGTCACCGGGCTTGACGGTCAGACCGCCTACTTTGACCGGCATACCGAAACCAATCTTATGGACGTAGGCGTGGGAAACACTGACACAACTCGAAAAAAAGTGAAATCCTAATGCTTCCACCTCGTCCAGATCGCGCACCGAGCCGTCGGTTACCGTGCCGACACAATCCAAGGCCCGGTGAATGTTTGCGTTCACCTCGCCCCAGAAGGAGCCGACAACCGGATTATCGATGTCATGCAGCACGACCACCCTCGGTTTGGGATACTTCCGGATTTCATTCCACCAATCCATCGGTGAAACACGGGGGCCCTCAGGAGAGTCGGCACTGATCATGCCGGTGACTGCGTAACCGATCATCGGCGTCATGTGGGGAAATCGGCACTTGATCTGCGGGAGCATGAAACCTTCATTGCGTTCCCGTATGTTGAACAGCTCGACGGCATTGGATATGGCGGGTGTCGGCCAGGCCAGTAGCGCGTCCAATTCTTCTCGCTCAAGATATTCAGGCATTTTGACTCTCCTTTTTTATTCACTTGACAAACATATGCGATTATAAATATCTAAGGATACAATCCGGGAAGTAATGACGGCGCGTAGCGACTTCGTCCTTCGCCCTTTCTTGTTCGATATTTGTCCATCAAATTCCTCTAATGCATGTTTGTAGCACGAGTGAAAATTTTAGCAATGACTTTTTGTGCCGGCTCACCCGGCGATCTGCCCGATGCTTTTGAAATTTACGATTGGATGCAACCTGCAACCGAAATAACAAAAAAAAGGAGGGAGTTATGAAATCAAAAGGTTTTATTTTTGTAGCGGCTGTTTTTGCAACGATTTTAACCATTGGACTGACAAACACAGTGGCGGCCGATTATCCCAAGCGACCGATTACCTTGATCTGCCCCTGGGGTGCCGGTGGTGGGACGGATGCGGTTTCACGAATCATCGCCACCCTGCTCAAAAAAGAATTGGGCGTTCCCGTCAATGTCGTCAACCGGACCGGAGGAAGTGGTGCGGTGGGTCATACGGCCATGGCCACAGCCAAACCGGACGGCTATACCATCGGTATGCCGACGGTGGAAATTACCATGATGCATTGGATGGGTTTGACCGAGGTCACTTACAAGGACATGACCCCAATCGCCATGGTGAATTTCGATCCGGCCGGCATCAATGTGCTTACGAAATCATCCTGGCAAACGTATCAGGATCTTGAAAGTTATGTTCGCGAAAACCAGGGCAAGCAGACGGCTTCCGGCACCGGCCAGGGCGGCATCTGGCATCTGGCCATGGCCGGCTGGCTCAAAGCTATCGGCCTGCCCCCGACCGCCATTAAATGGATCCCCAGCAAAGGTGCCGCACCGGCGTTACAGGACCTGATGGCCGGCGGCATTGACATGAGCACCTGCTCATTGCCCGAAGCAGCCACCTTAATCGATGCCGGTAAAGTCAGACCGTTGGCGATAATGGCCGCTGAAAAAGATCCCAAGTTTGCGGATGTTCCGACCCTCAAAGAACTGGGCATCGACTGGACCTGCGGCGCCTGGCGCGGTATTGCCGCCCCGGCCGGCACATCGTCCGAGATCGTTGCCGTATTGGAAAAAGCCATTGAATCGGTTGTCAAGAGCGATGATTTCATCAAATTCATGAAGAACCGCGGTTACGGTATCTACTGGCTGCCCTCGGCCGATTTCGCAAAAACACTTGCTCAGGCCGACAAAGATAACGGTGAGATCATGAAAGCCGCCGGTATTGCGAAGTAGAGAATTGAAGTAAAATCAAATATGACAAAGTAGGACTGCAATGAGAGTGAGTAATACGGCCATCGGACTGTTTCTGATCCTTTTTGCCGCTGTCGTGCTATGGCACGTCCAGAGTTTTCCATCGCTGGACAACGGATACCCGGGGCCGGCATTGTTTCCTTCCGTTCTGGCCGTATTATTCATTTTTTGCGGGATCGGGCTCGTCATTCAGGGGTTCCGGCAACGTGAAAAACTGCTAAAATTCGACACAGGTACCCTGACGCTTTCCGGTTTGCTCAACATGCTATTCGTGCTCGGAACGATTGTCTGTTATATTTTTCTGGCCGAAACCATCGGCTTTCTGATTTTTTCCTTTGCGGTCCTGCTGATCCTGATGAAATGGCTGAAGGTAAAAACCATCTCGAGCATTGTGATGTCCACTGGGGTAACGCTGATCATCTATCTCCTGTTTGCTAAAGTACTTCTGGTGCCCTTGCCGTGGGGGCTGTGGGGCTGGTAACTTTATGGAAAACATTCTGACTGCCGCCGCCTTGATTTTTCAACCGTATGTATTGATGATCATCGCCATTTCAGCTCTATATGGGCTGTTTGTCGGGGCGATTCCCGGCCTGACGGCGACCATGGCAACGGCCCTACTGGTGCCGGTTACATTTTTTATGGACCCGGTTCCGGCTTTGGCGGCCATTGTTACCATGGAAGCCATGGCAATTTTTGCCGGTGACATCCCCGGAGCGCTGGTTCGCATTCCCGGCACCCCGTCCTCAGCCGCCTATGTGGATGAATCCTATGCCTTGACCCAGAAAGGACAGGCCGGGTTCGTCCTGGGCGTCGATGTCACGGTGGCGGCCATCGGTGGGCTGATCGGTGCCATTATCCTCATTCTGTTAGCCCCCATGCTGGCCGAGGTGGCCATGCAGTTCACCTCATTTGAATATTTTTGGCTGGCCTGCATCGGGCTGAGCTGTTCCGTGCTGGTGACCAAAGGATCCCTGCTCAAGGGTCTCATTTCGCTGTTGATCGGGCTTGCCATGACTCAGGTCGGCGTAGACATTACCCTGGGATATCCCCGATTTACTTTTGGTGTCACGGAATTTCTCAACGGGTTTACGTTCATTCCGGCTATGATCGGCATGTTTGGCGTTTCCGAGGTGATGCGCAATGTATCTTCGGAGGACTGCGCCTATGATGTCACGGGTGTTCAAACCCGCAAAATGTTTTCAGGGATATTTAAGACCCTAAAACGATACAAGCTCAACATTGCCAGGTCCGGCCTAATCGGTACCTTCGTGGGCATACTGCCCGGTGCGGGCGCCGATATCGGGGCCTGGATTGCTTATGCGGTCAGTAAAAAATTTTCAAAGGAACCTGGAAAATACGGCACGGGACACATAGAAGGAATCGTTGACGCGGGTACGGCCAACAATGCCGCGTTGGGCGGTGCCT
Source organism: uncultured delta proteobacterium (assembly GCA_963765595.1). GTDB lineage: Bacteria > Desulfobacterota > Desulfobacteria > Desulfobacterales > JAFDCJ01 > JAFDCJ01. Next base: position 15,012 of record CAVXXE010000023.1, read on the forward strand.
GGGTTCCGGCCCTGGTCTTTGGCATACCGGGAGATTCCATTACCGCCATTGTCATCGGAGTGCTGTTTATGAAGGGCCTGCGACCCGGGCCGATGATTTTTCAGCAAACCCCTGAAATTCTATATGCCGTCTATGTCACCTTCATTCTCGCCAATCTGATTTTGATCCCCTTTGGCGTCATGGCCATTAAAGCCGGCAGCCAGATGCTGCGGGTGCCCCGTAATATGCTCATGCCCGCCATTTTAATGTTTTGCATGGTCGGTTCTTTTGCCATCAACAATACGGTTTTCGATGTCGGCGTCATGCTCGTCTGCGGAATCATGGCATACTTCATGGAGGCCAATGATATTCCGGTTGCCCCGGCTATTTTGGGAATCGTTTTGGGCCGCCTGCTGGAAGACAGCTTTATGGTCTGCATGATTAAAAGCGACTGGGATTTGACGGTCTTCTTTCAGCGCCCGGTGAGCGCCGTTCTCGGCGTCATCACCGTTATCTTGTGGAGCGGCCCCTTTATAGCGGTGTTTCGCAAATGGCGGCGAGATGTCAAGGATGCGGATGCTGAGAACAAAACATGTCGACCGAATATCGATGATGTGACCTGAAGCCGGTGGTTGATCTTCGGCATTCAGCAGATTTTTAGTTGGTTCAAGTTGATTCTAAAAGCATTGAATTAGGAGATGAAAAACCATTGGTTTTGGACTCGAAACACTCAGTTTTGTGCTATATTTAGTTTAGATGGGGTAATAATATCATTTTAATATCTGAAATTACTTCGAATTCGATATATTGTTACCCAGATTTACGGACCTTCTAAATATTTGGGGTTACATCTGTATCTGTATTTTTGGGATTTTGCATTTATTTCTCAATTATCAAAGGTTGGCAGAGCAAAAGACCGGCCACAACATAAAGGGAGTCAGCATAATTTCTAAAAAATAATAATAACTTTTGCAGCTTTCTCAAACCAAAGGACATGAACCACGATGCACTATTGCAAGTAATGTTCTTGAAGGCGAAACCAAATGTTTGTACCCAGAGGAATTTTTTTTACGAATCTATAACCAAGAAAGAGGTCGCTGGAAGGGCAGACCCCTCGTTTGGGTTATGATTCTGAAATATCTTACGGATTTTGAGCTTAAATCTTTTTGAGAAAACCTCCGATTTGCAGGTGTTTACAGAGATCGACCATAAAAAGCGAATTATTATCGGACGCAGCTAGTTGAACTTATTATGAATTAAGTCTTACGCTGCTGATTGGGCAATCATTTCGATTTTTTGAGAAATAATGATGCCAGCCGCATTTACCACCAAAAAGGGGAAAAGAGAAAAAATATGACATTCATGCGTAAAGCCCAAATTATCCTGTTAGCTGTGGTAATCAGCGGTGCAAACGTGTTGGTAGCCGAAGAAGGGGAGCTTGATCCGACACGCCAAGCACGAGAAGCCTTGCATAAAAAGGGGTTGACTGCTCATGCCATACGCATGGCTGATTTCCATGAGGGTGTCGCTCCCAAAGATTTTTTAAAGCGCACCGGCGCGCCTTATAAGCCGTCTTATAACGAAGAGCCGTCGATTCCAGCACAATGCTGGATTGAAACCAGTTACGGAACTCAGAACGCTTGTCTTTACTGTCATACCGACTACCTTGCGAAAATAAAGCATGGCAACGCTTTTCCGCTCGGAGAGGATCAAGTCCTTTACAGCTTTCCTTCGCCTGATCTGAACAAAGTGCTATGGCGCAACACCATTTTTCCCCAGGAAATCTCAGAGCGCTTGCAAAAGGAAGGCATCGCACTACCAGACAGCGAAGACGTTGCCTATGTTCGCAGGGACAACTGGCAGCCGGCCTTCGAAAAAGTGCGCCCCACAGCCAACTCTGAGTGGCTCAATAGGGAATCATCTGAATTTGTTTTGTTTCCGGCACTGAACCCGTCGCATCTTTTTCCTTTCCGTGCAAAAGACCCGACAAGCGGTGGCACCCACGGCTTTGTCGATGCGAACGGCTTTGTTCGGGACGAAAAAGAGGCGTTTACAGGTTGGCGCGCCATTAACTTTTTCCCCTACGGCATTTTTACGCCGCTTTCGGGCAGCGTGAGCGGAATTTACATCCGGCTGCCACGGCCTTTCAGGAGCGCAAAAGGTAATTTCAACCAGGAAATTTATCAGAAAAACCTCGATCTTCTCGAACTGAACATCAAGAACCGGTCATATAAAGAAACCCACTATTACGGCGATGCTTCTAAAGAAAAGGTAGTGCGCGGCTTTTTTCCGGTGGGGACTGAATTTGCGCACCCATTGCATTATGTGGATCTCAATGCGGATGGTGAACTCGGCGAAAAGGTCGATGGCGTTGTCGACAACAAGACCGTGACGTACGAGTTCCCCGGTACACGCTCACGCCGGGTCAAGGAGCTGCGCTATATGTACAAATGGAAAGAAGTCGGTATCGATGACATCGACGAAGACGCACATTACGACGATTTTGTCATCGGGAACGAAGGCCGGGGCTGGGTTGACAACAATGCCGGTTGGCTGCTCGCAGCCTTCATCGAAGATAGGCGCGGGGAGTTACGACCGCAGACCACCGAGGAGCTGATGCAATGCATTGGCTGTCACGGAAAAGTCGGCAACACGGTGGATTCCGTCTGGTCTTTTGAGCGAAAACTGACGGCAGAGGCTGGTTGGCGTGAAATGGACTATGGGGCCTACGATTCAAAGAATCCACAGCGCAGCCGTCTGCAGGATTATATGAACTCAGGGGCGTCGATGGGCGAGCTAGGCTATTTTTATCACGCTGTTGTCGGTGCCGACCTTTACGGTATCATGCCCGGCGAAGTAGCCGATCAGCTCAAGCTATACTCGGCCGCCAATCAGAAGTCACTAGATTTGACACACGCAATAGGCGCGATCTTTGATGATGACCTGCTCAAGAACATGGCCGCTGCTGAGCGCCGTGCGCATCTGTTTGACCGCCAGAAGGTCATGGGCTCTTATGTAGCTTCTCTCGGTTATCTGGATCAGGACGAAAAGACACGCAACAGCTATATTAAAGGCAGTCTGCTATATCCGTCCCAGCAAACGATGAAGAACAACATCAGACTCTATCGAAAAATTGTGCTCGATCAGAGTTACAATTTAGGAAAAGACGTGTTTGGCTCAGAGTCCGGTAACGTACCATTTACATTCAGATCAGATGGCACCGTTAAAAATGCTGCCGGCGAAATCATACCGGTTGGTGAGATCATCGTCAGCCGCCCTTACGACAAGGAGGGCACCGGAACCACGCCGACCGGCATTGTTTTAGTGAACGACGAGGGTGAGGTGGTCGATGCAGCTGGTAATCCGGTTGATATCGAGTCCAACCCTGAAAAAGCGGTTGGACATATCTCAACCGGCGGCACCTTTGATACCATGTATAACCCGATCCTCAGCGACATCCCGATTCAGTCAGTTAAATGGTAATAGTGCTCGTTGGGTTACTCCGTAGTAGGCAAAAATTCCGAGTTTGTCCGACGGTCTAACAGAGCGTTTGGTAAAGCAGCATGCGGTTATAATTTCGGAAATAGAAGCCAAGCAAGATGTGGATGAGAAATATTTTGATCAACTAAAAATCAGCATTGAGGACTGATATTACAATTCCAAATATTTTCTATTGGCGGCCTGTACAAGATATTGTGGTTATGGAATCTGGTACAAAACCGGTGATACCTCCAAGGTATATGATAAATAATCAGGCACAAAAAATGTCAGATACTGTAACGTATACCTTCAGCAATAGATCGCATGAGCTCCGATGAAAACAAAAATTTAAGCACTTTAAACACCTGTGATTTACAAATTATATCCCAACAAAAAGGGGTGAATCTGGCAATCTGAATTTGCCCTTTTTGGTACTCAAAATCCCATTTTTTTGATTTCGATTTGACATTTAAATCCCAGATTCGATCGGGTGCATGTATCCAAAAAGTATCTGCAATATTTGACGAAAAATTGATAGTTGGTGATCTGGCAAGATACATGAAGGCTCGATATCCATCAAATTTTGTTACGATTCATTGGATATCGCAACTTTAATTTAAAAAGATTAGTTTTCAATGTATTGCACTCAGGCTTAGGCTGTTTTACAGCGAGGATTCCTCATTTTGGAGGGCTTGCAGGAATTAGGAAATAATCTGCTGAACTCTTAAAGGCAAGGAGGTTAAAAAAATGGCGACAGAGGCATTTAAAGAAACCCTAAAAGCTGTCAAAGATTGGGCAGAAACATCAGGTTTAATGGCTGAGGAGTTTGATTTGGAGACTCTTCGCTCGGGAATGAGTACCAGCTTATTTCCTATTTCAGATACAACCAAAGTAATAAAGGTAAATGCAGGAGGAGTTCCTGCTGAATGGATTATTACGTCAGAAGCAAAACCGAATAGGCGAATGGCATATTTTCACGGTGGCGGTTTCACAGCAGGGGGTTTAGATTTTATACGTCCACTTTCTGAAGGGCTTTCTAAAGTATCTGAATGTTCTATACTAAATATAGATTATAGATTGGCACCAGAAAATCCATTTCCGGCAGCATTAGAAGACGCTCTAACTTCGTATCTATGGATGTGTAATAATGGGCCGGACGGAGAGAATCAAGCAAAAAAAATCTTCATTGGTGGTGATTCGGCCGGCGGAGGTTTAACTTTATCGACGTTGTTAAAATTGAAAGCTGATAGTCATAAACTTCCAGATGCTGGAGTTACCCTCTCTGCATTTACAGACTTGGCGGTAACTGGTAAATCTATTGTATCTCGTGTTTCAGTTGACCCAATTTGTAAACCAAACCATCTAAAACAACATGCAGAGCTATATCTCGCTGGCCAAGATCCTCGTACACATTTAGCGTCTCCTCTTTATGGCGATTTAACTAATTTACCACCTCTCTTAATGCAAGTCGGTGATGCTGAAATTTTACTTGATGACACTGTTCGTTTTGCTGAGAAAGCTGAAAAAGCCGGAGTTAAAGTGACATTGGAAGTATGGCCGGGAATGATTCATGTCTGGCAATCAATGGCTCCACTTTTTCCCGAAGCACAGCAAGCAGTAGACCGAATTGGTGAGTTTATACGTTCGTTCTGATCCGTTTTTTCAGAGAAAAAATACACAAGAAGAAACTATTAATACGCAAATTTTTAGAGAATGTGAATAGTGTACTATCTCCAGCAAAATTGAAATAATTAAAGACTATGAAAATATCAGGTATGCTCAATCCCGATTTCCGAGTATAGTAGACGTTAACTGCTATATATTTGAACATTTGACATCAACTGAATTTTTGTGATATCCATTTGAAATCTAACATTTTCAGTGAGTTATGATTTTGGCAAGTTGTCACAAGGGCTGAAGCCGTCAATTTCGGAGGTGATTATGATGAATATCACAAGGGATGCAGGAAAGAGATAGTCTCAAATGTATCGGTAGTTGATATCAGCTGCAGATTATAGAAAAAACTAAATTCTTGGCTAACTATTATGAAAGGAGGCTATTAAATGACTGCTGAAAATATTCGAGATTCTTTAAAAGCAGCTATTGGATTTTTGACAGAAAACCCAGAATTTGCCCGGATAAAAAATCCCCCTGCTACAGCAGTCTTAGAAGGCGGTCTTAAATTTCGTGTAGAGGGTCCAAAGGGAGAGGTGATTACTACCGATATGCCTCCCGAGGTGGGCGGAGAAGGTTCCGCAACATCACCAGGATGGTATGTTAGGGTTGCACTTGCAACCTGCGATGCTACTGTAATAGCAATGAAAGCTGCCCGCGAAGGTATAGAGCTAAATACACTTGAAGTGACTGTTAATTATGATTCAGATGCACGAGGCACACTTGGTATTGATAGCTCTATCCATCCAGGACCTATGGATATGACAGTAACTGTGCGTTTAGGAGCTGGAGGAGTACCAGAAGAAAAGCTGCGGAAGATTGTCAAGTGGGCTGAGGCCCATTCACCTGTAGCGGATACTATTTGTCGGGCTATATCTTATACAACCGAAGTAGAAATCGTTTAACTCAATTATTTATAATTTTGATTTTCTGATATGCGAGGCAGGTAGAAAAACGGTTCTGATTTCAATTTTGGATGCCTCTCTAACAAAGTTGGAACTACGAATAGCCATTAAAAATTTGTGATATCATCACTTCCGGCTCCCTGGTCTCCGGTGGGTGCTTTCTGCTATATCTGAACATTTGACATCACCTATATTTTTATGATATCCATTTTAAATCTAACATTTTCAGTAAGTTATGATACTGGCAAGGTATATTAAAAGTCTGCAAATCAAATTTTTATGTAATCAACACAGCACTGAAATTCATCGTTTTACTTTAAGATATACCGTGATATCTTAAAAATAAAATAAAAGGCGGACCACTATATGTTGGTGCGCCACGAAGGCGCAAATCACCAACGGGTGCAAGTCCCGTCCGGGAAATTGACGGTTCATCCCGGTAGCTACCTGGGCAGTGGGATAGGGAGACCTTCCTGCTGAAGCCTCAGGGACAAATGTAAGCCGTAAGGGCTGCAGCAACTTGACAGGCCGTAACGCGAGTGAACCTTGAGAAGGCCCCGAAAGGACAGTTGTAGATGCCGACCCGCCCAATATTCGGGGAAGGCCGATGCAAGATGGGGAATTAACCGCCATAAGAACCCATTTTGATCTACCGGGGTAATGAGGACAGCATGTCAGGAAGGTGGTTTGAGTACCGTGGGAGACCCGTCCCTGACGCGGGGTCGCAACCCGCAACAGTGCTTGAGGTACTGGTCAGGGCGGGAGTCGGAGAGGGTCGTACGACCGTTGAAGCCGGGTAATGCCGGTGGAGGAAAGGACCCTTACTTCTGGTATGCTTTTGACCGAGACGAGATAGGGTGATTGGACATGGTCCTGAAAACACCTGATAAGATTCGGAATCTCCAGAGAAAGCTTTATCTCAAGGCGAAGTCGGAACCGGACTTTCGCTTCTATGTGCTGTATGACAAGATCTATCGGCAAGATATTCTTATTCATGCCTATCGGTTGGCCAGAGCCAACGGCGGTTCACCTGGCATAGATGGGGTTTCTTTCGATCAGATCGCGTCGGAAGGCGTAGCGAAGTGGTTGGCCGGGATCAGAGAACAGCTTCGGGCCAAGGCCTATCGACCGCAACCGGTACGAAGGGTAATGATTCCGAAGCCAGGGGGCGGGGAACGCCCACTGGGCATCCCCACCATACGTGATCGGGTGGTTCAAACGGCCACCAAACTGGTCGTTGGGCCGATTTTCGAGGCGGACCTGGAACCTAATGTCTATGGTTATCGACCCAAGCGCAGTGCGTTAGACGCGATCCGACAGGTTCATCACCTGTTGAAACAGGGGTACACAGACGTTGTGGATGCGGATTTATCCAAGTATTTTGATACGATACCCCATCAGGCAATGATGCAGTGTGTCTCCCGACGGATTGTGGACCGTAATGTACTGCGCCTGATCAAACTTTGGTTGAAAACACCGGTCGTGCATGATGCCGGTAAAGGCAGAGGGGGAAAGATCACAGGCGGTCGTAAAAGCACCTGTGGCACGCCCCAAGGGGGTGTGATCAGCCCGCTTTTGGCCAACGTATACATGAACCGTTTTCTGAAATATTGGCGAATGCAGGGGTGTGATGAGGTCTTTCGGGCGCATGTGGTATCCTACGCCGACGACTTTGTCATCCTGAGTCGCGGTAAGGCTGAACAGGCCCGGGAGTGGACCGCTGCAGTGATGGAGCGTCTGGGTCTGCGGCTGAACGAAACCAAGACCGTGATACGGGACGGCCGGAAAGAGACCTTCAACTTTCTGGGCTACACCTTTGGCCGGATGACGTTCAAGAAAGACGGAACCTGTTACCTTGGTGCAAGCCCATCAAAGATCAGCGTAAGTCGCTTAAAGCAGAAGGTCGGGGCGGTTCTACGACCCAGTGAGAAGGGAGCATGGCCGGATGTAAGAGCCCGGTTGAATTCGCTTTTGCGGGGTTGGTGCGCTTACTTTTGCTATGGCACGACGATGATTGCGTATCGTGCGGTGGAACGGAATGTATACAACCGCGTCAGACGTTTTCTGGTTGAACGGCATAAGGTGCGTTCGCGAGGCATCCGTCGGTATCCTTCGGAACGAGTGTTCGGAGAACTTGGAGTAATGCTGCCAAGGCCGATAAGACCTGCCGTCCAGCGTGTGCCATGAGGAGAAGCCAGTCGGAAAGCCGGATGCGGTAGCTCCGCATGTCCGGTTTGATGAGCGGGGATGGGAAACGGGGCTTTATGCTACCGCGCCTATCCTCGACTCTACTGTCCGCTATTTTTTTAATAAAAATCAATAAAGGAGAGATTAGAACTGCAAATCCACAATATTTCACCAGAGGGAGGAGGATAGCATCATAGCCAAAATCGCACTTTACTCTAAAATGGTGTATACTTAAACCTAACCCGGACAAGCCGGAACCAAACAGGATTTAAAATCCCCTAATATACAATCTAGTATTAAAAACAAAGCTGGTGGATTTTATACTATACTTTGGGTAAACAAGTTCGAGATCAAATTCTCGACGAGGATATTTTGAAGTAAAACCGAACGCTGGTGATACAAAAATGATTCCTCAATAAGATTGGGATAAACCGTCGATTAAGTTAAAGCCTTTTTCTATCACCTCATTATACCTTTTCATTTTCAATTGGAACAGCCCGTACGGGGCCACCGATTAATTCACCTGATATTTTGGCTTTCAAATAAACAGATGATCTTAAAACAGCCCATTTCCAGTTGAAATATTATAAAACCCTTCTTGACAATACCACAAGGTGACATATAATTGTTTTTAGTAAGTTTTAAAACATTTCCTCAATTCGATTCCAAAAATGTCTATACATTATTCAGCTAACAATAGTATCTTACCCAATCCGATATTTTGAAAGGAGATTTCAAATGAGCTACTTTGAAGATTTTTCCAAAGCATATGAAAAAAAGTTGGAAGAAGACAAAAAATTTAGAAAAAAGTTTGAAGAAGGTATTATTACAAGTTTAAAAAAGAGTGGTTTGGAGTCTCCAGTTTTTGAAGATGAGGACCCTCTTATGGGCAAGACCTTAATGAAAGCTGCCAACAAAAAGCAAGTCATAACCGCTCAGGCATTTTTGTGGGGATATCACTTCGTAATACCAGAGCCAGCCATGAAAGATTTTTTAGCAGGCGGAGAGGTTCTCGCTAAATTTATGGCTCTTGGAGGTGCCGCTATTACGGCCTCAGGTGGAACCTTAGCTCCGGTCGTTGCAGTAGCGGGGGCATATGTGGTTCTTGAATTAACTCTAATGAAAGCTTTAGATAGGGGAAAGGGCGTCTATCTCAGCGCAATTTGGCCGAGCCCAGCTTTAATTATACCAACACCTATCTAAAAGAAGATATTAAGACCATAATCGCTTCTCGCTCTTATTAGCAATATATAAAATAGCATCAGCTGAAGAGATAATAAATCCTGAAGTTGATGCTATTTTCACATGTGCCCAATTACCGCCAATCTCTTTGCCTAATATACAGATCTCCTTGTTGGCATAAGCCTACTGGCCTTCATTTTACGATTTTTATGCAAAGTATCCTTAAGAGCAACGGCAATTTTCAATAGTCCGGAATCAAATTTTGCCCTCACTTTCTCGCGCTTAACCTTATGGGCAAGCATATAGCAATTTTAATATCAAAAATCCTCGGCTTGGGCTTTAATGCAAAAGCCTTTATCACGCACGTCAAGATTAACGCTCTCTTTTGACGCTCCAGACATATCTACCAAAAACTGCAGATTGCGTTACAAATTATTCGCTTGTAATGATTTTTGCGGCCAGAGATCGAATCCCGGTAGGAACACCGGTCACCCGGTGCCCCCCGGACAGATCCCAGCGTGCGGAACTACCGCACTGGGCTCCTGCCTTGGGTAATGACGCGCAGTCGTTGCTCAGGATAGGGATGTTTTCCTATTCCTATGCGCTGCCTGCCGTATCTGTCTCAGCGCATTTTGCAGGTCTGACCGGCTCTGTGTCCGGAACCTGGGTTGCTGAAACAGATTCCCCTCGGCCAGTCTCCTTCCCTCCACTTTCTCCGCAGGCTGCAGCGCACCACGGCCCTTGTTCGGAAGCTTCCCCGGTAATATGGGACTGTCTGACTTCCCACGTTCTTTCATCGCTGTCGTGCTCCCTTGGGATTCACAGCGCGGACCTCTCTCAGGGCGGGCAGGCGCGGCGACCCGGAATCCACCCAGGTCAGAGTGGACGACCCGTCCGACAGGATGAGGGGCGGCGGGGCGCCGGGGGTGGCGGGAGGGGCGGTGGTGACGCCCCACCCGTCGCCCAGGGGCGTCTTTGTTTCCGTCCGCCCTTTGCCGCCGGGCGCCGCCGCGACCGCCCCGCTACCGCCCTCCCCGCCCGCCGCGCGCCGCAGCGCGGCCGCGTCGTGCCAGTACGCCTTGCCCGACTGCCACGTCAGCTGGAGGAGGCGCGGCGGGCCGGAGGGCGGCGAGGAGGGCTGCACCAGCGCCAGGCCCTCCCCAAAATCTTCGGCTGGCAGGGCCGCGGACGCGAGAACCCTGCCGTCCCCACATCCACCGCCCGCACCGTGCTCTCCCCATTCATGCCCGTCGACTCCCAAACACGTCCCGGCAGGAGGAGGAGGGCGGCGCCGGCGGACGAGGTTGCTGCGGCGCCTTTTCGTCATCCACCTCATGTTGCGGCCTTCCCCCGCCCTCACCACACCACCGCTCAAAGAGCAGGCCCTGCGTGAAGGCGGCCGGATCGTGCGGCAGCTCTTTCACGGGGAAAGCCACCCAGACGGCCGGCTCCGCGGCGGCGGCGTGGTGCTGAGAGTCCGCGGCCGGCTTGGCGGCCGTCGGCGACGAGGCCGGGCGGGCGCGGCGGGCGCGCTGGGTGCGTCGACCGCCGACGCCTGGGCGGGCTCCACCCGGGCGCCCTGGACCAGGGCCGCCCCGCCCCGCCCACCAGACGCCGGCCCCACCACCAGCAGGGCCAGGGCGACCAGGAGCAGGGCGCCGCCCGCCAGGCCGGCCAGGCGGGAGCGGCGGGAGTGGGGAGCGCGCGCCATTGGGAGTGTCGTCGTCGGTGCCACTCCGTTCCAGGGATTGCCGCCGTGGCTGGGGCCTTCGCTGCCGGTCGGCCGGCCGTCCACTTGGAGCCGGGAAGCCAGGCGGGAGCCGGGAGGGGGGGGCGGGCGCATGTGCAGCAGGGCTGCCGGCGAGCGGCACAGCCGGGAACTGGAGAGTGAGGAGAGAGAGAGAAAAAATTGCTTGACACTCCCGGTTTCTTTCCGCAAGGCGCTCGCCCCGCCGCGCGTTTAGACCCACCCACCCGGAGACACACACGCACGCACGCACCACACTCGCCCCCGCCGCCTCGGGGTGACTCCCAGCGCGCGCGCGCGCGTGCGTGGCTGAGTGTGCTGTGTGTGTGTGTGTGTCAGAGGAAGAGGAGACGAGAGCGCTCGCGTGTCCCCCCCCACGCACCGCACTCGGCCCCTCCACCACCCCTCCCACACCTCCTCCTCTCCTCGCCCTTTGGCGGCACTCCCGGCCCCCAAGGCACGTGCGCAGTGTGGGTGTGGGCATGTCCGACGTGGGGGCGGGGCGCGTGAGGGCGCGAGGGGGCGCCGCGCGCTGCCGGCTTCCAGCGTTGCCGGAGCTCGAAAATGCTCTGCGGCGCCGAACGGTCCCCTCTCTCTTTTGCTCGGGCGCGGGAGGGCGGGGGCGCCGTTCGAGCGACCCGGTCCCCTCACCGCAGGACCGGGTCGGGCTGGGCCCGGCCGGCAGCGGAGTCCCTGGCCCGCCGAGCGGGGCGGGTGTAGGTGGGGAGGGCGCGGCTTGCCCGTTCCGTTTGCCGCCGCTGGCGCCGCCCACCGTTTTTTTCTTTTCCCTCCTGCCCCCCCTCTCTCACTCTCCCTCTCCCCTCTCCTCTTTCCTGCGCCGCGTAGAAGGACCCTCCTTCCTCCCCGCGGCCGCGCGCGCACACCTCGACGGGTGCGTGAATTTCTTTCCCTTCCCAGGGCAAAGAAATTACGCACCCGTCGAGGTGTGCGCGGCGGGGAGAGGAGGGTCCTTCTACGCGGCGCGGGAAAGAGGAGAGGGAGGGGAGAGGAGGGAGGCGGGGACCAAAAAAACAGTAACCTAAACGGGAGGGGGCGGCAAACGAGCGCAAGCCGCGCGCCCTACCCCAGTTTACACCACCCCGGCTCGGCGGGACCCCCACCCGCCGGGCCGGGCCCAGCCCGACCCGGTCCTGCGGTGGAGGGGACCGGGTCGCTCGAACGGCGCCCCCGCCCTCCCCGCGCCCGGGAGCGAGAGGGACCGTTCGGCGCCGCACCACATTTTCGACTCCGGCCACGCTTGGAGGGAGCCGGGCAACGCGCCGCGCCCCCTCGGCGCCCTCACGCGCCCGCCCCACGTGGGACATACCCACACCCACACGGAGCACGTGCCTTGGGGGCCGGGGAGTCCACCAAAGGGCGAGGAGAAGAAGGATGGGGAGGGGTGGTGCGAGGGGCCGAGTGCGCGGGTGCGTGGGGGGGGACACGGCGAGCGGCTCTCGTCTCCTCTTCCTATAGACACACACACACACAGCACACTCAGCCACGCACGCGCGCGCGCGCGCTGGGAGTCACCCGAGGCGGCGGGGGCGAGTGTGGTGCGTGCGTGCGTGTGTGTCTCCTTGGTGGGTGGGTCTGGACGCGGGGCGGGCGGGGCGAGCGCCTTCGGAAAAACCGGGAGTGTGGGGAACGTTTTCTCTCTCTCTCCTCACTCTCCAGTTCCCGGCTGTGCCGCTCGGCCGGCAGCCCTGCTGCACATGCGCCCCGCCCCCCCTCCCGGCTCCCGCCTGGCTTCCCCGCCCCAAGTGGACAGCAGGCCGAGCCCGGCAGCGAAGGCCCCAGCCACGGCGGCAATCCCTGGAACGGAGTGGCACCGACGACGACACTCCCGAATGGCGCGGCGCTCCCCACTCCCGCCGCTCCCGCCTGACCTGGCGGGCGGCGCCCCTCCTGGTCGCCCTCGGCCCTGCTGGTGGTGGGGCCGGCGTCTGGTGGGCGGGGCGGGGCGGCCCTGGTCCAGGGCGCCCGGGTGGAGCCCGCCCAGGCGTCGGCGGTCGACGCACCCAGCGCGCCCGCCGCGCCCGCCGCGGCCTCGTCGCCGACGGCCGCCAAGCCAGCAGCGGACTCTCAGCACCACGCCGCCGCCGCGGAGCCGGCCGTCTGGTGGCTTTCCCCCGTGAAAGAGGCTCCCGCACGATCCGGCACCCTTGGCGTGAGCTGCTCTTTGAGCGGTGGGTGGTGAGGGCGGGGGAGGCGCGGAACATGAGGTGGATGACGAACGGCGCCGCACCAACCTCGTCCGCCCGGCGCCGCCCTCCTGCCGGGACGTGTTCTGGGAGTCGACGGGCATGAATGGGGAGAGGCAGTTGCGGGCGGTGATGGGGACGGGCAGGGTGCTCGCGTCCGCGGCCCTCAGCCGAAGATTTTCGGGAGGGCCTGGCATCAGTGACACCCTCCTCGCCGCCCTCCGCCCGCCGCGCCTCCTCCAGCTGACGTGGCAGTCGGCAAGGCGTACTGGCACGGACGACGCGGCCGCGCTCGGCACGGCGCAGGGGAGGGCGGTGCACGGGGCGGTCGCGGCGGGGCGCCGGACGGGCGAACGAAAGACGCCCCTGGGCGACGGGTGGGGCGTCACCACCGCCCCTCCCGCCGCCCCCGGCGCCCCGCCGCCCCTCATCCTGTCGGACGGGTCGTCCCAGCTCTGACCTGGGTGGATTCGGGTCGCCGCGCCTGCCCGCCCTGAGGAGGGGTCCGCGCTGTGAATCCCAAGGGAGCACGACAGCGATGGAAAGAAAGGTGATCAGACGTCCCATATTACCGGGGAAGCTCCCGAAGCGGGCCGTGGTGCGCTGCGGCCCTCTGCAGAAGGAGAAAGTGGAGGGAAGGAGACTCGGCGAGATTTTCGGCGACCAAGGGTTCCGGCGGTTGCAGACCTCCGAATCCGGCTGGACAAATAGGCAGGCAGCGCATAGGAATAGGAAAACATCCCTATCCTGAGCAACGACTACGTGATTAAAGGCGCCCGGTGCAGATGAGTCCGCACACTGGGGCCTGTTGCAAGACCTCGGATGATTGGTGTTCCTACCGGGATTCGATCTCTGGCCGCAAAAATCATTACAAGCGAATGAGTTAACGCGAATGTAGTTTTGGTAACCAAGTTTGGAGCGTCAAAAGAGAGCGTTGATCTTGACGTGCGTGATAAAGGCTTTTGTGTAAAAACTCCAAGCCGAGGATTTTTGATATTAAAATTGCTATATGTTTGTCCATAAGGTTAACGCAAGAAAGTGAGGGCAAAATTTGATTCCGGACTATTGAAAATTGCCGTTGCTCTTAAGGATACTTTGCATAAAAATCGTGAAATGAAGGCCAGTAGGCTTATGCCAACAGGAGATCTGTATATTAGGCAAAGAATTCGGCGGTCATTGGGCACATGGAAAATAGCATCAACTTTCAGGATTTATTATCTCTTCAGCTGATGCTATTTTATATATTGCTAATAAGAGCAAAGCGATTATGGTCTTAATATCTTCTTTTAGATAGGTGTTGGTATAATTAAAGC
>CAVXXE010000024.1:0-58706 GCA_963765595.1 uncultured delta proteobacterium
CCATTCCTATACGGATATGTCAAAAGTTGTTTATGTTATACAGGAATAATGGCAGTAATAGGCGGGAAACCAACCGGAATTCCAATTAAATCGATAGAGCTATAACAAATCTACCATTTGAATAGTGAATTATTTTTTTCTCATCTATGTTAAAGCGTCAAATCCTCCCAAAGAAAAACGCCTAAGTCGGTTTCATAACTATCATCTCCGTCCGTATCAGCCTCCACCTGATAAGAGGAGTTGTCAACGGATGTTAATCTGGCCTTCGTGTTATTTTCACCCACGCAAACCAAAACTCCTGATGTTGGATAGTAGTCATCCTCATAAATTATGAAGGGGTCTGTGGTGCTCAGATTAACATAACCAAAATCATGATCATAAAACCTGGAACCAGCGCTACCTTCAATTTCAACTTCAACAAAATCAGTTCCTTCTGTCAGCAACAATACGTAATTGTTTATCAAATAAACTTTACCGGTTTCATTATCTTTCAAAAGGTATTCCATGTTGATAACCATCGGAGTTGCGGTAGCATCAATTGAGATATCTCCCTGAATTGTCATTCCTTCTGCCGATAGATTACTGAATGTTACGGACAAAAACTCTATCTCATCCGTATTCAAATTAATGTCTCCATCCACGGTAACAGAACCTGATATCGTTATTCCCTCATCACAGTAATTGGAAAATTTGAAGGTTCCGGAAAAATCACCGGTCTGGTCATCGACTCGCAGCGTATAAGAGGCGCTACCACCACATGAGCCATCTATCGTACCAGTGTCTGTTTGAACAGCGGCAGCTGTACTCGTATCAACTCCTGATTTATCGGCCAAATCAATTGCGTTTTTAAAGAGCAGTGGTAAATTGATTGGTTTCGAGATAGTTTGTTTCGCATCGGTGACGGCGCTTTGTTCTAAACTTAAAGGTATGACGGCGACTCCAAGGTCTGATCCTATAAATGCCCCAACTACCAAATCTTGCGCATTCTCACCTTCAACCTGAGCAGGCGCGGTATTCCCAGTGTAACTTATTGAGCTGGAACCATCGCTGCCACCGCCGCCACCGCCGCCGCCACATCCTCCAAATATAAAAGATATTGAAATAACAGTCAGTGCAATTAGATTGAAAAGTTTGCTTCTCATTTTAATACCTCCTTTCTTCAACAAAAAAGCTAATCCACCATTAAACAGGCAGTTCGGCTTTTGGATTTAAGACAGCTTGCATCTGTTTCCCAGTGCGATGCTATTGTCTTTTTATCACAATGGATTTTAGCCTAACAATATACTGATAACAATCTCATGGAGCGTTTAAATTCTTTTTAAACTTCATGTCAGCACAATTCAAAATCCGCTGTTAATGGTCGGTTATATCGGGCTTGTGGATTATTAACTCTGGGGGAGCGTCTGGGCAACTGAATTGAACTGGAAAATTCGGTTCTGGTCTACGAATCTGTTTTGGCAGGCATCTTTATGATTTTCTTCTATTAAAAATCGAATAATCTGTCAACAAGTGAATAGAAATCACTACATTGTTGTAATTTAAAGATCCAGCCTCGGGTTAAGGTAAATATCTTTTGAGATGATTGCCTTTCTGAAGATCAGCCGGAAAAAGCGTTTGATGGTCTTTTCTTTGGGCTTAAAGTGTTCTTTGATCCGCGGATAGTTGAGCACCCGGCTGATCTCTTTGATAATCTCAATGGAGGTGACCAGTTCAAAGTCCTGGTTGATCCACTGATCCTGGAACTGAGCGGATAAAGAGTCTTTTGCAAACAATCCGCTGATAAAAAGATTGGTATCGATAACGGCCCTGAGTTTACGCTCCATCGCTGCTTCCTATCCGGCTTTTCTTACCGCGTTGACTGCTTCATCCACCTACTTTCGATCTCATCATCCGAGTAATCTTCAGCCCCTTTTCTGAACTCGTCCACTACGCTGCGCATCTGCCGGGACCAGGATGCATCCGGGCGGGAAGGCATAATTTGATGCAATTTGCTTTTGATAATCATGCTCTCAATGATGGTTTTAAGGGCCTCTTTATCTTGAGGAGTTAATGTTGAAATCTGCTCGAACTGTTCTAAAAGTTCTTTATCCTGGATTTTTGACGGGACAATGCCTTCGCCTTCGTCAAAAATCAGTTCGTCGGTTGTAACGGTAAGGGTTTTGGCGATATTTTTGATAACCTCCAGCGTGGGCGATGAATTGCCCTTTTCATAGCGTCTCATCTGAGCGATCCCAATCCCTGCCCTTTGGGCCAACTCTTGTTGAGTAAAGCCTTTATTCTTTCTTAATTTGGCCAATTTTTCTGCAAACGGCATCTCCAGTCCCTCCGGGTTATCGTTATTATATGATCGATTATTCGGGGTTTTTCTTGGTAAAATATATCATAAAAGATATTTAAGCTATCATCAAGAAGATCATAAAAAATATTAACTATTTTTCATAATTTTAGCAACTTTTTTATTAGCAGGTTTTTACAGAGGGGATTTTAAACAGAAAAAAAGTCAATCCATTGATGTTTTACCGAGCAACAAGTTGTGCTATAAGAATGCGGTTAACTTCAAAAAACTTATTTGTCTGGAAAGGAATGGCTTGCCACAGATATGCGTACCGCTTTGTCAACTGCCGAAGACTCCCGGGATGGTGTCAGGATTTTAACAGGTTTTACCATTGCACACGGGATCTTTCACTTTATGCAACAAAGCTTTGCGGTGATGCTCCCGGCCATCAAAGAGACTTTCGGTATCAGCCCCATTCAGATCGGCGCATTGATGACGGCTAAAGAAATCGCAATGGGCGTCTCTTCACTGCCGGGTGGTGTAGTATCCGATCGTCTGAAGCGTTACCGGGGCATTATCATGGCTGTTTGTATGGCCCTGTTTGGATTGAGCTGGCTGCTGATCGGTACTGCAACAATTTATTCCCATCTCATTGTCGGCATGGTCTTCGTGTCCATTGCTACATCTGTATGGCACCTGCCGTCAATGGCCGAAATATCCCGGCGCTTTTCCGACAGAAAAGGTGCCTCACTGGCTATTTTCGGTATCGGCGGCAGCTTCGGCGATATTTTCGGACCGGTTATAACGGGAATCTTATTGGGCCTGTTGGCCTGGCAAAAGGTTATTTCCATTTATGCCAGCATTCCTCTGCTCATGACGCTTTGGTTTATATGGGCATTTAGAGGTGGACGCCGGGCTGAACAATCGGAAGATCTTTCAGCCGGTAAAAATGTCGACCTCAGAACTCAGATTAAGATTGTCAAAGGTTATTTCAAGACCACCGCCATTTGGAAAGTCAACCTGGTGGCCGGTCTTCGCGGGATGTGCTACACAATCTACGTGACCTTTCTGCCCCTTTTCATGAAAGAAGATCTCGGTTTCAGTTCCCAATCCATTGGGTTTCATTTCGGGTTGCTTTGGGCGGTCGGGATCGTAGCCAGCCCGCTGATGGGTCACCTGTCAGACCGGCTTGGGAGAAAACCGGTGCTGGTACCCGCACTTTTATGCTCCGGCATACTGACCATCCTACTGGCTCTTTTCGGAAAAGGTATCATGTTTACGGTTATCATCGGCATGCTCGGGATATTTTTGCGCAGCGATTATGCCCTTCTGTCGGCGGCCATCCTTGACATTGTCGGTAAGACGGTGGCCACCACCATGCTGGGCGTGCTGTCCTTTCTCCGATTTATCATGGCATCCATCTCTCCACTGATTGCCGGCTATCTTTATCAGAACTGGGGGATGACAGCTGCGCTCTTTTTCACAGCAGCCCTGTTTGCGATTTCCGCTGTCATATTTGCCAGTGCGGATTTAAAACAAACGCGCGATGCGGATGTGCAAGCAAGTGGGAATTAAAAAGGAATGGATTCTTATCTTTGAAAAGCAATTGGACAGGATCAACAGGATCGTCAGGATAGAGCGGCCTTCGGCCGAAGGACCTCTCGTTGCAAGCGAAAAAAATCTTTACCCCGTTAAATCATATCTCAGTGAAATGTTTACCCCGTGAAATGAAAGCCTATTCACCTGGGGCAAAATCTATTCAACAGGTAAAAGCTCATTTAACCGGGGCCGTCAATCCGGTAAATCCTGCCTGCCCAATGGAATCTTTTTATCCCATTCCATCGGGGTCAAAAAATTAAAAACCGAATTCATTCCTAATCCCTTCGAAATTCGTTATTCGACTACCTGAAGTTTCATATAAGCGGCGCCGCTGGCCTGAACAGCGGGCCAGCTTAATCGAAATAGAAACTTTTGGGGCACGGTTCTCAAATCGGCCGTTGTTGGGTTTCGCATTTCGCAATAACACCGGCAAAATTTAGGTTGGGTTGAGTGCAACGAAACCCAACAAAGCCTGGAGTGGGCTCAACCCAACCTACAAAATGTAAAGTGGCCCAGTATAGAACCAACTCCAACTTTTGAAATGTAGTTTCACACGAGGCGAACCTGCGGCCTCGACAATCGCTCAACTTCCTACTACCGCATTTAACCATACAATCGATCCACAACAAACAACACCCAGCCTGAAATCAACAGGGCCCCGGCAATATTCATGACAAACCCGACCACAAGCATTTTTGAAAACGAGACGCCTTTAACGCCGCCAAAGGCCAAACCGTTGACACCCGTTGCGATGGGGCTCATAAAGGCGCTGGTGCAGGAAAGGGTGATGATGATGAGCATTTCAAGGGCGGAAAAGCCCAGGGTTTGCGCCGCAGGAAGGGCGATCACAAAAAAACTGAGCTGCACGGCAGTATTGCTGAGGACCTCTGTTGCAAAGGAGGTCGCCAGGGCAATCAATAAAAACAATGCGTACACGGGTATGCCGGTCGGTATAATCCCTGCGGCCCAGCCGGCAAAAAGTTCGTGGATCTTAAAGGCATACAAAATTGCCGCCAGCACTACCGCAATGCCGACAAAGAGAAACCCTCTGGTGGGCAGCTCGTTATAACAGTCCGCCAGAGTTAATAACACCTGCCTGGAATTCGTTTTAAGGTCAACTCTGACAGGGAAGAAAAAGAGAAACAAAATAAAGAGCAGGGTCAGAGCACCGGAAATGAGCAATATCAATATTGTTCGACCTTCAAAATACATCATTAATAAAGATAGAATAAAGGAAGACAAAAAGTAAAGTACCGTCATCCAGATAGTTATTTTCTGAAAGGGATGGTATGTTTTCTCGGCATCGAAGGGAAGCTGGATATGACGCTTTTGGTATCTCCAGGGACGTAGCACCACGGATATGATCAACCCGGCGATACCTACAAAAATAATGACCAGGGGGATGCCCCAGACGAGCCAAGATGCAAACGATAAATATTGGGTCCCGGGAATGTCATTCAAGACGGCATAGGTGACCAGGATGCCGTTTGCCGGGGTGGCGGTAATCGAGCCCATACCACCGATGTTCGCGCCATAAATGGTTGCGAGGGCCAGCATGGTCGCAATATTTTTGGAGGGACCGTTGGATTCTTCGTAAGAACGCCGCAACAATTCCAAAAGCGGGAGCAGGGTCAGAACGGTGATGGCATTGGGAATGAAAAACGATAGAAACGCCGAGATGGCAATGAGGTAAAAAAGAATTCTGGTTATCGAAAGATGCCTTTTACCGATAAACCAATAAACGATTCGATGGGGCAGCCTGGCCTTAATTATCAGACGTGAGACCACAAAACCGCTGATGAAGAAAAAAATGAGCTGAATTTTATCCATCGTTAACCGTCACTTCTGACGTCACCCCGAAACATTGAGAACAGGATGCCAATGGTGCACAGGGATGAAAAAATCAGAAAAGCCACCCGCACACTCTTCAGGAATTGGTCGTAATTTGCCGGTGAAATCGGCTCCCGGCCGATAAAAATTGCAAACACAACCATGGTGATGGCCATGCTGGCCATTTGCCCGAGCAGGCGCATGGTTGCCACCGTCCCGGATGCAATGCCAAAGTAGCGCCTCTCGACGGCGCTCATAATGGCATTCATGTTGGGTGATGAAAACAGGGAAAAGCCAAATCCAAGAAAGGCCAGGGTTAAAACGATTAAGACTTTGGATGTGTCGGCTCCGATAAAGACAAAGGAGAACAGTCCGATGGCCGTTATCATCATCCCTGCCGACGCCATCAGGCGCGGCTCAATTCTGTCGGAAAGTCTGCCCGCCAGCGGTGAGAAAACCGCCATCACGATCGGTTGGGCAATGAGGATCGAGCCGGCATACTGGGGAGGGATGTTTTTGATATACTGCAGATACAGGCTCATTAGAAATGTCAATGCGAAGGTTGCCGAGTAGTTGATCAACGCCGCCAGACTGGAAAAGGTAAACAGCTTATTTTGATTGAATAACCTGACCTCAAACACCGGATAGCGGACACGCATCTGGAGCCGGATAAAAGCCACGAGACCGGCCAGACCCACAATGATCAGATAAACGGCAACCCTCTGGGGCAACAACGAGGCACCGTAGACCAGGGCCAAAATTGAAAAGCCATACAGCACGCTGCCGCCGATATCCAGCTTTTCTCCCCGGGCGTCGGCCCACTCACCCTTTAAAAATTTAATGGTCATAAAGACGGATACGGCTCCAAACGGAACCACCACCGCAAAGATGCTTCGCCAGCCAAGATAGCGGGCGAGGAACCCACCGGCAAACGGCCCGACGGACAGACCGATATACACGGCCGAGACGTAAATGCCGATGGCCCTGCCCCGTTTCGAGGGCGTGAAAACCGATGTCAGGATCGCCATGCCGGTGGTGACGAACATTGCCGAACCGAAGCCCTGTAGTATCCGCATGACAATAAGCATCTTTATCGAGTAGGAAAAGACTGCCAGAAACGATGAAAATGTATACAGAACCAGGCCCCAGGTGAATATCTTTTTTCGGCCGTAAATATCGGCCACCTTGCCGAAGGGGACCAAAAAAACGGCGATTGCCAGCAGATGAGCTGTAGCCACCCAGCTCAAAAGAACGGCGTCGGCGGAAAATTCCGCTTGGATTGTCGGCAGGGCGACATTGACAGAGGAGATTGTAAACGGACCCATGAAGGATGATAGGGTGGCGACAATAAGGGCTGATTTTTCTAAAGACTTGTCAGTGGGCAACTCGTGTATCCTCCAGCTTCATAAATTAGCCTTGATTTAATAGCCAACGGGTGCTTTGTAAAGGAAAAAGATTTGGTTTTAACCTTTTGGTTGCCGGGAAAATGATTTGACCCGTGTTTGAAATTTCAATATTTTAATTGATAATCAGATGCCGTCAGGTATGATGGTTGGGCGAATATATCATGATTAACACACCAAATGACATTCATAGGAGGCAATGTATGGATCAACATCAACGCGATTGGAATGAAAAGGTGGCTGCAAAGATCATAAAAAACCTTGAAAAACGTCGTATGGCAGGCAGCTATACAGCCAGCGCCGCCAGAGCCAAAGACGAGGTTCTCGAGATGATCCCGCAGGGGGCGACCGTCTTTCGCTGTGGCTCGATGACGGCTGTCGGCATGGGCCTGTGGGAAGCAATCGCCGCATTACCGGGCGTGAGCCTGATTGATCCTTATCAACCCGATTTGTCACGTGAGGAAGGTCTGGAGCTCCGTCGTCAGGGGCTGACAGCCGACGTCATGGTTGCCGGCACCAATGCAATCACGCTCGATGGGCGACTGGTCAACCTGGACGGAATGGGCAACCGGGTTGCGGCGATGGCCTTCGGCCCCAAGAAGGTGATCCTGGTGGTCGGTATGAACAAGGTTACACCGGATCTGGAATCGGCCATTGCCCGGGTCAAGCACCATGCCGCACCGATTAACAACATTCGCTACGGGCTCAATAACCCTTGTGTCGAGACCGGCTTGTGTTCGGACTGTCGGTCGCCGCAGCGTATTTGCAATATGTGGAGTACGATTGAAGGACATATGATCAAAGACCGAATTCACGTCAAGTTGATTGGCGAGAACCTGGGCTATTAGCAGTTTCAATGATCGATTTTCCCGCTGAAGGAAAAGCACCGTTTTGATAGATGGAGCTGTTTGATATGAATCTTATTGAATACACACAGTGTGACGGTTTTGAGCTGGCTAAACTGGTTCGGGAATATGCTAATGCGTTAACCCATATTGGGCCATTCGTGAAACTACCAAGTGATGAAATGGTCTAATAAGATTAAAATAAACAGGACCTGTCCAATGCTTATAAAAGACGGACGTAACAACGTAGAAGCGATTTGTAGAATTGCTGACCGGTTCTTTGATGACGCCAAAAAATGCTCGTAAATGTTTGTCATCAGGAGTTTCTGAAACCCAAAATGTGTCCTCTTGGGCACATCGAACAATGAAAAAGGTGACATTCTCCCCCGGCGTAAATGAAACATCTTCGGGTTGCAGATTTGGTAATTGTCCCGGCGCTTCATGTTTAACGAGACCAAGAAGGCCTACGAGTAGCTTGCGGATACGATAAAGCTGGACGATCCACCATGGATAGTATGACAACATCGATGCAATAAATTTCCGTAATGTGGTCTCACCTTTAAAAACTTTCACATCGATGAAATCAGCTTTTTGGAAATATTTTTCTAATTCGCTAAATTTGAGTATGTATTCCCTTTTTATCAGCATATAATCTTGCGGATCAGGCGCGGCTATTTGCCTTCGCCTGCATCCTGTTCAATGATAACCGCTCGCGACCTCGTCGATTGTTCGCGTAAGTGCTTGATGTCGAGATACTCCTTGGAGTCAAAACACATGTGCATGTCTGTTCTGCTGTTGAATCGGATTAGAACAAGCCGACGAGGCGCCCAATCTCCTGACACGGGAATAATGCTGCCGGAACGAAAGACATATTCACCGCCGTATTTCTGGACAATCTCAGATGCCCTATCGATGTACTCCTGATACTTCCTATGATCAAGCACCTCGATTTCTGCGAGAAAAAAGCTAGGCATTGTCTCCTCCCGTCAAGAATGGCGTAAGAGTAAAATCGAGACGATTCTGTGCTGAAGCCTCCTTGTGTGCGAGCAATGAGCGGACAACCAAGGGATTCACTGCAAATGGAGGAAGCTCGAGCATCCGGACACATCGCTTGCATAGTTCCATCGGGTCGGGATTGTTGAGTTCCGAATTAGCTTTCATCACGACGGTATGAATGGTCTTTAGATGGCGAATACCGGCGCGAATCGCATCAACAGCACTTTGGCCGTACAGTGGGATCGCCCATGAGGAATAGAGCGCGGTCAGATTTTCAATCTGCGCGAGACGAACAAGCGAATTGGCCAGCGCAGAAACATCTTCGTATATTGGCATGCCGCCGGGCTGAGGAATAACATCACCACAGAAAAGAATGCCATTCTCCTCGGATAGTAGAGAAATCGATCCTGATGAATGGCCTGGTGTGTGTAAGACCCTGAAGGTTGAATCTTGGCCGAGAGACAGGATATCACCATCGGAAAGCCGACGATTTATCGTGACAGAACCGGAGACCAGTTTGGCGAATCCAGGAACGGGTCGTTCTCGCCCTTGGTGATCCGTATTCTCTATCCATACCTGTTCGTTCCGGTGTGCCCACACCTGTGCCCCTGACTGACGCTGGATCAAACATGCTGAACCAATATGGTCGGGGTGGGAGTGCGTTAGAATGATGATGTCAATGTCAGACAGGTTCTTGCCGATCTTTTGCAAAGCGGTCGAGATAATTTTTTCTGCTCCAGCAACTCCCGTGTCAATCAAGCAAAGCCGGTCGCTATCGAGCGCATATGCATATACAAAGCGTTCGACCGTTTTGTCGGGGCTAACGGGAATGCCGAATGCAATCCTAACGGGGTGAATGTTTTCTGTCCTCATTTATGTTCCTTCCGTGATGCCAACGTTTCGGTTGAAGCCGAAGAGCTGGGGTCGAACCACGATGAACGCCTGACAATTAATGACCTTTGATTGATTGACATGGGTTCTCACACATTGTAGCCGCATAATTGAACAGCCTAACGCTAATAATCAGCGATGGCGCCAAGCAACTTGCCGCGTCAGCGTCGCAGACGTTCTCGCCATCCGCTGAATTATATTGTTGGGCGGTAAACAACTACACCAGTGTTGCACCCTCGGCCAAGCCGGGACGCGCGAGATCATTGATCCGCTTCAATGTCTCGTCACTCAGATTGATATCCACCGCTTTTGCATTTTCATCAATTCGTTCCGGCCGGCGCGTACCCGGAATTGGGAAAATATCCTTGCCTTGGTGTAAGAGCCATGAAAGAGCCAGCTGCGCGGGAGTGACATCCAGTTCCATAGCTTGACCGTCATCGGAGGCACCATAGTAGCCTTCCAGAACCATTGCACCATATCCCAGACATCCGACTTTCGGCCCGTTTTCTCCAAGTGAGTTTTTCTGAATCATTTCGCTTCTCTTTTGTATCTGTCGCCCAACAATGATTTATAAAGGGTGTTAAAACGATGCAAGAATCAGTATAAAAAATCAGTTCCTATTCCGAAAACGACCGGGGCAGCATCAGCGTTGGCAAATTGGCGGATTTTACCCTGCTCTCCAAGGACATTACTCAATGTGATCCCGACACTATCAAGGAGACAAACATATTAAAAACAATAATCGAGGATGAAACGGTTTTTGAAGCCTGATGACGTAAGTTTGCCCCCCTGGGTTACCGATTGTGACCTACGAAGGTTCACTTCTGTCGAATATTCGAGATTTGATCAATCTCGGCGACACCTCCGCATTAAAGATTATGTTACAAAATCTATTGATTTTTTCTCTTACCGCAGGTTCGAGTGGCGTTGCGATCTACCGAAAGTATCTTAAGTAATTTTCCTGGAAGGCATCGACGGCGTCTCGAAAGACCAGATAGTCGGCCATGCCCTCTTTGAGGGTTTGGCGCTCCGCTTCGGAAATCTGAGCCAGATAGCGCCTTACCATTCGAAGGCTTTGCAGTTGTTCTGTTTGATACGATGTCACTCGGACCGCTCCTTGTCAATCTTTCTCGATATTAATAATCAATTCTCCGGATCTTGAGGATCCATGTCAGTGTAAGGCCTGTTCTATGTCGGCAATGATATCCGCCGCATCCTCAATACCGACAGACAACCTCATCAAACTTTCGGTAACACCCAGCTCTGCGCGCTGTTTATCGGTCAGTTTTGCATGCGAGGTCGCCACCGGTGCACATATGATGGTTTCAACGCCGCCGAGACTGAGTGCCGGTCTGATCAAGTTCAGTTTTCTTAGGAATCCATGGGGATCTATTTTTTGATCGTCCAGTTCAAATGACAGCATCCCGCCAAAGGCCCGCATCTGTTTGCAGGCGATATCGAAACCCGGATGATCTGCCAGGCCGGGGTAATTCACTTTCCGGATAAGGGCGTTCGCTTGCAGGTGCCTGGCAATTTCCAGCGCACATAATTTATCGATGACGGTTTTCTGATTGGGCGTATTGAAATACCGGGGATAGACATTTTCCGGGATATCAAGATATTCAAAAGAAGAAGAAGTGAAGATCGGGGTATTGATTCCTTTGGTTTTTAAATCCACATAGGTCCCGCTGTGAACGCACTGTGTATCTTTTTTCATAACATGTCCCTCTCAACAGTGTAATGAGTACTTGGCTGCGACGATATAATATTCGGGTTGGGATTTCAACCCGTATAAACGCTTAATTATTTATACGTCGCGGGACTGTGGGAGGTTAGCCGAAAACAACTTGGCGCTAATAATTTCAACCCGCCTCCTTTAACAAGCCGGTTATGGTCTTACATTAATCAAGAGAGAATTTTTAGAATTCGCCACTAAATTGGTTGATTCATAAATCACAAAGAGATTCAATATGAATATTCGGCGTATGGTCTTAACCCTCTTCATACTGGCTGGATGCTCTTGGCCTCAGTGCTCGTGAAATGGGAAATAAATGAAATGATCAGGGTCGGTCCCGCAGGTTCAAGCGGATTGGGAAATCTGAAAGGAGTCGGCAAAGTCGCCGAGATGGGTCTGGATTGCATGGAGGTCGAATTCACTTACGGTGTTCGCATGGATCTCAAAACCGCCAAAAACGTCGGTGCTCTGGCGAAAAAGAAGGGAATCATACTTTCCGTTCATGCACCCTACTATATAAACCTGGCTTCGGATGAACAGGAGAAGTTTGTCGCCAGTAAGCAACGAATCCTGGATGCCTGTGAGCGGGCCCACGCCATGGGTGCGCAAAACGTGACTTTTCATGCCGGGTTCTATCAAAAACGAACCCATGAAAAAACCTATCAATTGATTAAAACAGCGCTTATGGATTTGAAAAATACCGTAGCGTGCAAGCGTTGGCAGGTGACGCTTTGTCCGGAAGTCACCGGCAAACCATCCCAGTTTGGATCTCTGAAAGAGCTCTTGCGGCTGGTGCAGGATACTGGTTGTGGGCTAACCGTTGACTTCTCCCATTTATACGCCAGACAACAGGGAGACATTGACTACGGCCGAATTCTTGATAGGCTGCCCAAAAAATTTCACGCGCATTTTTCCGGCATAGAATACGGTGATAAAGGGGAAAGAAAGCATATCAGAACCACGGGAAAATTTTTCGAGCCCCTGGCAAAGGAATTAGTCGGACGAGATTTGGATGTCACAATCATCAACGAATCACCCAGTCCTTATGAGGATGCCGCCATGATGAAGGACGTGTTACAGAAGCTGGCAGGGCAAGCCTCAACGTGCAAGACACAATCCTAATTTGTTTTAGCTCACTTGGGCGAATGTTACAAGCAGCATGCAGCGGTCGTAACCTTTGAACCTTAAACCTGGAACCATTCAACCCATATATCATTTGTCTTTCGCTTTCGCCCGCCTGGAAGCTTTCGCGGCCTTGGCATCCGCCAGTTTCTTTTTAAACACCTCATACTCAGCCTGGTCATAGGTACCAAGCTCCTTTGAATGCATCCGCCAGGTCTGAAGACAGAAATTAGCGTTATGAAAATCTTCTTCAAAGAGAAAGTCTTCAAAACAACGCAGGGAGTCATTGATGGATTTTTCATACAACTGGGTTTTGAATTCTTCATATTGGGCCTGATCAAACGTGCCGGCGTCCAGGGCGGTACTACGCCAGATATTCAGCGCAACATGACCGCTGTAAAACGCGTCTTTCTCCATAGATCTCTTCAGCCGCCGGAGCGCATTGGCCGCTTCTCGTTTCAGCATTTCCTGTCTGACGTCTACCCTCGGATTCTGCTCGGTTTTATCCTGGGAAATTGCAAGGGGCGCCAGGAGCAGCACCAGAAGCAATACGGCTGTGATGTTAAGATGCGTACAGGATTTTCCCAATTGAGAACGAGACTTTCTTTGCATTAATTTGTTTTCAAATCTTAGAATTATTTTGTTTCTCTCTTTCTTCCGTTAGGCAGTAGATCCCTTCCCCCTTTTGGGCCGGCCTGAAACACATGTTGTCGGATTTGCATGTCGCCGGTTTCAGATCACCGGCCCTCCAGCGATTGACCAAACCTGGTTCCCGAATGGCCCGAAAACGCAGGACTACCTGGATATTCCAAGCTGTCGCAACGCAGCCGGAAGGGATGCATCGGCGAGAATAAAAAAGTGAATTTATTTTTGATTTAGCCCTTCAGTCAGGAGATAACCCCCTGACGAACAATATAGGTCCATTCATCGAGGAGCTTTTGCCGGCTTTCTTCAACCCATTTCTCTCCGTTTAACTGTACCAGCTCTGTAATACGCGTGCACAGTATTTTCAGCTCTTTTTCTGAGCCCGGAATGTCCCGGGTACCCAAAAGCGTACACACTTTTTTCAGGTTGAGGGTCTTCATGACACCTCTCATGCAAAACCGTCCCCCTGTTTTCCGGATCAACCGGGGTGTTTTCCCGGAAAATGGTGTTTTGTATCACAGGGGCCCACATCATTAAAGGTGAAATATCATGCCTGTCCTGCTTTAGTCAAGATCTACGGCAGCGGATGCATCAGCCGTTGTAATTTAGGCTCAAAGCTCAAGGCTGAAAGCATAAACAAGGAGCAACTCCTTTTTTGCCTTGAGCTTTCAGCTTTGAGCTTGCATAATTGATTCGTTGTGAGTATTAATCAATTTTTACTCGGCCGTCAATGCGTACCCCCTGCTGTTTGAAACCCTGGACTTGCCACCGGATCACCGGGCATTCGGTGCGCTAATGATAGGCTATCCGAAGCTTAAATATCAGCGGTTGCCGCTGCGCAATGAACCTCGGGTGAACTGGAAATGATAGCAAAGCATTAAATGATTGAAGATTGAATAGTCAATTCCGGTTTATCCGAGAAGGGGAGTTCAAATGCGATTTGCAATTTTTGGTGTCGGCGCCGTCGGCGGCTATTTTGGCGGCCGATTGGCTCAGGCCGGGGAGGATGTCACGTTTATCGCGCGGGGCCCTCACCTGAAGGTGCTGCAGACAAAAGGTCTGCGGCTGGACAGCGTCAATGGTGACGTTATCCTGTCTCCGGTCACGGTAATCGACGACCCCGCCACAGTAGGGAAAGTGGATGTCGTTCTGTTAGGGATAAAAACATGGCAGGTTCCGGCAGCAGCAAAAGCAATCCAGCCACTGATCGGCCGGGATACGGTTGTACTGCCTTTGCAAAATGGCGTTGAAGCCGCCACCCAGCTGTCAGAGGTATTGGGCAGCGAGAACATATGTGGCGGTTTGGCCAAAATCGTTTGTTTCCTTGCAGACCCGGGGCACATCCGGCATACCGGCATGGATCCTTATATTGCGTTTGGTGAATTGAATAACCGACGCACCGAGCGTGTTGAAAAGCTCCTGCGGACATTGAAAAATGCCGGTATCAATGCCGAAATAATGCCCGACATCACGGCTGCGCTTTGGCAAAAATTCTTATTTGTCGTTTCATGGGGAGGTGTCGGCGCCATCACGCGGGCACCCATCGGCGTAATTCGCACGGTACCGCAAACCCGCCGGCTGGTTGAACAGTCTATGCGTGAGATTTTGGATGTTGCTCAGGCCTATCAAATCCGTTTGCCGGAAGACATTGTTTCAACGACCCTGGATTTTATGGACACTTTGCCACCCAATGGCACGACCTCGATGCAGCGGGACATTGCCGAAGGCCGCCCATCTGAAATTGAGGCCTGGAATGGAGCGGTGGTGCGCCTGGGTAAAGAAGCGGGGGTTGCCGTGTCGCTGCACTCATTTATTTATGACAGCCTGCTGCCCCTTGAGAAAAAAGCACGGGGGGAGCTGCAGTTTCCGACCTAACACCCAATTAGACTTATTCCCGGTCCGGGCTTTGAGACAACCCAGATGATGGTCACGCTTTTCGGCACCGGCCGGGGGCGAGGGTACGTAAGCGCTAAATTTTTGGGTGGAAATTCACAGGTTACATTTATACCGTACAGAGTTGTTAGAAAAAAGCCTTAGCGCTTATGGGACAACGCCTGCCCCCCCTAAGGAAGTATTCCAGCGTCAAGGTCAGGTGTTGGAATTCTTTGACTGTCTGTATACCGTGATCATGCGGTAGGCAAAACCGGTAATAAGGGTGCCGCTGATGAGGATGATAAAATTCGAGGCAAAAAATGTCATCAAAAACGTGAATGGATCGTTAAGTTCGTAGGCCGAGATGAGCAGCCGGATACCATAATATAAAAAAAAGGCGCCGACTAAAATTAAAACGATTTGCCGTATCCACCAGAATAAGTTTGACATCAAAGCCCCTCAACTAAAATTCTCTCTGTAAGGTGGTTTAACGGAAAAAAAATGGGATAAAAGTTAAGAGCCATACTATGAGCGATTTTCACCACCCCAGCCCTAACCTATCAACACCAGACTCAACCACGGCAGGTAGGTGATGATGGCCAGTGCAAGCAGCAAAATCGCGATGAACGGCAGTGATGCGACGTAAAGTTGCAACACCGGCTTATCAAAACGCATGCTCGCGATAAATAGATTGATGCCTAGGGGCGGAATGGAAGCCCCGATCTCCAGGTTGGCAAGAAAGATAATGCCGAGATGAATCGGATCGATTCCGTAAGCCTCGGCAAGGGGTGTGAAAAGGGGGACCACCACGACCAGGGCGGAAAATATTCCCATGGTGCATCCGACAGCCAGAAGAAAAATATTGAGAACCACCAGGAAAAGAATGGGGTTTTCAATGTGGGCTTTGAAAAAATCCAGCAGTTGCATGGGGATTTCGGCATCAATCAGATAATTGGTCAGACCCATGGCGGCGCCCAGTATGATCAGTATCCCACCGACCAGAACCATACTTTTTTTCATGATTTCA
Source organism: uncultured delta proteobacterium (assembly GCA_963765595.1). Taxonomy (GTDB): domain Bacteria; phylum Desulfobacterota; class Desulfobacteria; order Desulfobacterales; family JAFDCJ01; genus JAFDCJ01. Next base: position 16,241 of record CAVXXE010000024.1, read on the forward strand.
GGCAGTTGTTTTAATCGAATATCCCGATGGATAACCACCTCGGCCAAAAGCACATAAACCGCCGTGATGGCGGCGGCTTCACTGACGGCAAAGTATCCGCTGTAAATACCGCCCAAAACGACAACCGGCAACGGAAGTTCCCACAGGGTTTCTCTTATGGCAACGCCCACTTCATTGAATTTAAATTCTGTTTGCGGGACATCGGTACGAACTGATCGGTACACACTGAACCCTGAGAGCAATACAACCAGTAATATTCCGGGCAAAATACCGGCAATAAAGAGGTGATCGATTCTGACCTTGGCGACGATGGCGTAAATGATCAGCGGCAGGCTCGGGGGAAAGAGAAGACCCAGGGTACCCGAGGTGGTCAGCAAGCCCAGGGAAAAATTTTCCGAATACCGCCCCTGCTTCATGGCCGGCAGCAGAATTCCCCCCAGAGCGATGATGGTCAGTCCGGTGGCACCTGTCAGAGCGGTAAAAACAGCACAGGTCACCAAGGCGATGACAGCCAGTCCCCCGGGCAGCCAGCCCAGGAGTGCATTTGACAGCCGGATGATTCGCTTGGGTGCCCCGCTTTCCGAGAGCAAATACCCTGCAAACGTAAAAAGCGGTATGGCCACCAAAACCGGGGTGGTGGCCATGCGATGCATTTCAATGATGATGGCGGATATGTCAATCTGACTGGAAAAAAACAGATAAAGGGTCAACCCGCTTATGACCGCAAAGATGGGGATTCCGATCAGCAAGAGGGCGACAGCAATGAGAACGATCAGCAGAAAGGTCATTTCTCTTCTTTGAAATCCTGTTTGAAATCATGCCTTCGAATTCTCGCAAATTCACTAAAAAATCGAACTGCAAATCGCAGGGTCATTAAGCCAAACGTCACAGGGATAATGATTTCAGGCACCCAAACAGGAAGTTTGAAAAAGGCGGTGCTACCCATCTGAGCTTCAAAATGAATGAATTTAATGGCGGCCAATGTCAAAAGACCACAAATAACAGCAGAAAAAAAATGAGAAACGAGGCGAATGTAATTGCTTTCCGGTCCTGTGAGCCAGCGTGAGAGGACATCGATATTAATGTGTTTGTCTTCTTTGGTAGCAATCGCAGCACCGATAAAGCCCACCCAGACCACCAGGTACCTGACCAGCGAATCACCCCATGAGATTCCGGTGTCGAAAAAATTTCGGAGTACAATTTGAAAAAAAGCCACCAGGATCATCATTGTCAACAGAATCGTTACAAAGACCTGTTCCACGCGACTGATTTTTTCATCTAATCGATCCCAAATATACATTGCTTACCTAAACTGGACGAACCGGAACCAATCTAAGAATTGCGAAGTGAGGGATTTAGGAATTAAATACGGTACCCTTCCGATTTCAAATTCCCCAATCCCTGAATTCCCCAATTCCTAAATTTCTGAATCCCTAAATGCTTCAATTCATCACTATTAAGAAATTTATAGCACATGCAGATAATTGTCTATTGTCAATTTTGAGACTTTCGAAAATCCTTTAAATGTGTGATAACTTGATCCCTTACCTTTTGGGAGAAGCTTTCTCCTGTCTGATTCTCCATGGCATCGGCGGCTACTTTTTTAAACTCCCCGATCTGATCCTCGGACGGCTTGACGAGCTTGACACCATGCTTTGCCATTACCTTTATGGCTTCTTGATTTTCTTTGCGGATGACGAGCTTTAATTCTGCCATATATTTTGGACATAACTCCAAAAGTGTTTGCTGTTCGGCAGGGGAGAGCTTTTCGAACACATTTTTCTTTACGACGACAGCGCCGATCAAATACATCAGCGGCACATCGGTCATATATTTTGTCTTGGTGAACCACTGAAGAGAAATGGCACCGGATGGCGGCGCATATACCACATCCACCAGTCCGGTTTGAAGACCCACCAGAACATCGGGCAGAGAAAGGGGAATCGCTGATATCCTGGCCGCATCGAAGATTGCTTTGGCCATGGGTGCGTCCTCCCAGGTCCAGACCTTTGCTTTTCTCAAATCATCCAGTGAGGATATCGGCGCGGTTGACATCAAACGAATAAAACCGCCTTCGGACCATCCCAGCAATATGTATCCTTTGTCTGCAAAACCATTTCTAAAAAAGGCGTCCATTTTATCGACGACGTAATCCACCTCATCGTAACTCTCAAAAAGAAAAGGTATTTGAAACACATCCATCTCACTGAATATGCCCGACAGGCCGGCGGAGGTCAAAACGGCCCCTTGAATTTGTCCGACATGCATCTTCCGACGCATATCTTTTTCATCTCCCAGGACGCCGCCGGGGTAGATTTTGAACCGAACAGCATTGTTTGTCTTTTTCTTTACCGCGGCATTCAAATCATCGAAGGTCTGTATCCAGGCACTTCCTTCCGGCGCCAGCGTGGCAATTTTTATTGTGACCGTTTTTGAGGCGGCGCTACGGGGTGCAACAAGAAGAAATACTATCAAAAAACTCGCGCCAATCGCTTTGATCAAATTCAGACTGCCCATTTGCATTTCTCCTTAAAAATATTCGTCCACCTGATCTAACATTTCTTTCGCCTTGGTATGGGCTACGGTATTGAGCAAGGTCAATTCCGGGCTAATATCCGCAGGGGTTTCCAGGACTTTTCCCAGGATTGAGATGAAAAGATCCCTGTCAAAAGCTTTCTTAGCGTAATAGTCGGCATAATAGATCCGGGCCATCAAAAATTTACCCTCGCCCAATTTAATCGCTTTTAAAAAATGATCCCGCGCCCGGTCTAAATCTCCTCCGGCAACCCTCGGCCTGGATGCATCCAAGACACCCATGAAAATATGGGCTCCCCCGTAATAGAAGGCTTCGTCAAGTTCCAGGACTCTTTTCATCATCATTTCAACCCGGGGAAGTTCCGCCATCGCCTCCATGGAACCCTGGTTCAGGCTGATCCAGCTTCCCCAGCAGGAAGCCGCCCAGAACATGTAAGGAACATCTTTTTTCCTAGATCGGGCAGACGGGTTTCAAAATCATCAAAAGATCCGGTTACCGGATTTTTAAAACCGTTTTGTTCCAGTGCCCTTAATGCATAATCCCTGGCCCTGGCATACAAAGTCCTGGCGTATGCTTTGTCTTCATCCTGGATAAAGGCCGACGCGTAGGCCGCATATAGTTGGGCGGCGTTGATGAGCAGACGTTTATTGTCGGGCAGGGCTTCGACCATGCCGTCGATCAACATCAGATAGGAGGGCATACCCCGTCGGATCAGCATCAGGTCGGATTGTTTGTTGGACGCTTTTGCTACGTCCTCAAGTAGCGAAGCCGTGGCCGCCACCGTCATGGTTTTGCTGGTTGCACAGGCAGTGAGCACAGCGATGAGCAGAAAAAGCAATGAGATGCGTTTACAAAACTGCATACTAGTTCTACTTTGCTATATTATCAGAAAAAATAATTTATACTAATTTCAAAAGGTTGTAATTTTAATTGAGAAAATGAACTAAAATTTGAAATGAGCTAAAATTATGGTATTCTACCCGTCGAGAGCCTCTGGGTCGAACGATCGATTTTATAAAAAGAGATAGAGCGCAGCGATTCATTAATTTTAGTCATTTTAGGCAATTTAGATCACTTTAGGCATTCGTTTATTCCGCTATATTAATCTGTTATAACAAGGGGCTGATGCAAGGATAAATATGACAAAGTCAAACTCTGCATATGTTGACCTTCAACCTAAGATAAACTGCCTTCCGGAAAAAATTCTGCATTGTATATAGGGGCAAATCTGCAATATGTCAACTTCAGGCTTCAATATATCCGGAAAGTGCAATAAATTCAATGTTGTGTTTATTCTGAATGTAAGCTATTTATGGTATAATTAACGCCCCCAAAACTTGCCAAGGTATTACAGCGCTTATTTAAAAGGAGGACCCATGTTAAAAAGAACAAAAAAAGATGAAAACAATACGTCGTTTTCCGTCGGTAATACCGTGGAGGAAAAACCTGCCCCGTCCACTCCGCGTCCGGCTGTCCGTCAGGAAAGATACACAAGTGATAAAAACACCACCATCGGGGCAGGGATCACCATAGAGGGCAGCATCCGGGGTGAAGAAAATTTGGTTATCGAGGGCACCATGAAAGGCAACATTGAAATGGGCAAGCATAATTTTTCGATCGGCCCCAAGGGACGGTTGGATGGCGAAATCCAAGCCCAGGATGTGAGCATCAATGGCCAGTTTAAGGGTACCATTAAAGCATTGGGGAAAGTGGCAGTTACCAAAGAGGCGGATTTCAACGGCGAAATCAAAGCCAAAAGCTTCTCGGTTGAGGACGGCGCTTATTTTAAGGGCGTCGTGGAACTGGATCGGGAACCTCATAAAAAATCAACTGTTACCGAAACGCCCGGAGCACCGTCATCGCCCGAAACCGCAAGGCAACCGGTCCTTCCTTCGTCCGATTTCAAAATGGAGAAGTAGTCGTTGATTTCCTCGACCACTCGACACCGAAACAATTCAGAAGCCGAGCCCTTCCCTGTCGGCTATAAGAGTACCATTCTCAAGGAGTTCGTCGATAGCCTTGAAGGTCTGAAAGATGCTCGGACCCTCGATCTGGGTCCGGTCTGCCAGGAAAATATAACTTTTTTCGCCCTCCGGATGGGTAGACACTATGTTTGTGATATGTTTTTACGGTCAAAGCAAGAAAAGCGTAAAGGACTTCACCCAGGTGGCGGATGGAAACCGCTCGACTACCCGGACCGGCATTTTGATGGAATTCAGCTATGGGATTTGTGTGACCACCTGGAGGATGATGACGTCAACCGCCTGGTGGAGCAAAGTTACTCGATGCTCAAAGCGACAGGCCTGTTGATGCTGATCGCTTTTGAAAAGAAGCCGGCATCATCGATAGTAAATACTTTCGTAATTGGTCAGGACTACCAAATGGATATTCGGCCCCAGCCGCACCTGGAGCTTCCCTGGAAATTTCGCCACAACCGGGCGCTAACATCCCTGCTGTCCAATTTTACCATCGTCAGATCTTTTCGCTACCACAGCGGCATCAGGGAGTTTTTGTTTAAGAAACCAGGAGGTTTTCGGGATTAGAACGATTGAATGAAAAATCGGGGGGAGGTAGTTTAACTGATTCCCCTGGTTGCTGAGTGGCGACTGCGCTGATGTTGGGGCACCTATTGATCTTTTATCCAGGTTAGAGCGTCATCCTCGTTCTGAAAAATTTGAATATTAATTTTAACGGGACCGATTAATTCCAAGTTTAACTTCAAAAAAGCTTCCTGTCTTTCGCTGGGAGTTACAACTGCCCAACTACGCCCTTTTCTTTGTTGTGCATACCCATCCAAGACGCGTCGAATGATTTCGATTTTTCCCGTTGGGACTCCTGCAATGTGTGTATTTTCCTCGAGCACTATAATTGAGTTGTATTTCGGATCATAATCAGGATCAGTCATGACATTTTGAATATGATCGATCATTGTGACGGTGGTGGGCGTACCGGAAGCTCGTGTAAATATAATGCCCTGCAATTTGTCTATTTTATAGCTGAACATGGCACACTATTTTATTAACTATATCCGCCTATTCCTAAATTTCGGACGAGTTGCCAAATATATTTTACCCTTAATGGATAGAATCGCATGCAGCTTAAATTCTTTTCAGTTTAAGTATCGCACATAAGTGATCGCGTCAAGGATAAATATCCAATTAAATCAATTAGTTAATAAACTTTATTTAACCGCTGAGTTTGTCATGTTCGATAATACCTTAAAACTAAGTTATTTTGCTTCAGAAAAAAACTCTCCGGAAATTCAAATCTCAAAGGCTCTAATGACAAAAACAATGATCTCTGGCCTGGCTCTCCAAGCCGTAGGGTCTACCCTCCGGCCTGTAAGCCCTGCCCTGCGATCTGGAAGCGGAGCCGAAGGCGAAGACGACCAGCTTTTCGTTAATAGAATACATCACCACAGTTGAATCCTTGCAAAATCAACCGAAATGAGTTTATAAAGATAAAATAGAACGCTGTGTTCTAATCGGGAGGTAGGGAGGTAGCCATGTCCATCGAAGTAATGATAAAAAGAAAAGTCAAGCAAGGACCCCAGGCCGGAAAACTGGTTCCGCTTATTTTACAGCTCAGAGCACTGGCCACCTATCAGCCGGGTTACATTTCAGGCAGAACCTTATACGATGTAGAAAATCCGGAGGATTGTCTGGTGGTTAGTGAATGGCAGTCGTTGGAACACTGGCACCTTTGGATGAAAAGCGAGAAAAGAGCTGAGATCCAAAGCAAAATTGATGTATTGGCAGGAGAGCAGACCGAATACAGCATTTATGCACCTATGGTTGAAAAGGGCGGGGTTTCAAACGCACCTTTGAGGTAAATGGCTATGTCAAAGACAGGCATAACTCGTAGAAAATTTATTAAATATTCCGGTGTAGTCGGCGGAACGATACTTTTTGGAAATCAAGGAGGTTTGGCCATGAATAATTCTGATAAAAGTAAAGTGGCACTTGTCAGCACCCAGGATCGCAAAAACGGAGTCGCAACATCCATTCAGGCCCTGGGTATGAATCCGGTGAAGAACAAAGACGTTCTCATCAAGCCCAATTTCAACACGGCAGATCAAACTCCGGGTTCCACCCACAACGATACCCTGGTGGCCCTGGTTGAAGAAGTCTGGAAAATGGGTGCCAAAACGGTGAGTCTTGGTGAACGCAGCTATCCGCTCACCCGCGAGGTCATGGAGCAAAAAGGTGTCATCCCGTTCATGCAAAAACTGGATGTCAACATCGTCGATTTTGACAATCTGGCGGAAAAGGACTGGGTCAAAGTCGACACAGAGGATTCCCACTGGCAAGACGGATTCCGAATAGCCCGTCCGATTCTTGAAAGCGAGTGTCTGGTTTCCACCTGCTGTCTGAAAACCCACCAGTTCGGCGGGGTATTTACGATGTCGCTGAAAAATCATGTCGGCGTGGTTCCCACGACCCGCCACGGCTATGATTATATGCGCGAGCTGCACTCATCTCCCCATCAGCGCAAGTTGATTGCCGAAATAAACGCTCCCTTTAAGCCGGATCTGATTGTCTTGGACGGCATAGACGCATTTGTGGACGGCGGCCCGGCGACCGGAAAACTCGCCAAGGGGAATGTTTTTATTGCTTCCCCGGATCGGGTGGCCATTGATGCCGTCGGCGTGGCGATTTTAAAATCTCTGGGAAGCAACGGTCAGATCATGAAATCGAAGATTTTCGGACAGGAACAGATTGCCAGGGCAGCCGAATTAGGCCTGGGTGCATCATCTCATGCAGATATTGAAGTAATCCCCGTTGATGAAAACAGCCGCGAATACAGGGATAAGGTGGCAGCAATTTTGAATGAGGGCTGAATTGGATTTCGGCCTTAAGCCCTTCGCTGGTTTTTTTCTGACAACATGTTGTAAGGAACCTAAGGTTTCAGCAATTAAAAAATTTCAAATAACAAAACACAAATAACAAACAAATCACAATGACCGATCCGCCTTGGCGGACCAAACAATTGGCTTTTGATCTTAATTCATATATCGTTGATTGGTTGATTAGTTGATTGGTTAAGTGGTTGTAAATATGGAGTTATCCCATATTTGCAAAATAATTGGACACTTAATGTTTTAACAATCGTAACATTCTGAAATTATGACTATAATTTACCTAATCAACCATTCAACCAGTATACTATTCAACCAGGTCTGTAATTGAGATTTAGAATTTATTTGTCATTTGGTTCTTGTAATTTGTTATTTCCGGCTTATCTGGGTTAGATAATTTAGCTCTCATTTTTACTTTTGCCAGGGGGACTCATGGAACTTCTAGAAGCTTTTCGAGGACGACGCAGCATAAGACATTTCCTGCCGAAACCGGTAGCCAAAAAAATCATTGATGACCTCATCGCCGACTCTCTGTGGGCGCCTTCCTGGGGCAACACCCAACCCTGGGAGATCGTGGTAGTCACCGGGGAGCCTCTTGAGAAATTTAAAAAACAAAACCGCGAAGCACTTCTTGCCGGTCAAGCTTCGCAGCCGGATATTCCCATGCCCGATGTATGGCCGCTAACATACAAATCGAGATACCGGGAGCTGGGCAAAAGCGTGCTCGGATCCCTTGCCATTGCCCGGGAAGACAAAGAAGCGCGGTTTCAGCACTTTGCCCGGATGTTCGGCCTGTTCGATGCTCCCGCTATCATTCTTGTGACCATCGACAAAGAGCTGCTGGTGGAATATGCCATGCTCGATGTCGGTGTATTCCTGCATGGATTTTGTCTTTTGGCCCATGACAGGGGCCTGGGCACCTGCATAATGGCTGCAATTGTCGGTTATCCCGAAATAGTGCGCGAGTTGTTTTCCATTCCGCAAAACAAGCGGCTTGTCATGGGTGCAGCTCTTGGATGGCCGGATCCGCATGCGCCGGTAAATCGTTTTGAAAGAAAGCGTGGTTCTGTTGAGGAATTTGTTAAATGGGCAAGTTAAGGGAATTTAGCAATGGGTATTACCATTCACACGCTTCCTCTGGGAGTAGCCAACACCTTAATTGTAAAAGATAGGGGCATCATTTTGATTGATTGCGGTCCCCCCAGGAAGGCAAAGGCTTTCTTCAAAAATCTGCAGGCAACAGGCATAAAACCTGAAGACATTCAATTAATCATCATAACTCATGGGCACTGGGACCACATCGGATCAGCCGCGGATATCAAAGAAATTACCGGCGCAAAGATTGCCATGCACCACCGGGAGAAAGACCGGCTGGAAAAGTTGTCGCAACCACCGCTGAAAGGAGTGGGCGTCTGGGGAAGCTTTCTGGCAAAGACAATGGTCGCTGTGATGACGCCATTTATCCACCTACGGTCTGCTGAGGTGGATATTGTTCTCGAAGACACCATATTTTCGCTGAATGACTACGGAATATCAGGCAGGATTGTCTATACCCCCGGACACACCGTAGGATCGGTCAGTATTCTATTAGATTCAGGAGAGGCGATAGTCGGCGACATGGCCATGAACAGTTTGCCAATGCGTTTTTCACCCGGCCTGCCCATTTTTGCCGAAAATCTGCCGCAGCTGATTGAAAGCTGGCGGAAGCTGCTTGAAGAGGGCGTTAAATCAATATACCCCTCCCATGGCGGGTCATTCTCACCGGATATCATGCGAAAAGCCGTATCATAGATGATAAAATCATTCAAATTGCCGGATTAAAGGAGGTGCCTGATGGAAGAACAGATCGTATTCGGCGACGAGATGATGCCGATAACGCTTCCGGATGATGTTCAAAGTGCTCCGCCCGGACTTTCCACAACCCTCTCAGCGGTGAATGATATCGAGGCTACCATTCGGCAGGCACTGCAAAAACCCATAGGCCGTCCGCTGCTCGGCGAGACGGTCAGGCCGAACTGGAAAGTCACCATTGCCTTTGATGACCCGACCGTACCCTGTTTTGCACCGGTTTGGGAGCCTGCCATCCGGCGAGTTATCGCAGAGCTTGAAAAAGCGGGTGTTAAACGCTCCAATATTACCCTGCTTTGCGCCAATGCACTTCACCGTAAATTCACCCGCGGTGAGTTGGCCGGAATCATCGGAAAGGATCTGGTAAAGGAGTTCGGATACCGGCTGAGTATGCCATGATGCCGAAGATCTCGACAATTTGACTTATCTGGACACCACCGAATCCGGCTATGAGGTCGAAATCAACAAATTGGTGACGGATTCGGATCTCACCGTTTATGTCAACACGGTGGTGTGGCGCGGATTCAACGGCGGTTGGAAATCCGTCTGCGTGGGCCTGGGATCTTACCGATCTATCCGGTGGCATCACACCCCGGACAGCATGTCCATGTCCATGAACAAAAACCAGATGCACGAAATCCTCGATGAAATGGGTTCCGTCATAGAGACCAAAATCGGCAAAGAGCGGATTTTTAAAATTGAAACCGCCCTGGCCAATCCCCTCGAAGTCCATAACGTATGGGCCGGAGGCGTATCTGAAACCCGACAAGCGGTGCTGGCACTCATGAAGTCACAGCTGAAACCACGGCGTGAAATCGTAAACGAAAAGGCGGATATCGTTCTTTATGGGGTACCAAACTGGAGCCCCTATGCCGCCTTTTCAGTGATGAATCCGCTCCTCACGCTGGTTTCAACCGGGCTCGGCTATTTCGGCGGTGTCATCGAAGCCATGGGAAAACCTGGCTGCACGGCTATTTTAGCCAGTCCCTGTCCGGATCGATGGAACCACAGCCACCATCCAGCCCATCGGGAAATCTGGCAGACAATACTGCCCCACCACAAAGATCCCTATAAAATTGTTGATCTTTATGAAGAAGATTTCGCCCATCGGCCGGATTACATTTACAAGTACCGCTACTGCTACGGTTTCCATCCCGTGCACGGACTGATGACCACCTATCCCTTAAAACGTCTGCAGCATGCCGCCCGGGTCATTGTCGCCGGTGCCGAGAATCCCGCCTCTATCAATCAGGCCCTCGGTTTTGAGACAATCGCGTCCGTCGAAGCGGCTATCGAGCGAGCGCAAGATTATCACGGGAAAGATGCGTCGATCGTATTTGTTAAGTATCCGATCCTAGCTTGCAGGCAATAGTATTATGTTGTCGATCCGGTCTAACCGGTAAGAGCCTAATATGGCTATTTAGAAACGCAAAGTATAGGTGCCAGGTGTCAGGTTTCGGGTGTCAGGAAGGCGAGTCACTAAATTCTGAACACTGACACCTGAAACCTTTATTTTCTTACAACATTTTGTCAGCAGATAAATCCCGATTAGGGCCTAATGGGACCCTGATTTAGCAACATTGGGGGGGACGAACCATGATCTTATACGAAGAAAACCGAAATAAGGGTTTGCTCGAGTTCGGCATCCAGATTCCGGTGCTGGCCAGCCGGGCCGTCAAAGCATTTGAATTTTTAAAATCGCACGAACTGTTGGGGCCCAGAATCGATCAATGGCATATCCGGAAAATTGATGAACCGATCACCAAAGAAGATCTCCTGCGGGTGCATTCCAGAGAATATGTTGCGAAACTATACTCTGCCGAACTCGAAAAGGAGATCATCCGGACGTTCGAGTTAATCGATGAACAGGGCAATTATTATCGTTATGCCCCGGATACTGCGAAACTCCCGCTGACCCACCTGTTTGATCGAACCCTTGCCACGGTCGCTAGCACAGTGCAGTGCTGTCGGGTGGCCCTGGATAAGAATTTTTGTTTCGCGTTTAACGGCGGTATGCACCACGCCCAGCAAAATCATGGGGCCGGCTTCTGCCCCATTAATGATATTGTCATCGCCATCCGTAAGCTACAGGCCGAAAACTGCATTCGAACCGCCTGGGTAATCGACACCGATGCTCACAAAGGAGACGGAACGGCGGCCCTCACCAGGGGTGATGACAGCATCACGACCCTAAGTATCCACATGGCCCACAGTTGGCCCTTGGATGGTGAACAATATGATCGCGCCGGTAACCTGAACCCGTCCTTTATAGACAGTGACATCGACCTTCCCATGGCCCGGGGAGAAGATCAGCTATATGTGTCCAGGCTGCAGGAAGGGCTCAATAAGCTTGGTGACTTCTCCAGGCCCGACCTTGCTGTGGTGGTTTCCGGCGTTGATCCCTTCGAAAAAGACGAATTGCCTTCCACAGGTGATCTGAGATTATCTCTGGCGCAAATGATGCAGCGTGATCTTCTCGTCTACGGGTTTCTAAAAGAACGGAAGATACCGGGGGCTTATTTAATGGCTGGCGGATACGGCGAGAGTTCCTGGCAGGTTTATGCACAGTTTCTGGAATGGGCATTGTTGGATAATCTCAATTTGAAAGTTTAATTTTAAAATCACGTGGGGGGTACTAAAATGAAGTGTCCGGTATGCGGTTGCGAATATTTTTATGTTAAAAACCCGGATAATCCATACAAGTATTACCAGTTTACCTGCAAAGACGGCCGGGTTCACTTCAGTGCTGAAGTCAACGAAGATGAGGTGCCAGACATCAAGGATGAGACCCAGACCCACTGTATTCAATGCGTCTGGCAGGGCGAATATGGGAAACTCGTTGACTCCAAGGAGTAGTTCAGCGCGTTAAAATCTAAGCCGGAATGAGCACCGATATCTGGTTACCATAGTTTAGTGCTTAAAGGTTTCAATCCTTGTTTTAATGGAATACTCTCTTCAACCTGATACAATTGCGCCATCTGAATTGATTGGGAGCATTACCAGTTTGTTAATGGGTTTGATAGATTTTGGCACAAAAAATTTGAAAAAACGTGAAAAAAGTTCTGAACAATTCTCTTGATCGCCGTTATACTACAATAAAGCAGCACAAGAAACAGGGTATCAAATGCAACCGGAATCTTCTGAGACATTTTGTGGTCAAGTCGTTAGCAAGGATCAACTTATTGAAATCGTTGAAATTGTAGACACATTTTCAAAGCTCAGCCGTGGCGAACTTGCCAATACTATCTGTGAGTTATTCTCCTGGAAAAGACCAACAGGCAAATTAAAAACCGTCGAATGCCGGCAATTTCTTGAGCGTTTGGATGCCAGAGGGATCATCCAGCTGCCTTTGTGCAGAAAGCAGAATAGGAAGCCGACAAAAGCATCTGTTCCCAGAACGACACAGGCGGATACTCAGGCCCCCATTTCAGAAAAGCTAAGCGAATTATCACCCATATCACTTTCGAGAGTTAAAACCAAAGAACAAAGACAGCTGTGGTATGAGTACGTTGATCGCTATCATTACTTGGGATATCAATTACCTTTTGGAGCACAATTACGATATTTCATTAAATCCGGTGCCAGCCAGGCTTTGGTAATTGGCTGTTTGCAATTTTCCAGTCCTGCATGGAAAATGGCCCCAAGGGACCGCTGGATTGGTTGGAACGATGAGCAACGCCAACGCAACTTGCAAAAGGTTATTAGTAACAGCCGCTTTCTTATATTTCCCTGGGTTCAGGTCCAAAATCTTGCCAGTTCGGTTCTTGCCCTGGCCGTCAAAACAGTGCCCGATGATTGGCAAAGTTGTTACGGTTATCGTCCGGTTCTTATGGAAACGCTGGTGGCGCGAAAGCGATTCAAAGGCACTTGCTATAAGGCTGCCAATTGGGTTCACGTGGGGTCAACGACCGGCCGCGGGCGAATGGATCGGGAAAATAAACGCCAGGGGATGGCTGTCAAAGAGATTTATGTTTATCCGCTGTCTAAACGATTTGGACAAGAATTGTTGGTTGACTAAAGGTGATCGATTATGGGTACCTCTGGCAAATGGAGCCGCAACCACTCTGCTCATAAAAAAAATACCTTAGTTCATCAGATTTGGCGTTGTTTATCAATTCCGTTATAATTTCAGGGAATTGTGCCGCCTTTTCTTTAACCATAAATCGGATTTCCTGTTTTCAAATCATGATTATGGATAAGATCATGGTCTTTAAAAATATTCCCGACAAAGCCACCGAATTTATGAATTTGGGATGGCTTTAGATAAACATCATTTTAGTTTATGATAAATTTTCTCAGATTTTGGGCGATCGTAATCAAACCGGGTTCCAATGTCAAACGATGGATTTTATGGATTTGCGTCTTTCACTGAGTTATCCTTCGTCCCTAATTTTGCCGAAGATTTTCCAGCATTTGATCCACGCTGGTGGTAGGCAGCTTGCAGGCAAACGCTTGGCAGACGTAGGCGGTGGCTTGACCGTTCTTCGCTGCCATCGGCAGCGTAAACGGCGCAATGCCCGTAACTTCCGCTGCAGCCTCATGATCCGCCGGGCGGAAGAGGACAACCTTTTGCGGCAGAAAGGGTTTGCGCAGGGCTGCCAGCATAGATATTGTATCTTTTTTTTGGGGTTGGCCGACGATGACGACTTCATAATTCGGATTCAACGCAAATTCCAGTGCGACCATGAGCTGGGAATGGCCGGCCGGATGCTGTTCCACCTTGGCAGAGAAGGATTTGATGATGCGTTCCGCTTTTGTCAAATTGCCGGTGCTTGCGGTCATATGACCGAGACACAGTAAATTGAATACCGCCACGGAGTTTCCCGACGGTATGGCCCCATCGTAGATCGTTTTACTGCGCACGAATAGTTTTTCGCCGTCGTCCGCGGTCATGTAGAGGCCGCCGTTTTGTTCGTCCCAGAAGTGTGAAAGCATTTGTTGATTTAAATCAATGGCATCTTTTAAATATTTTATTTCAAAAGTCGCCTGATAAAGCTCTATCAGACCCCAGACCATAAAGGCATAATCATTTAGATGAGCACTTAAGCCGGCCTTGCCCTGACGGTACCTTTTCAATAGACGCCCCCTGTCATCGGTGAGGTTTTTCAGGATAAAATCGGCGGCTTTTATCGCGGCAGCAGTATACTGCTGATTGTCCAGGACGCTGCCGGATTTGGCCAGGGCGGCGATCATCAAACCGTTCCAGTCGGTAAGTATTTTATCGTCCTTAAAGGGATGGATGCGTTTTTCTCTTGCTCGAAAAAGCTTTAGCCGGCCGTCTTCCAGGCGACGGCGCAATTGATTTTCGGAGACACCCAATTCTTTGGCAAGCTGGGGCAACGGCTTTTGCAAATGCAGAATATTCTGGTCAATCTGGTGGCCGGGACCCGCGTCTTCGAAATTGCCGCCTTCTTTGACATTAAAAACCTTGATGAATAATGCGGCCTCTTCGGCGCCTAAAATCTTTTGAATTTCCCGGGGTGACCACAGGTAAAACTTGCCTTCAATACCTTCGCTGTCGGCATCTTCGGCACTGAAAAAACCGCCTTCGGCCGAGGTCATATCCCGCAGGATATAGGTGATTGTTTCTTCGGCAACCCTGGCATAAAAAACGTTTCCGGTGGCCTGATATGCTTCCGTGTAAGCCATGATCAGCATGGCCTGGTCGTAGAGCATTTTTTCAAAGTGCGGCACCAGCCATTGGGCGTCGGTGGAATAGCGGTGAAAGCCGAAACCCAGCTGATCATAAATACCGCCCAGCCGCATTTGGGTGAGTGTTTTTTCGGCCATCGCAAGGATCTGTCGATTTTGGGTGTGGTGATAGCGCCTCAATAAAAAACTCAATTGATGGGCTGAAGGAAATTTGGGTGACTGTCCGAAGCCTCCGTGTTCAGGGTCATAGGCCTGCACAAAGAAGGCCTGGGATTGATTCAGTGTTTGCCGGTCGAGGTTTGACTCCGGCCGGTCATCGCCCAGGCTTACGACATGCCGGGTGATCCGATCGGCACTGTCGTTGACTTTATTGCGATCGTTGCGCCACACGTCGACGATTTTGGGTAAAAGCTCCATCAAACCGGGCCGTCCCCAGCGGCTGTTCTTGGGAAAATAAGTGCCGGCATAAAACGGCTTTTTATCCGGGTTCATGATGATCGTCATGGGCCAACCGCCGCTTCCGGTCAACGCCTGGGTAACGGTCATATAGACATGATCGATATCCGGACGTTCTTCACGATCGACTTTAATGCTGATAAAATCCTTGTTTAACAAACCAGCCACTTCTTCGTCCGCAAAAGACTCATGCGCCATCACATGGCACCAGTGGCAGGTGGAATATCCGATGGACAGAAAAATCGGCTTGTCTTCTCTTTTTGCAGCTTCAAAGGCTTCTTCATCCCGGGGATACCAATTTACAGGGTTTGTGGCATGCTGTAGCAGATAAGGGCTGGATTCGTTTATCAGGCGGTTGTATTCGGCTTTTCGATCAGGTGGTGATTTTGCCGAAGAAGAAGTTTGCTTGGTCGAATCCGCGAAACAAACACCAGAGCCGGAAGAAAACCAGATTCCGGATGATGTGATAACGAAGACCGACACCATCGCTAAAATTGATGGCTTATTTAGAATTGGTAAAGCCATTTGATTCCCTTGCTATTTCATTTCAAGTTCAATAATCTGTTAAACGACCTTGTTTGAACAATAACCATTCTATATTTGAAAACAATCGTTAGATTTTTTGTGGTTTTCCCGTCTGGCGGGATGCCTTCGTGATTCATAGCTTTTTTAGCTATCGGAATTTGGGATATATTATGAATAAGGCCACAGATAAGAAAGTACAGAACCTGGCCCAATGGTTGTATGAATACCGCTATCCGGTTGTGTTCACCGGGGCCGGAATCAGCACGGAATCCGGACTGCCGGATTTTAGAGGTCCTGACGGGGTGTGGACTCGGCGCGATAGAGGACTGCCGCCCAAAGCCATGAGCAAATCCTGGGATGCAGTTGAGCCTAACAGCGGGCACTATGCGATTGTGGAACTGCAGAAGCTCGGCAAACTAAAATTTCTTATTTCCCAAAATGTGGATAACCTGCATTTGAAATCAGGTATTCTCCCTGAGCTCATCGCCGAACTGCATGGTAATATGACAAAATTGCGTTGCAAGCGCTGCGAGAAAACAATTGATAAAATTGCCAGGAAAACAAAATGCCCGTGTGGAGGACGTCTGGTATCCAGTGTGGTGGATTTTGGCCAGTCGCTTCCGGAAAAAGATTTGAGTCTGTCATTTGAGCATTCCCGTAACAGTGATTTGTTCATTGTTGTGGGCTCCAGCCTGGTGGTGACCCCGGCAGCGGAGATGCCCCGGGAAGCTTTAACGGCCGGCGCCAAACTGGTCATTATTAATCAGAGCGAAACTCCTTTTGATTCACAAGCGCATTTGAGATTTCACGAGGAAATCGGAGATGTTCTTCCCCTGGCGGTGAAAAGATTGAAACGGTTAATGGGTCTGTATGACTGATGCGCCCAGCTGCGTAAGAAAGGAGGGGGTTGGTTCTAATTTCGGCCATTAGGGTTTTGCTCAATTAGACACATTGACCCTTCCTCTCGCAGAGCCCACAGCCTCCGGCCCATAGGGCCAAGAGCGTACGCCCCGGCGGGAGATCACAGAGTTTTTTGATTTTTCTCTGCGTACCTTGTGCGCTCTGTGAGAGATTGAATGGCCCAAGTTAAGGCCATGCCCGAAAGACTCATGCATCATAGCTTATTATCACGACATCGGCGGCTTCTTCTCGGACGGAAATCAAAGCCTGATAGGCGTCGGAATAATACCATTTCTGCAGTGTTGGCTGGTCGCAAAATTTTATGACGACCGTGTGCTGGTGAAGATGCTCGCCGGTCAAAACGGTGGCACGCTTTCCCCGGAATACGACCTCGGCTTCAAAAGGCATCAGTGATTTTTGGACTCCCTCGACGTAAATCTTCCATTTGTCAGGATTATTTATGGTAATGTGACCGATAAGATATGCAGGCATTTTCCCGCCTCATTTTGAAATATTAGAATCCTCATTTAATACCTCAGCCAATTTTTCCAAGGCATCCCAGGTTGCCGCAAAACCCGCGTATGCTGCTACCTGAAAGATCGCTTCAAATATTTCATGCAATTGAGCACCGTTGCGTAAAGCCATCTTAAAATTCAATTTCAGCGCATTGTGGCGAGCCAATGCAGCCAGTACGCAAATATTGCATAGTGATCGGGTCTTGAGATCGATGCCACCTCGGGTCCAAATCCGGCCGCCTAATACAGCGACGACTTCCTTCTCAAAATCCGGGCAAACAGACCGAAAACGGGAGACCAGCGACTCAATATTTTCTTTTGGTTGCCATCCTGCAAATCAGCGACCACCATCAGAGCTGGGGGTATGAGGATGGCCCCTGGAAGGGGCCGGAGCCACCTCTGCTGGTGGCCGCTGATTTATATTTCGTCCGCCGAGTTGACGCGATTGTATGCGCTATTCACTGACGTAATATACGGATACCCGTATCAATTCGCTGCCCAACATATTGATGAATTATATTCATATATTCTCTTCCATATTTTGTTCTTCTTTTGGCAACAAACCAAATTACCCCCAAGATTTTTACGATTATCTCATTGCTTACTTCATGCAAGTCTTTTCTAATGGCTTTTTCAACGTAATTCACTCCATTTGCGATTGTCTTACTTTCTGTCACGATTTGCTGATCTCCAAAATGATGCATATCAATCAGTAATTCAATGATTCTTATTGCATCACTGTCTTTTCCCCTTTCTTGAATTACATATTGGACACTTAGCCATATCTATTCCTGTTTATCATATTACTATGTGGTTTCACTTAATTATCTTGAGCGCTGACGCTTACGGGAAACTTGCGTCGCACGGACATTCAATTTTGCCATTACTCTCACGACGTCAAGCTCACCCGGTGGTTCGACTTCTGCATTCCGTATCGGCGGCAGAATTTCTCTGTGATCTGCCAAAGGTCTTCCGTCAGACACTGCTGCACCTTGTTTCGGATACGTGGGGCAACAGGTCCGTAGTAGGCTTCAGCAATGCCCCCTGTGATGCAAGCCAGGGTATCGCTGTCACCCCCCAGTGAGATTGCGTTGCGGACAGCGTCCTCGTAGGAGTCCGAATCTAAGAAGGCAATGAGGGCCTCCGGGACTGTCCCCTGGCATGAAATATCAAACTCATAGGAAGGTCTGATGTCTTCTACGGTGCGATCGAGATCGTAGCCGAACAGATCGACCACCTCTCTCCTCATCAGCGTTTTGTCTTGTGTCGTCCTGGCCAAGTAGACGCTTAACGCCGTCGCTTGGGCTCCCTTCACACCTTCAGCGTGGTTGTGCGAAATCTTGGCCGTAAGTGCGGCCTCTTGGAGGACGGTGTCAACCGAGTCGAAAGCAAAGCCGACCGGACTGACCCGCATGGCAGAGCCGTTGCCCCAGCTGTTGTAAGGTTTGGGGGCAGTCGAACGGAGCCAATGGATGAACGACCCACCGTAGCCGGCATGGGGATATTTTCTGCCGATTTCTCGCACCGCCTTGAAGTAATTCCGGTCGTCTAATATAGCTTTCGCAATGGCAATGGTAAGGACCGTATCGTCCGTGAAGCAACACTGAGGATGGAAGAGGGGAAAGTCCTTTGTTTTGATGGGATCGTGTTCGTAAACCGATCCGATGATGTCACCTGCTATGGCACCTATCATATTTCATACCCTCTGTCGAACGTGAAAGTGAGCAGCCGCCAACCTGCTGCCAAAAATATAAAGTCTTCAGAATTATAAGAAAACGGTTATGATAAAAACGGCATCAATCTCGCGGTCTGCTCAACTGCTTTGTTCTGCCAATTTTTTATTGGCTACCAAAAACTTCGAACATTTTCATAAGAAAGAATTTTTTCATTTTTTGTCAATATTGTAGCATTTTCTTCCCTCGCCGTTGCGACAATAATTTGGTCAGCCGGATCATTATGGAAAGGTTGCGGTAGCACAGTTGAGCGGTATGATAAAACAGGAGAGAGGGGCACTAACCTAAGTTTTGGCATATCAAGGGCAGTATTTATCCAATCCTCTGGGTCACACGAAATTCCAACTTTCTTTTTTTCAAGGAGTTTGCTGAATTCCCATGGTTTTCATAGGGCCACCTCCATTATTAACGACATAGTAGTCAATTTAAATGGTCAAATCAAGGGCAAAAATGTGTATTTTAGATGGCAATGATTATACCGAAAAAGCGCGTGATATCATGTAACGAAATTACGCCCGACGTTTACAGCATTTATCCTCCTTTGTCGGATTAAAGAATGAACGCACAGAAATAAGATGAGAGCCCCGGAAGAGATAGGCTATATTAACGAAAAAGATGGAAAGGTTCAAGATGACGTCGGAATTCGGACCCGCCGTCGTCCGATATAGCGGGACGATGGCGCGGCAAGCATGCGGAAGGCGAAATAATGGCGTGAAACGCCAGCCCCAGCATAAAAAATGATTCTTGACAACCAAACCCGCTTTCGTTATGGGTATAATTTCGGGTAAACCCCTAAGCTACAGACCTGGTTGAATGGTTTATTAGGTAAATTATAGTCATAATTTTGGGATAAATTCATATTTACAACCACTTAACCAATCAACTAATTAACGATATCTGAAGCTGATGGAAATATGCCGGCACTTTAAACCCACACCAAAGAGGAGGGATTATGAAAAAACTTCTTATCGTAGTCGCCGTGATTGCACTTGTTTTTGCGGCCGGATCCGTTCAGGCCAAAGATTGGAAAGTCGTCCGCATCGGCGTGGAAGGCGCCTACCCGCCGTTCAGTTATACGACGGCCGATGGCAAATTGGAGGGTTTCGACATCGACATCGCCAAAGCGCTGTGCAATGCCATGGGCGTTGAATACAAGCTGGTGCCCCAGGATTGGGACGGTATCATCCCGGCCCTGATGGCCAGAAAGTACGACGCCATCATCGCCTCCATGTCAATTACAGAGGAAAGAAAGAAAAAGGTGGCTTTTTCCAACAAGTATTACAATACCCCCGCAAAATTCGTTTGCAAGAAAGGCACCATGCAAGAATTCACCCGCGACCAGGTGGCAGAAGTGACCGCAGGCAAGCAAATCGGAGTCCAGCGTGCCACCATTCACGACAGTTTCATTTCTGATAACGGCGGCGAAGGTGCGGTTATCAAGCGTTACGCCACCCAGGACGAGGCCTATATGGACCTGGTGGCCGGGCGGGTGGACATGTTGCTGGCCGACAGCGTTGCGATCGATGGCGGTTTTCTCAAGAAACCCGAAGGGCAAGATTATCAGTTCATCGGTCCTGATTTGACGGATAAAAAATGGTTCGGCGAGGGGTCCGGGATAGCCTGCCGCAAAAAAGACAAAGATCTGGTGGAACTATTCAATAAAGCCATAGTTCAGATCCGCTCGGATGGAACTTACAAAAAAATCCAGGATAAATACTTCGATTTCAACGTGTACGGCGAATAGGCCGAAGCGGTAAAGTTGATCATGTTTCAGGGTTGATCGTTGACACAGACGATAACCATTTCACTTAATGGGGGAGGCACACTCCCCCATTCGTTTTAAAAACGCGCACATTTTTGTTACTGGCTAAAATAGCAGGGAAAAATTCCATTCAAAGACAGGGGGGAAAATTTGCGGACACGCTAAGCCCGGTTAAACCGGAAATAACAAATTATAAGCACCAAATTACAAATAAATTAGAAATTCCAATATCCAACACTCAAATAAGATCAAAAGCCAATTGTTTGGGATTTGCTATTTGAAAATTATTATTACTGAAACCCGAACACTGAAACCATCATTTTTTCACAACATGTTGTTTATGCAGAATAGGAGTGAAAAAACGATCCAATCGTAAGGTCAGCTTTCTCTTGGATGCAAATAGGCATGCCAATGCCGTTCGACCCTTTTAAATCCCCACACGATAAGAAACGTCAATGCAAGATAAAACAGCCCGGCGGTGATAAACGATTCAAACGGGACAAAATTTCTGGCATTGACAATTTTGGCGGCACCGAATAAATCGACAATGGTGATGACACCCGCCAGTGCGCTGCCGTGCAACATGAAGATGACTTCATTGCCGTAGGCGGGCAATGCACGCCGGAAGGTACTGGGCAATATAATACGCCGATAAATCATGGCGTTGGACATGCCGCACGCCTTGGCGGCTTCGATTTCACCAAAGGCGGTCTGTTCAATCGTGCCCCGCAGGATTTCGGCCGTATAGGCTGCAGTATTCAGTGCAAAAGCAAGCAGGGCGCATGCGTAGGCTTGCTTGAAGATTACCCACAGGAAACTCTCATGCACGGCCTCAAACTGCCCCATGCCGTGATAAATCATAAACATTTGCACCAGCAGCGGCGTACCCCGGAAAAAATAAATGAAGGCTTTCGGCACAATGCTTACCCATCTATTTTTTGAGGTCGCCAACAGGGCAATGGGTAAAGCCAGGCACAGCCCCAATATCAGCGAGGAAACAACCAAAAGGATCGTGACCCTGAGCCCTTGGAAATAGAGCGGCAGATTATCTATTATGACCTGAATATCCATAGTCCCAACTATTCTATGCCCTGCGCACGCCGACACTATACCGCCGATCCATCCATCTTACGCCCACATCGGAGATGCCGGTAATGATCAGAAACAAAAATGCAACGACGCAATAAAATGTAAAGGGTTTTCTGGTAGACCCGCCCGCTAAACCGGCATTGTAAACCATATCCTGCAAGCCGATGACGGAAACCAATGCGGTGGCTTTAACCAATACCAACCAATTATTTCCGAATCCCGGCAAGGCATGCCGTACCATGGCGGGGAAGGTAATGCGTAAAAAAACCTGTATCGGTGTCATGCCGAACGCGTAGCCGGCCTCAATTTCACCCCGGGATACGGCCAGAATACCACCGCGGAAGGTCTCCGTCATATAGGCACCGTAAATAAAACCGATCGTGAGGACACCCGCCATAAATGGACTGACATCGATGTACTCCAATCCCAGTTTTTCGCCGATATTATTCACCAGAATCTGGCCGCCGAAAAAGATAAGGGTCATTGTGACCAATTCGGGTGTCCCCCGCATTACCGTCGTATAAAAGCCCGCCACACTCCGGGCAATGCGGGATTTGGACAGCTTGGCAAGGGCGCCGATCATTCCGAGCACAAATGCAATAAGAAGCGATAACAATGCCAATTCTACGGTCAGCAGCATTCCTTTTAGAATCAGCGGTAAATAGTCGACAATATATGACATTTCTTATTCACCATACGCAGCACAGGTGGAAGAACTATTCTTTAGCAGAAGCGTCGTAACCAAACCACTGGACGGCCAGTTTTTTTATGGTTCCATCTTTTATCGTGTCTTCGATCGCCCGGGAAAACATATCAGCCAGATCCTGATCCTTCTTTCTGACAGCCACACCGACACCCTCTCCGAAGGGCCCGCCGGTCATGTGGGGCCCGACGATTTTATAGTCTTTGCCCTGTTCGGATTTGATCAACGGCTGCCAATAGGCGAAATCCCCTATTACCGCGTCCAAGCGCCCTTGGTATAAATCAAGGTCAATGGTGTGCTGAAAATCATAAATGCGAATTTCAGCACGATCGCCCATGTACTGATCCGCGAATTTTGCATGGGTGGTGGCGACCTGGACACCGATTATTTTGCCTTTGAATGCCTTGAAGATGGCATCCAGCGCAGCTTGCTCCGCGGGATTGATATCATTGAATGTCAATTGTTTTAAATCTGTACGGAAGTTGGCAAGGGGGTTGTCTTTGCGCACCACAAATACATTGGGCGTACCGGCATAATTGCGCGAGAATGTTACCAACTTCTTGCGATCCTCCGTGATCGACATGGCGGCCATGATGGCGTCATATTTGCCGGCATTCAGTCCTTTAATGATGCCTCGCCATTTTTGGGGTATTATTTCGCAGATGGCGTTCATGCGCGTGCAAAGCTCTTTTGCCAGCTCGATTTCGAATCCCACAAGATTGCCAGAGGCGTCTTTATAATTCCAGGGTGGGTAATCACCTTCGGTGGCAATTTTAATCTTATCCCAATCGCCGGTGATACCCTGGCTGACGGGTATCAGGGATATCATCGTAATAAGCAACAATGCGCTCAGGGTTTTCATTATTTATCCTGATTTTAGACCTCGTTGAATAGTTTACTGGTTGAATGGTTGATTAAGTTAATTATAGTCATAATTTCAGAATGTTACGATTGTTGAAACATGAAGTGTCCAATTATTTTGCAAATATGGGATCAATCCATATTTACAACCGCTTAACCAATCAACGATATCTGGATGGGTAGCAGTCCCTCGCTATTTCAGTGCTCCGCTGAGAAACTGCTTGAAGCGTTGGGACTTCGGATTGTCAAAAACCTGCTCCGGAACACCATCTTCCTCCACAATTCCCTCGTGTAAAAATAACACCCGGCTGGAAACTTCACGGGAGAATCCCATTTCATGGGTAACGACCAGCATGGTGCGTCCTTCCTCGGCTAAACTCTGCATCACTCTCAGCACCTCACCGACAAGCTCCGGGTCTAAAGCTGAGGTCGGCTCATCGAACATCAGCATATCCGGCTCCATGGCGAGCGCCCTCGCGATCGCAGCCCGCTGCTGCTGACCGCCCGAGAGTTGGGCCGGGTAATAGTTTCTATGGTCGTACATACCGACCCGCTGCAATATGGCCTCCGCCTTATCTTTGGCTTCCGCTTTGGGAATTTTTAGCACATGGATCGGGGCTTCCGTAACATTTTGCGAAACGGTCATATGGGCCCACAGATTGAATTGCTGGAACACCATGGCCAATTTTGATCGGATAAGTTCCACCTGTTTTCGATCTGCGGCAACGCGTTCTCCCGTGCGCCGTTCGGTCATTTTGATTAGTTCGCCGCGGACGTAGACTTTTCCTGAGGTGGGTGTTTCCAAAAGATTGATGCATCGCAGTAAGGTGCTCTTGCCGGAGCCACTGCTCCCGAGAATGGAGATGACATCATGGTCGAAAGCCTCTAAAGAAATTCCCTTTAAAACTTTTATATTACCGAAGCTTTTATGAATATCTTCAACTTTAAGTGCGGGTGCGGGTTCAGCCATGTTATTCATATCCTTCCCGCCCACCGCTTCTGAGCGCGTGACGGCCGGCAGGCTTTTTCAGGTTGGAATAGCTGGAATTGTTTTTCCTGCAGTCTTTAGTATATTTGCAATCTAAATGCAAGTTATTTTCTAGCTGTCATTTTCGGTATAATCACTTTTATTTTTCGGAAGGCTGATAATTTTTTTCGAGGATAAATCTGAAATTCTAAAAATCGTTCAGCGTAATCAAACAAATTCTATCAATGAACTGACAAGCCCATCTTTTGAATCTTCAACCTCTACATAATACCCTAAGCTATGAGCATCCTTTAGGTCTAAGCTCGATATGAAATTACCATTTTTTAGTTCCATCGGTTTGGAAAACCAGGTCGCAAAACGCCAGTCAGAAGAATCGTTAACAGCATAGTAAAGCTTTACGCCTTTTAATTGATAGTCGGATTTAACCTCAGCCCTAATTGAAAAAGTTTGGTTAGTTTTATCAGTATTGACCTTTATCTCAGGAATCGTATGTTGCCTGAAATTGTACGACAGCCACATTCGCCAGGCAGCCAGATGTTTGTCCGACACCCATGTGTGCGTGATATTATCGATGGCTAAAAATGCCTTATCGCCTTTGAAAGATGTCATCATTTCATTGGGAGAACCGATTCCAAAAAATTCGTCGTTGGTCCCCAGCACGACAAAATAGGATGATTTGATCTGGTCGCGCCAAATATAGGGATCGTATAACCCCAGTGCCGTTAAACCGATTGGGTTGTTGAGTGATCTCAGCAGATCAGGGGCCGGGATATAGGCGGGCCCGATTCTATCTTCACTCGGACCACCCACATCCGGGCCGAATTGGGCGAATTTCAGCGCCGCCATATAAAGATTGTTGCCCCCGTGATAACAGGTTGTCATTATGCCGGAAACGCGTTTAGGGTCGACGCCGGCGGCAATCGCGATCCCCATACCTCTTTTTGAACAGCCCAAAAGAACTGCACGCCCGTTGTTCAAATCTAGCAATTCGCCCATGAGGGTGATGGCCCGCAGGTAGGATTTGGCAATGGGGTAGTAGCTGAACCAGGTGTAATCCCCGGTGGCCAGCATCTGCTGATAAGCCCATCCGGTCAGGTCCGATTCGAACATGCCGTTAATGTCTTCCCCGGGAACAGCGAAGATCATGATGGGCAAATCAAGATCCAGGGCTGTCCCCTCTGCATATTCCGCTATGGTCTTTTTTCCGGTTTCCGGAATAATCGACCTGTCTGAATCTTCTTTGAAATCCTGCCATTTCTGACCGATGATACCGATTTTGCTTTCACCGGCATAGTTCGGCGGAACAAATACTTGAGCATAGTGTTTCCAGACGAAACCATGCCAGTTCTGGCTGGTGAATTCCAGCTCAATACGACGGACCTCTTTATCTGGTCGCGCTTGGCTTTCAATTATATCATCACGGATCAATTGAGTGTCCAGTGTCTCGCTGTCCAAAATCTCCTGCATGTCGAACATTACGGCAGGCCCGGTTTTCAAGGTAAGATCGTGATGTTTCTTCATCGTGTCTGCATCATGCTTAGATTCGCAGTTCATATTTACTCCTTAATACCCAGTGGATCGCAATTTTTCAAGAAGTCGATTCAACGACATCTTTTTGAACTGTTGCTGTGGTTCTGGAAAGTCGAGCCTTTCTTTTTACCTGATTCAGGAAGAATACAACAAACAGCGCAACCGAAACAATCAAGGTCGACCACACACCATAAAGGCCATAGATCGTGGCCATTATAGCGATTAAAAGAAATCCTGCTCGCTCTAACTTGCTGGTGGCCACTATGAAATATCCCTGGGTTAACGCGGCAACCGATGCACAGGCCACGATGAGTGCGACTATTGCTGCGGCTCCGCTGAAAAATGGTTGGGCTTGTCCCATTATAATCGGGTTTGCCGTCAGGAAAAAAGGGATCAGGAAAAAAGGCAAAATCAGCTTCAGCGACTCATAGCCTGTCTTCACATAATTCGACTCGGCAATCTTACTGCCCACCATGGCTGCGGCTGCTACCGGAGGCGTCACTGCCGAAAGTACTGCAAAGTAAAAAACGAAAAAGTGAGCGGTTATCTGGGCAAGCCCCATGTCCACCAACACTGGCGATACCACGATGGCGCAGAGGACATAGGCTACCACAATGGTCATGGCACAGCCCAGGATGATGGACAGGGCCATGGCGTAGATCAGCCCCAGGATCAAGTTTCCTCCGGCGAGCGTCTGGCTAAGGGCTGCCAGTTTTGAAGCTGCACCTGTAACTGACAGCATTTTCATGAACATACCGATAGACGCACAAGCAATACCGATGGATGCCCCGGCCAGGGCACCTTTTGTCAGCCCCTCTAGTAAAGATCTGAAATTCGGTCGCGTTTCACGACGGAACATGGCAATCACCAGCATGGTAAGGATGGCAAAAAATGCCGAGAACCCCGGTGTGTAGTGCAGGATGAGCAGGCAGGTTAAAATAGCCATGGGAATAACGAACACGGGTCCAATTTTGATGAGTAATTCCTTATTGATATCTATTTTCAACTTAGGAATGTCGTCTCTTGATGCGATCAGGACGGCTCCGGCAATGATAATCGCATAGTAGAATAGCGCCGGTACCAGCGCCGTGATCATGAGGCTGCCATAGCTCACGCCTAAAAAGCCGGCCATGATAAACACGGCCACACCCATTATAGGGGGCGTCAGCTGCCCTCCGGCTGAGGCAGCGGCCTCGATCGCTGCGGCATGCTTTCCTTGAAATCCGGTCTTTTTCATCAACGGGATGGTATAAGACCCGGTGAGGGCCACATTGGCAGGGGCCGATCCGGTGCACATGCCCACAAAAGAGCTTGACACGATGGCTGTCTGCGCTGATCCTCCCTTGATATAGCCACCAAAGTAGTTGCCCAGTTCGATAAAGAATTTGTCGATCCCAACGACCTGAAACAGGCTGCCGAAAATGATAAACAGAAAAATGAGGTTTGCAGAGGCATTCAACATCATTCCATAGATGCCTTCCAATCCGATACCGAGGTTGGACAAGATCAGCTTGGCTTCCAAGTGGGGGTGCCCCAAGGGGCCGGTGATGTGATGGCCCCAGAAGGCATAAGAGATGCTTATTAGGACGAGTGCCGGAAATATATATCCCCATTCTTTATAGGTAAGAACCAGGACCAGGACAACCAGGGCAATTCCGACCACCACATCTATAGGTTCGGGAAAGCCTGCCCACATGCTCAGACGTTCATAGTGCTTTACAAAAGCGGTCCCAATGCCCGACCATGGCAAAATATCCGTCTTTGCTTTTAAAAACCTGTGATGGAAAGGCTTGTGGATTGCGGGACCCCATGCCGGTGGGAACTTTATTGGTCATAAAGTAAATTCCGGCCAGGTTGGCTAACATTGCAAGGGTAGATTCCAAGAGAGAGGTTTCGACACGCTGACCCCTCCCGGTTGACAATTTATGATAGAGAGCAGACAAGGTGACGAAAGCCAGAAATATGCCTCCGCACAAATCCACTATCTGGATTTGAATTTTTTCCGGGGAACCTCCTGGAGGAGTCGTGATATCGACTAAACCAGTCATAGCTTGGATGATCAGCTCGAAACCGGGTTTGTGTCGGTACGGACCATTTTTTCCAAAAGCGGTTAACGATGAGTAGATAAGATCGGGCTTGACCTTAATCATATCATCATAACCAAAACCCAGACGATCCATCACGCCAGGTCGAAAATTTTCCATGAAGACATCACACTTTTTAACCATATTAATGATAATGTCTTTGGCCTCTGGCTTTTTTAAATCAATGCTGATGCTTCGTTTATTTCGATTGACACAAAGGAAATATGCACTTTCTCGATTTTGAAACGGTGGTCCCGACATTCTGGTCATATCCCCCATAGGGGACTCGACTTTAATTATATCTGCACCCAGATCTCCTAAAAGCGTGCTTCCAAAGGGTCCAGACAAAACATGCGTAAAGTCCAAAACACGAATTCCATCCAAGGGTCCGGTTTTTTTTACAGTCTCACTCATTTTCCCCCTCCAATTTTTTCTGAATATCTTTAAACCCACTTTCGATGTTTTTTACGATAAGGTCGCCAACTTCCTTTGCTTTTCCGGATTTAACAGCTTCCAAAATCAAGGCGTGCTCGCGTGTAAAAACATCCTGCGATTCTCTTCTTTGGGTACCGCTCCTGAACCGAAACATAAATACGTACTCAATGAGCTGGTTTATCAGGTGGCAAATGTAGCTCCAGCCTGAAGCCCTATAAAGGGTCATATGAAAGTCTGTATTGAGAAAGAAAAAATCGCGAGGAGCGATTGATTTTTTCTTCATTTCTTTATGCAAATACTCCATTTTTTTTATATCTTCATCTGAAATGTTTGCCGTACCCTGAATTGCAGCATCTTTTTCAATTAAACAGCGCATCTTGAATATTTCCTGGAGTTCACCGATAGATGGAGGAGATGTCACAAAATTTCCTTTGTTGGCAACGCTGTATACCAGGCCTAAGCCGACAAGCTCTCGAATAGCTTCTCTAAAAGCCATTTTCCCATAGCCAAAACGCTTTTCGAGATTCTGCGGTACAAGCATTTCCTCTGGCTCGAAACTCCCATCAATGATGCCCTCTTTGAGACTCTCGGTAGCTAACGTCGTCATTGTTTTGTATTCTCGCATTTTCTCTCCTCCTGTTTGATCGTTGCTATTTGATCAAATAGCAAATATGAAATGCCTTGTCAACAATTTTTTTCATCTCCGCTGATCGATCTTCTAATTCTGGTTTTTGGATGGTTTATTTTAGCTAAGATTTCTTATTGTAATTTCAATTAGACAAACATAGGAGAGTGTTGAGACTTGATCAATTCGAGGGACTTAACTGAGGTGGTGATTATATGATTAAATCTACATGTAACTAATATAAATCTCTAAAAAAACGGTTCCATCGCGGATGGAAAAAGGAACCTTCTCTGGAAATCACCACCATGGTTGCACGGCCTACAATAAGTTTTCGATCTACAAAACCAAAAAAGCGTGAATCTGCACTATTGTCACGATTATCCCCCATCATAAAATATTGTCCTTCCGGTATAATTATCGGGCCAAATGTGTTTAGGGATGGTCGTGATGATGAAAACATTACAGCATGCTGTTTCCCAGTGAGGTTTTCATTGAAAAAAAGATTGTGGGACTGTTGGTCGAGTTCGATTTGATCAATGACTTCTTTTTGTAGTGACTCATATTTTATAAATTGCCCATTAATGAAAAGCTGATTTTGGCGCATAGCTAATGTATCTCCCGGAAGACCGACAACGCGTTTGATTAAGCGTTTTCCGTCTTTAGGGGAATAAAACACAACGATATCTGCACGTTGGGGATCAGACCACCTTGCAAAATGCAAAGTTGTGTACGGAACCTTAAGATCATAAGCAAGTTTGTTTACAAAAATACGATCTCCTATCAATATAGTGGGTTTCATTGATCCAGAAGGAATATCATTCCAATCTGCTATGGCTGACTTGAAAGATGTAGCAATCAATAAGCCGACTACGAGGCCAGATCCCCACCCTCTACAGATTTTTGATAATTTTATCTTCCAATTATTCCTCATTCTGATACTCCTTTGGCGCTGGCTAACCGGCGGTGAGCAGCGGCATAAATAAATGTCAAGTTTGCACGGCCTTTACGTAAAACCGCATAGTTTTTCCCGTCTGGTTCATCCCGTTTTTAGCTTAGATTTGAATCCACGCTTTTGGCTTTTTTAGCATAAATTTTTCTCCACTTGGCAATAGGAACAAAAGTTTCCGCGGAATCATCATCGAACACAATCCAACCGCCACATGCGTTTGATAGTATAGTCAGTTCAGCAATATGCTGCTCGGTTAATTGTAAAAAACCATAATTGAAAGGGTTCTCCACCACAGCCTTCCACAAGGCATATTCCAGCCCCTCCATCCAACCGGCAAAGTATGCCTCTTCGGATAGTTCACTCATGTAATCTGCCAAAGCTTTTTGCGAATCAGTTAATTCTTCGATCATTTTTGTCGCGCTAACCGGGAGGAGCTGAAGGCCACCATACTTTGATAACCAGAGAACTTTACGCAAACCGCCCTGCTTTTCCTGTCAGCTCCATCCCGCTTGTTATGCAAAGACTAAAAATAATAATACCCCCCTAGCTGATCCATCCAATTTCACTTAGTTTAAACTTTTCGTTGCGAGTTGCTTTAAATTGGATAGATGGATCAATTTTGTTCTTTACAATTAGGAGGTAATCATCTTCATAAATCTCATAGGTGATTATATCATATGTTTTTAAAACCTCGCACAACAAATTCTGAGATACTCTGATGTAATTTGTTAATTCTTTCTCAAGGCTCATTTTTTCCGAATGACCTTCAATGAAGCCTTAATAAAGTGAGTTTTTACAGCATAAAATAAGCTAAACACCGGTTCTGGATAATATGCATTTTGTAATGTTATGCAGCAACAACTAATTGTTATTTATCGGTCATATTTTTCTACTTGGCGAAAGACTATCGAAAGCCGCTTTGTAATTAGATTTTACGTACATATACCTTGCCATTATCATAACTTACCGAAAATGTTGAATATCTATGATGATATCTGCAAATTCGGCTCATTGCGATAAGTGGAGATCTGCATTTACTAATAAGTGCAACAGCAGGGCCATCTCAGACTCTGCTTTTTTCATTATTGAAATCACAATTATTCAGTCAGCCCTTTTATTTTTTCATTTACTTGATCTTCTGCTGCGACTGGGTTTGCTTCAAAAATACAAAAAGGCACCTATTGCTGGAGTGATTTCATAACCTCAATCTCTGTGCCTTCAAGTGAAGCCTGACGAGACAATTGCCGAGTTCGAGATACCTGGAATTGGTCAAAGAGAATAGGCGAAGAAACTCTGCCGTCGGCGTTTGACCATCGAGATAATCGGCCAGTACCATGCGGCTTGTGCTATGCATCCGTCTTGGGAAAACACACTCTTCATCCATTGTGTGGTTTTCTGATGATCGCGTGAAGTCGGGCATGCCCGATTTACCACTTCCGTTTACAGTGTTGAAAAGCGCGACAAGATCCTTTTGGCCTTCCTCTCTGGCCCTGTCCGCCGGTGTGAGTCGGTGGCTGTCCAGGGTGTTCGTGCTTGCCCCATGTTCGAGCAACACCTCCGCGATGCCCCGGTGACCGCTTTCGGCAACCCAATGAAGTGGTGTGCCGTAGAGCTTGCTATATGCATTCACCATTGCGCCGCTATTTAACAGTAACCGGACTATTTTCTCGTGACCATATCTCACGGCCTGGTGTAGCGGCGTAACATGAAGACCCGGCGTGCTCACGTTTACATCGGCGTCGTGTTCGATAAGGAGTGTTGAAAGATCATAGTATCCGTGTCTTGCTGCTTTGTGAAGAGCGGTGTTTCCCATGCGGTCCTGGACTTCCGTGTCCGCACCTAAGTATATAAGGCGCGTGGCGATGTCTCGCCAACCTTTAGACGCCGCCCAGTGCAGAGGTAATCCGTAGTCTTCACTCTTGACACCCGGATCGGCACCACTTTGAATCAGCAGCTTGACGATCGTTGTGTTTCCTTTACCGGCCGCCAGATGGATTGGCGTGATGCCTCGGTGATCCACGGCATTGACGTCAGCACCTTCTTTGATGAGAAGTGGCACGACTTTAATGTGGCCCATTTCTATGGCCCGGTGAAGCAGGGACGTACCGTTGTTGTGCCGGGCATCGACAGGCGCACCGTCCATGATCAAAGCGCGTATATCGCCGAGATTGCCATGCTCAACGGCGTCTAAGATATCGTCACGTAGATAGACACCGGACGTATACTGGTACAGCACCCAGAGTAAGATGAGGACGACAGGAAGGATTATAAGTCCTTGGCGCAGTCGTGCATACATTGGCCGCTCGTTCCACCATTTGCCGTAATTTGGTCCAAGCATCTCTTCGCCCTCTTGCCGTTTCGCCTTGAAAGACTCGGTTTTGATCTTTTAAGGATTATTACATCAAAATCCTGATCAAATCGATGTGGATGAGTTAACAGTCTCGTTGGGTAAATGTGACACCTGATAAATAATGCCTATGCTTTTTTGCCAGTATCACATTTTAACATCAAGTAAAGATGTATTGCGTTATGGAGAAAATCACGCCTCCCAAAATCTGTGATATTATGAAATATCACAAATAAACTCAAATTTCAGATATGTAGATGTAACCACCACTCTCGTACAAATGCAGATATCTTAATCTCATGTCACAAGTTTTGAAGGTCGATCAATTCTTCATAGATGTTTACAGTGTCTGTATTTTATAAGTCGTTTCAAATCCTGTGATATATAACAAGACTGTCGATACACCCGTTTACTCTAAAGGCCGAGAAGCGCAAACTTCTATAAGGCGTATATGATTAGCTGTAGCTTCCTCATCAATGTAGTAGTAATCGCTAATGTTAGGATGACTAAGGGTCCGATCTCCCTCCGACAAAAATACATCAACTTCGATGCGAACGATTAGCTCAGGCAAACATTTAGACAGAATTTCATTACACAGTTTTTCTAATGCTTTTTCTGAGATTAACAATTCAAGGGTCAGATAAGCTTTTGTTCGTTTTTCTATGTTTGCTATTTCGGCATCCGTGTGATAAAGCCAGCCAGTACCCTTATCCTTATCAGTGTCGCAAATTGGAATTAGGGAAATGTTGGCAGCATCATAACGGCCCCCAAACCTATCAACGGTTCCATCCTTCCTAATTAAGCCTATTCTACTGTTGGTGAATTTTCCTGATGCGGATATACGCCAACCGAACCTATCAATATGCTCGATATCACCTTTGCCTACAAGCGACTTTTCAAGTTTCTTATTCACATTACTTTCAGCTGTAATAGAAGATACTATTTTATTAATAGAGGTTTTTGAAGGTTTGTTAATTGATAGACATAGTCCAACTTTTACATTAGTAAGTGTGATGTCTAATAGTTCTGGACTTTTTTCCCACTTTATTTTACTCTCTCTCGAAGTTTCGTGGTAAAGGCGGTCGTTTATTCTTTCGAGTTTTGTTTCTGGCATTTTGTGCTCCACTAAAATAGTTATTTGGTTCTTGATATTATCACAAATCCTTTCAAAGTACAGATACGTAGACGAAACCCCAAATATTTAGAGGGTCCGGAAATTTGTGCTTTCTTGGAGGTATCACCGGTTTTGTACCAGATTCCATAACCACAATATCTTGTAGAGGCCGCCAATAGAAAATATTTGGAATTGTAATATCAGTCCTCTATGATGATTTTTAGTTGATCAAAATATTTCTCATCCCCATCTTGCTTGGCTTCTATTTCCGCAATTATAACCGCATGCTGCTTTACCAAACGCTCTGTTAGACCGTCGGACAAACTCGGAATTTCTGCCTACTACGGAGTAGCCCAACGAGCACTATTATCATTTAACTGACTGAATCGGGATGTCGCTGAGGATCGGGTTATACATGGTATCAAAGGTGCCGCCGGTTGAGATATGTCCAACCGCTTTTTCAGGGTTGGACTCGATATCAACCGGATTACCAGCTGCATCGACCACCTCACCCTCGTCGTTCACTAAAACAATGCCGGTCGGCGTGGTTCCGGTGCCCTCCTTGTCGTAAGGGCGGCTGACGATGATCTCACCAACCGGTATGATTTCGCCGGCAGCATTTTTAACGGTGCCATCTGATCTGAATGTAAATGGTACGTTACCGGACTCTGAGCCAAACACGTCTTTTCCTAAATTGTAACTCTGATCGAGCACAATTTTTCGATAGAGTCTGATGTTGTTCTTCATCGTTTGCTGGGACGGATATAGCAGACTGCCTTTAATATAGCTGTTGCGTGTCTTTTCGTCCTGATCCAGATAACCGAGAGAAGCTACATAAGAGCCCATGACCTTCTGGCGGTCAAACAGATGCGCACGGCGCTCAGCAGCGGCCATGTTCTTGAGCAGGTCATCATCAAAGATCGCGCCTATTGCGTGTGTCAAATCTAGTGACTTCTGATTGGCGGCCGAGTATAGCTTGAGCTGATCGGCTACTTCGCCGGGCATGATACCGTAAAGGTCGGCACCGACAACAGCGTGATAAAAATAGCCTAGCTCGCCCATCGACGCCCCTGAGTTCATATAATCCTGCAGACGGCTGCGCTGTGGATTCTTTGAATCGTAGGCCCCATAGTCCATTTCACGCCAACCAGCCTCTGCCGTCAGTTTTCGCTCAAAAGACCAGACGGAATCCACCGTGTTGCCGACTTTTCCGTGACAGCCAATGCATTGCATCAGCTCCTCGGTGGTCTGCGGTCGTAACTCCCCGCGCCTATCTTCGATGAAGGCTGCGAGCAGCCAACCGGCATTGTTGTCAACCCAGCCCCGGCCTTCGTTCCCGATGACAAAATCGTCATAATGTGCGTCTTCGTCGATGTCATCGATACCGACTTCTTTCCATTTGTACATATAGCGCAGCTCCTTGACCCGGCGTGAGCGTGTACCGGGGAACTCGTACGTCACGGTCTTGTTGTCGACAACGCCATCGACCTTTTCGCCGAGTTCACCATCCGCATTGAGATCCACATAATGCAATGGGTGCGCAAATTCAGTCCCCACCGGAAAAAAGCCGCGCACTACCTTTTCTTTAGAAGCATCGCCGTAATAGTGGGTTTCTTTATATGACCGGTTCTTGATGTTCAGTTCGAGAAGATCGAGGTTTTTCTGATAAATTTCCTGGTTGAAATTACCTTTTGCGCTCCTGAAAGGCCGTGGCAGCCGGATGTAAATTCCGCTCACGCTGCCCGAAAGCGGCGTAAAAATGCCGTAGGGGAAAAAGTTAATGGCGCGCCAACCTGTAAACGCCTCTTTTTCGTCCCGAACAAAGCCGTTCGCATCGACAAAGCCGTGGGTGCCACCGCTTGTCGGGTCTTTTGCACGGAAAGGAAAAAGATGCGACGGGTTCAGTGCCGGAAACAAAACAAATTCAGATGATTCCCTATTGAGCCACTCAGAGTTGGCTGTGGGGCGCACTTTTTCGAAGGCCGGCTGCCAGTTGTCCCTGCGAACATAGGCAACGTCCTCGCTGTCTGGTAGTGCGATGCCTTCCTTTTGCAAGCGCTCTGAGATTTCCTGGGGAAAAATGGTGTTGCGCCATAGCACTTTGTTCAGATCAGGCGAAGGAAAGCTGTAAAGGACTTGATCCTCTCCGAGCGGAAAAGCGTTGCCATGCTTTATTTTCGCAAGGTAGTCGGTATGACAGTAAAGACAAGCGTTCTGAGTTCCGTAACTGGTTTCAATCCAGCATTGTGCTGGAATCGACGGCTCTTCGTTATAAGACGGCTTATAAGGCGCGCCGGTGCGCTTTAAAAAATCTTTGGGAGCGACACCCTCATGGAAATCAGCCATGCGTATGGCATGAGCAGTCAACCCCTTTTTATGCAAGGCTTCTCGTGCTTGGCGTGTCGGATCAAGCTCCCCTTCTTCGGCTACCAACACGTTTGCACCGCTGATTACCACAGCTAACAGGATAATTTGGGCTTTACGCATGAATGTCATATTTTTTCTCTTTTCCCCTTTTTGGTGGTAAATGCGGCTGGCATCATTATTTCTCAAAAAATCGAAATGATTGCCCAATCAGCAGCGTAAGACTTAATTCATAATAAGTTCAACTAGCTGCGTCCGATAATAATTCGCTTTTTATGGTCGATCTCTGTAAACACCTGCAAATCGGAGGTTTTCTCAAAAAGATTTAAGCTCAAAATCCGTAAGATATTTCAGAATCATAACCCAAACGAGGGGTCTGCCCTTCCAGCGACCTCTTTCTTGGTTATAGATTCGTAAAAAAAATTCCTCTGGGTACAAACATTTGGTTTCGCCTTCAAGAACATTACTTGCAATAGTGCATCGTGGTTCATGTCCTTTGGTTTGAGAAAGCTGCAAAAGTTATTATTATTTTTTAGAAATTATGCTGACTCCCTTTATGTTGTGGCCGGTCTTTTGCTCTGCCAACCTTTGATAATTGAGAAATAAATGCAAAATCCCAAAAATACAGATACAGATGTAACCCCAAATATTTAGAAGGTCCGTAAATCTGGGTGATCTTGCCATTCTCTGCAATTCGACCGATATCGAAATATATGAAGATAAGCTTTGGATATCACACTGTTTTTAGGGTTGTCAAACGTACAGATTTATAGCAGAAAACATCACTCCGGTACTAAAATCCGGAATTGAAAATATCATCAATAATTCTGGCCGTTAATTTTAGGCAATTAGTTAGAGTAATCGGCAATTTTAATCGGCCTGCTCAACTGAGCATACCTAATACTCGATACCAACTTGTGCCTTGACACCCATTTTGTAGGGGTGCTTTGTTTCTTTCATCTCAGTCACGAGATCGGCCATGTCCAGGATAAGGTCTGATGCATTTCGCCCCGTGAGGATAATATGGATATGAGGTGGCCTCATTTCTAAAATTTCACGCAACGCTTTTTCTTTTAAAAGTCCAAAATCGATCGCCATCAGGATTTCATCTAAAATAATCATACCACAGTCGGAATGGAGCAAAACATCTCGAAAATATTTCAATCCTCTGTCTGCAAGGTATATGTCCAGCGGTTCACAGGCTCTTGATTGGACAAATCCCTGACGCCCAAATCGTTTTATCTTGATGGGAAGATTGCTTTTCGTCAACGCTTCTATTTCGCCGATATTCTTTTGTCCTTTCATAAACTGAAGAATGAGGACCTTGATTCCATGTCCGGCAGCCCTTAGTGCAAGGCCAAACGCAGCAGTTGTTTTCCCTTTCCCGTTTCCCGTGTTGACAATAATCAATCCTGCGGCAGTGTTTTGCAAATGAACACTCCAGTATTAAAGATTTGATAATAAAATAGTTTTTTCAACAAAGACAGATTTCCCATGATATGCTTGTTCCCGTATTACCGATATATTGAGATTCTCTTGACCTCGGCTTAAATGAAGATGTGCTCTAAAATTGGCCCTATTTTGTAGGATTGCCGATGTTAGTTTTCTTGCCATTATGTGAAAATACGTAAATATTCGAATATGTTATGGCTATCTTAATAAATTCAGGATACCCTTTGTTTCGGATACAATAGCAGATAGCAAAGGTCCGCATAACGCTGCCCTTCACCCGCCGGGCGTTTATTGGCCAAGACACCGGAATAGCGACCATGGCTGTCTACTGCATGCTCTTGAGAAACCCCGCTGTAAGCCCGGTCGGTTGTGAAAGGGCTTGTTAGCCGCACACTCCGATGCGCTTTTAAAAAACTACGGCTGAAAAGACGGCTCCGCCCTAATATGTTCCAAACATTCTTCTGACGACAAATTTTGATTTACTTCAAACCACTTTCCTGTATGCCGCATATAGGAAAGATGAAATCGGTTTTCACCTGCATACTCCATTCGCGCAAATTTGGTTTCAAAGAAGGGCGAAATTGCGTATGGGCCAGGGCATGCATACTTCGCACATAGATAAAAATAGCTTCCGTACCACTTTGAGAAAAGATCGACAATGTAGTTGAATTGGGGATCTATGGGAGGCTCTTTGACATATGTCGGCCGGAGATCCTCGGTTAAGAGCTCCTCTGCCGCCTGGGAGACTTCCCCCTTTATTCGATCAGGCACTTTGGGTCTGGTCGGCTTCGGACGAACGCGGACCCAAGTTTTCTGTGTTCTGCTCATGTAGACGTCTCCTATATTTTAACGTGTCGCACATGTGGCCAACCATTGATTATATAGTTTTTTTCTTGGCTATTACCGTTAATAAGTTCTGGATAATATGCATTTTGTAATATTATGCAGCAGCAACCTAATTATTATTTATCGGTCGTATTTTTCTGCTTGGCGAAAGACTATCGAAAGCCGCTTTGTAATTAGATTTTACGTACATATATCTTGATTATCATAACCTACTGAAAATGTAAGATTTAAAATGGATACCACAAAATTTTAGGTAATGTCAAATGCTCAAATAAATAGCAGGAATCAAAACAGTTATATTTTGCTTGCAGTACAGAAAATAAGGCAGGGCCACCACTGACCCTGCCATAAAAAATCAGTAGACTCGAATACTTCTGGTTTTGTGCGACGGTTATGGTATTTTCATCAATGGCGCTATTGCAACAGACGTAAATACATTCGAACATACTGGAAAATCGTGCCCGTTTGCCTTTTGTTTTCGTTAGGCTTCGTGATGAGCGGCATCCTCGCGGAC
Source organism: uncultured delta proteobacterium (assembly GCA_963765595.1). GTDB lineage: Bacteria > Desulfobacterota > Desulfobacteria > Desulfobacterales > JAFDCJ01 > JAFDCJ01. The sequence goes on from CAVXXE010000024.1 coordinate 54,927, forward strand.
TCGGGCCTGCAAGACGCTAAATGTTCTATTCTATTGTTGGATTTGGACTGTACTCCGGCACCGCATTATTGCACACGATACGATTATTCTGCCACACGTTGGTGGAGACAGAATTGCCCTCGTCGTCTAAATTCTCGTCCCAGAAATCTCGTTCACGCGCTGTACACGGGAAATCATCGGAACCAACGCAACCAAGATTGCACCCGGCACGGTTGTATTTGATCTGGTTATATTTTGAGGGATATTCTTCGGAGTCCTCTGTGAAGCCCTCTGTGACATCGATCCCAGCATAAAACCAAGGCTTGTAATCCTCCTCGAATAGTAGACAGACGCTCGCGTTACCGTTGTCCTCCACATGATTGTAGAAGACTCGGTTGTCGCTCCCTCCATCGATCTCGATTCCGTCCCGGCAGTTGTCGAATACTAGGGTGGAAAATATTTCGTTGTAGCTTCCCCCCTCGATCTTAATACCCTGTCTGCCGCTGTGCGACACCAAACAATTTTTTAGCAGGTTTCCATCTCCATTCATTCTGATACCTCTTCTAGCACTGTCGCTTACTTCGTTGTTTTAAGGATAAACAACATGGTAAAATCGACCCCATCCTTTGAATCTACCGAGGGGAATATCCAGAAAATTGTGCTTCCACTATGATATCGGATATGATAACACATCAGTAGCTATTCTTTGCCATGTCGTTTATGCAACCTTGGGATTTATTATGCCCATACTGTGATGGGGATGATCTTGCAGCGAAGGTAAGACCCGGCAATGTCCATTCAGCCAATGGAGCTTTCGAGCTCATAAAACCAATCATCATCGGATACCACAATAATTTCAAGCTGTTTTGTTTTCGGGGGGAAGAGGATAAGAGCGATGAAGCGTTTATATTTTAAGTATGCTAAACTTTGCTTGTATATACTCACAATTTTAGGTCTTGTGTTTTTCTGTTTGAATAGCGGTGAGGCACAGGATGCTGTGCCCGGGGCGGCAACATTAGTTTCGCCATCGGGCACGATCACCGACATCACCCCCGCATATACCTGGAATGCGGAATCCAATTCCACCTGGTATTACCTGTGGGTTGATGACAGTACCGGTAACAGAATAACTCAAGGGTACACCGCAGACCAGGCCGGTTGTGCCGGGGGAACCGGCCAATGCTCCGTTACACCCAACATTGAACTTGCTGAAGGCAACGGCACTTGGTGGATCCAGACCTGGAATGATAGCGGCTACGGTCCCTGGAGTATTGGTATGGATTTTGTTTTTGAACCAACATTGCCGGAGGATAACGGATGTCTGGTAATTGGTGACAGCATTGGTGAGGCAACGCACACCAATGACGCGTGTGATGAAATTCTTGGTGACCACAGAGAATTGATGGACTGTATAGACTTGAGACTTGGATCACATGATCTGGATTGGAGCTTTATGGGAGGAACTAAGTCCTGGTCCATTGCCAATCGCCTTGAGTGTAGCTCTGTCTACAACAGGTCACACGATGGGGATGAGTGGAAAGATGCTCTGGATCGGGCTTGGAATCAGATTCAACCGAGAGAAGTTGGAAATGTAATCCTCCAATTAGGCAGCAATGACGTTTGTGCTGAGTATGGCCATGATTACGGCAGTCTTGCTTTTGTGCAATCAACAATTCCCGATAATATTGTTTCTATAGAGGCGGAACATTTTATTCAAAGAATATCAAGCATCACCCACCAATGGGAGCCGGACAGAATACCAGGAGCTTCCATTATGGCGGTCAGGGCTCAGCCGGATAGCGGCACAAGCATGCCCTATCCGGATTATCTCACATCAAGCCCCCGGTTGGACTACAGAGTCAACTTTGTGCGAACTGGCATTCACTATGTTTGGTTGCGCGGATATGCGAGTGGAACAGATGACTATTTGATTCATGTCGGACTGGATGGTCAGCGACAATCTACTGCAGAAAACATCAAAATCGAAAACTATAATGAATGGATATGGAGTGGAATCACCGAAACTGAGGTCTATACGATGATCAATGTTCCTTCTACGGGAATACACACCCTCAACGTTTATATGCATCAAGACGGTTTCAGGCTAGACAAAATTGTGTTGGTAACCAATGACCTTTGGGCCCCTTTAAACGAGGGGCCTTCAGAGAGCGCACGTGGTATCATCAAACAAGTGGATCAATCGGGCGATGTGCTTGTGACAATTGAAGCGGAGCACTATCATTATCTACAAAAGGTCGAGACTTATAGTTGGGAGTCAGATTTTAAAAGTGGATATTCTGCCGGTGGTGCTCTGAGGGCGCTTCCTGAAAATGGAACTGATTTTGATGATACAGATTCCTCGCCACGCCTGGATTACAATGTCAAATTCGATGTCCCTGGTATTTATTATGTGTGGGTCCGTGGCTATGCTACCTAGTATGGAGGATAACTCGGTTCACATTGGGATGGATGGGATTAACTATGGTACCGCCGACAAGGTCAAATTTAATTCTTATAACACATGGACGTGGAGCAACAGCAGGGTAGATGATACAGTGGCGACCATCGAGGTTTTGTCTGCAGGAATACATACATTAAACATCTGGACGCACAAGGACGGATTCCGAATAGACAAAATCATTCTGGCAAAAAGCGCTACCTACCAACCTTCTGGCAACGGATCTGAGGAATACTGGGATAACGATTTGGGTAGAATCGCGGGGCACATCGATGATACTATGATGTATCTAACCGAAAATCTTCCAAGTAATGGAGAGATTCACTGGTCGGGTATCGTTGACATCTCGAAGTTTCGCGACTTGATGGTGAATCGAAAACATGATCACGCTTTCAAGCAGTGCCAAAGCCTTTGGGATTTGGACTTATCGTCTGATACGCTCCAAGGGGACGCGGTTAACAGCTTGTGTAAAGGCGAATTTGGGGTGGTTTGCGATTATTTGCCTGGATGGCTTGAAGACGAACTGCTTGATAGGTACCTAAATGAATTTCAGAATAGTTTTAACTCCGATGCGCCATGTGGGCGCATGCTCGATAGCCGCAATACCCAAGAGGACAGGGACGAGGCTCGCCGGTTCAACAAATCACTTAATGATTTGATGGAACAAAAAGCTGCTCAATTCCGCGAGCGAAAAGGAGTGGGAATCAATTTTACTCAAGCGTTGTGGTACAGCTCGGATGAAATTAGACCGTATTTCCTGTCGCGCATCGATTGTTATCACCCCAATAGATTAGGACAAATGAAACTTGCACATCTGGTGTGGAAAGGCCATAATCCTAATTTTACACCTACGGATTCGTTTTTCAACGAAGGCTTCGATAGCCACGACTGGTGCAATCAGGAATTCACGACATGGGATTCTTGCTGGTACGATGGCGGGGAAGGGCAGTGTGGTGACGAATTCATCTGCAAGATCGACAACAGCGGATGGTTTAAATTCGGTAAAGAAACATCAAAAGATAAAGAACACTGGATAGCTCGTGACGTATGGGATCTATCAGATAAGGCCGAGGTGTGGGCCTACTTCAAACATAAGCGCGATCACTTTGACAATGACAAGTCGGATTGGGTCGCCTTTGATGTGTGGAATGGTTCTTATTGGGTAAGAGTGGAAAAATTTTCAAAAAAGAACGACGCCGGCAATCACTGCAGCCAATATTACAATCTCACACCGTATAAGAATGCAGTTCCTTTAAGGTTTAGATTTCACACCAACAATTCAGATGATATGGATAACGGTGATAAGTTAATGATTGATGATATCACAATTTTTGCATGGTAAA
>CAVXXE010000025.1:0-90071 GCA_963765595.1 uncultured delta proteobacterium
ATGGGCAACATGAAGGATTCGCAATATCCCGTATACCAGGGCCAGACCCAGGGTGATCAGGGCATAGATGGAACCCATGGCGATGCCGTTTAACAGTTGTTCGAAGAAAAGCTGCATGGGTACTATATCATGACGTTCGCCAGTATTTCTTTTTCTTTTTTTCGTGCCTGCTGTTCCAGATCATTTATTTCTCGGACCAATTTTTTTACAAATTCATCATCGTCGATGGAACCTAAATTAATTTTTACATTGTATAATGCTGCCAGGGCAGCGGTCCTGGCGTTCATGGCGGCCACAAGGCCGTCTGTGACGGCATTCTTATTTCCGCCGTCGACTGCTCTGCCGGCCAGGTCTAGGACCTTGACCGCATGGTTGGCAACTTCCAGAGGGACCAGGGCCGCGTGTTTAAATGCTTTCTGGATTGCCGGTTTTCGCAATTCCTTTTCCTGATCGGTTGCCTTCGGAAGTTTAAAGGCGGCCATAACTTCGCTGTAGGCCTCGGCATCCCGGTCGATGGCTGCGGTCAGCTTTTCTCTTATTGCGGTAGTTTTAACGGCGATATCATTCATTTCTTCTGTGACGGCTTCATAGCCTTTCTTGCCGATGGTCAAATTGGCTACCATTTCGATAAGGCCGGCCGCCAGGGCGGCATTCAAGGCGGCGACGCTACCGCCGCCGGGAACCGCCGTTCCCGCGGCTGCTCTTTCCAGGTACTCCGTGATCTTCAAATTGGCTAACAATAGGTTATCCCTCCTTTTTTTCTGTCAAAAACCAAATTCCCCTTTTTGACGACTTGGTCTACCGTGCTGATCCCGATATGATAAGGTATGAATTTGTAAGACGGATATTCAAGCACCGCCAAATCTCCATGCTTGCCGACATCTAGACTGCCGATGGTATCTGCTCTGTCGATCGCGCCCGCGGCGTTAATCGTCAGCGCCGTAACGGCCTCTTCGGTGGTGATGTCCATATAAAGTGTCGCCAGAGCGAAAATAAGCGGTATGGATTCGGTAAAGCAGCTGCCCGGATTAAAGTCGGTTGCCAGGGCCACCGCACAGTTGGAATCTATCATGTAGCGGCCCTTGGCATACGGTTCTTTCAAACTGAAGGCGGTTGCCGGCAGCAGGGTGGCAACTACGCCGGCGGCGGCCATTTGGCGGATGCCTTCCTCAGAGGCCTGCAGCAGGTGATCGGCCGATACCGCTCCAAGTTCGGCCGCCAGTTCAGCCCCGCCGGTTTGGACGATTTCATCGGCATGGAGCTTTAATTTTAATCCCAGCTCTTTTGCTTTACTTAAAAGTCGCCGGGATTGGGCAACCGAAAAGACATTTTCTTCGCAGAAGATATCACAAAATTCCGCCAGCTTGCGCTCGGCCACCCGGGGCATGACATCGCTCATCATAAACTCAATGAACGCATCTTCTTTGCCTTTATACGCTTCGGGCACGGCATGGGCCCCCAGAAACGTCGGGGCGATGTCGACGTAGTGGATGTTGTTCAGATGCGCCATGACTTCGAGTTGTTTGATTTCCGTATCGCAGTCCAATCCGTAGCCGCTTTTTCCTTCCACCGTGGTCACGCCGAAGGACAGCATGGAATCGAGCCGTTTGATCCCCGATTGAACCAATTCTTCGACAGCAGCCTTGCGGGTAGCCTGAACGGTGTTGACGATGCCGCCGCCGCGGTTCATGATTTCCATATAGCTGTCGCCGCGCAGGCGCCAGGAAAATTCTTCCGCGCGAAAACCGCCGAAAACAAAATGGGTGTGTGAATCGACAAAGCCGGGCAGTACCGCCCGATTTTTAGCATCGATTATATCAAAACCGGATAAATCGGATTCGGTCTTTTCAAGTTCCGACAAAATATCCCGGGTCGTGCCGACAGCTTCTATGACACCCTCTTTAACGACCACCGCGCCGTCCGATATGATCTTCAGGTCGGACATCGCTTCACCCTTTTTGGCTGTAAAGCCACTGCAGGTGATCAGCTCGGAAGCATTTTTGACGATTAAATTTCCATTCATTGGGATTGCCTTTTATGGGTTTAGCGTGGTTCTGTTTGGGAATAGATACTCGATACTCGATACTCGATACTTGATGCTGGATGCATGATACTCGGTGTTTTAAAAGGATAAGGTTCTTATTTCACACTTTTATGGTTTTTATCTACCGATTTTATAAATAGGTTCAATTTTCTTCCAAGTTTATCCAAACGCTCTCCCAAGTTTCGGTACAACTCTTTATCCTTTAAAGATTCAGTCTCAAACAAGGTTTCAAGGTGATCGAGTGTCTCATCATTTGAGGCAATTGCATAAATCAAGAACCTGATAAAATCCTGTTTATATCTGCGCCTCCCATAGCCTTCTACAATCGTTGATTTTACTGACTTTATAGATTTTCGAATCTGTTTGCCCTCTTCATACATCTCGAATGTCGGTAGTTTATAGAGGGTCATTTTGTGGATATCAATTACCAAATCTCTGGACAGTTGCCAGATTTCCAAATTATTATAGTTCAACCCTTTCTCCTTTAATTTTAAATATCTATCCGCACAATTCAATTCGAATATCTGAATATCGTGCATCGAGCAACGAGTATCCACCATCGAGCAACGAGTATCCAGCATCGAGCAACGAGTATCCAGCATCGAGCAACGAGTATCCAGCCATCGAGCAACGAGTATCCAGCATCGAGCAACGAGTATCCAGCATCGAGCAACGAGTATCCACCATCGAGCAACGAGTATCCAGCATCCAGTAACGAGGTCTCACTCATAAACACGATACTCCAGAACCTGGCTCATGGAAAAATCTTCGACCCCCAGATAATACACGGCCGAATCGATTAATGCTTCCATGGGCACCAAACCGATAATTTCGCTGCCGACCACATTAACGCCGAAGCGCCGGGCTTCAATTTTAATCAGTTCGACCACGCGGTAAAGGGCGGTCTTGGTGTAGTCCGTCATATTCATCGAGACCTGGACAATGCCCCTGTCTTTTAACTCGATGCCGATGCCCTTGCAATACCGCAGCCCGCCGCTGATGTGCCGGACTTTTTTTGCGATTTGATCGGCGATTTCCAGCCGGTTAGTATCCAGGTTGACATTAAAGGCCACCAGGGGCATGCGGGCGCCCATGGCCGTTGCCCCGGCGGTGGGGTGAACCCGGGCTGGGCCGAAATCGGGTGCCCAATCCGGCTGTTTGAGTTTTTCGGCCATACCTTCGAACTGGCCTTTTCTGATGGTTGCCAGGTTCTGCCGATCCGGTCGTGCGGCCGATTGCTCATACAAAAAAATAGGCAAAGTGTAAGCTTCAGCCGCCAGCTTCGCCGTCGCTTTGGAAATATCCACGGCTTCCTGGACGCTGACATTTTTAACCGGAATAAACGGAACCACATCGATGGCGCCCATTCTGGGATGCTGCCCTTCATGGGCGCGCATATCGATGAGCTCAACGGCAACGCCCATGGATTCGACGACGGCATTTTTTAACGGATCAGGTTCACCGACGACGGTCACCACCGAGCGGTTGTGATCTTCGTCATTCTGGTAATCCAATAGCTTTACGCCGTCTTTTGCGCGAAACGGTTCTACAATCTTTTCTATTTTTTCCAGATCACGCCCTTCGCTGAAATTGGGTACACATTCCAAAATTTTTTTCATGCCGGCCATTGTTATGCTCCTTGATCGGTTTCGCCCGTTTTCCGGTGTGCCGGTTTAGGCGGCTAATAGGCCCCTAGTCCATTTTTTCTAACAACATGTTGTCAGAAACAGAAGGTTTCAGCAAATCACAAATACAGTTGATTGAAGATTGTCGATTGAAGATTGAATATTTAAGGTCCGCCTCCGGCGGGATCAATTATTAAAAACAGAATATAAAAAAAGCAGAGCGAAGCCTCCGGCTCGTGGGGGTTGTGGCGCCTACGCCTCGGAGAGCGACATCCACAAATCTGCAATCTGCAATTCGTTGCCCCGCAAGGGCCACTTTTTCCGAGCGTCGTCTCGGAATAAAGCATAGATACTCGCTAACGGGCAAACCGGCTAACTCCTATCCTCGAGATTTTCAAATGCTTGTGATACCAAGTCCTCAACCAACCCCTCATCGGTTAGAAACGGCAACGTAATGTGGTCCAACCCCCGGCGCATGTCATTATACTTGATCACGGTTTCAATGGAATTGTCGTTGCGGGCCCAGGCGCGTCGGGCAACGCCGCCCATGACATCCCAGGGAATGGCCTGTTTGATAACCCTATCGATTCGGTCACTGCCGTCCAGCACCAGGCCAAACCCGCCGTTGATGGCTTTGCCAATACCGACACCGCCGCCGTTGTGCAGGGCCACCAGGCTCATGCCGCGGGCGGCATTGCCGGCGAAACACTGGGTGGCCATGTCGGCCATGATATTGCTGCCGTCTTTGATGTTGGCGGTTTCCCGGAAGGGCGAATCCGTGCCGCCTGTATCGTGGTGATCTCGTCCCAGCATAACGGGCCCAATCTCGCCGTTTCGCACCATTTCGTTGAATTTGAGGGCAATGGTCATACGTCCCATGGCATCCTGGTAGAGAATCCGGGCCCTGGTGCCGACCACCAGTTTGTTTTGGGCGGCATCCCGGATCCACACGTAATTGTCACGATCCTGAAATCTGCGGTCCGGATCGATACATTCCATGGCGGCCTTGTCGGTTTTGAGAAGATCTTCATCTTTGCCGCTCAGGCACACCCAGCGAAAGGGACCGTAGCCATAGTCAAACAGAATCGGGCCCATGATGTCTTCCACATAGGATTGATAAATAAACCCGTCCAAAGCATCTTTACCGTTTTTGCAGATATCATTGACACCCGCATCGTAGACGGCTTTTAAAAAGCTGTTGCCGTAGTCGAAAAAATAGGTCCCCCTGTCAACGAGGGTTTTTATCAGCTCGAAATGGCGTCTCAAGGTTGCATCCACCATTTCCTTGAATCCGGCGTGCCCGGTTTTTAATAGCTCCGTGCGCTGGCCGAAGGAGATTCCCTGGGGGCAGTAGCCCCCTTCGTAGACCGCGTGGCAGGATGTTTGATCCGACAACAGGTCGATTTTGATATGGTTGTTGACCGCATATTCAATTAGATCCACCACATTTCCGCAAAAGGCAATGGTGGCGCTCTTTTTTTTCTGCTGGTATTCGATTGCCAGGTCAAAAGCTTCAGCGGGATTCCCCACGGCTTTTTTGATCCATCCCTGCTCCAGCCGGGTTTGAATCCTGGAATCGTCGACTTCGGCGATGACGGCCACCCCGTTGGCAATTTCCACGGCTTTACCCTGGGCGCCGCTCATCCCTCCCAGCCCCGAGGATACAAACAGGCGGCCGGCTAAATCCTGATCGGGCGGAATGCCGAGTTTGGACCGCCCCGCGTTAAGAATGGTGCTGTAGGTACCATGGACGATTCCCTGGGGGCCGATGTACATCCAGCCGCCGGCCGTCATCTGGCCATAGTTGGCCACACCCAGTGCCATGGCCCGGTGCCAGTTTTCCGGGTCGTCAAAGCAGCCGACCATCAGGGCGTTGGTGATAATCGTCCGCGGCGCATCCGCAGAAGATGCAAATAGGCCCAGGGGATGCCCGGACTCCATCACCAGGGTCTGATCCCGGGTTAACGTTTCCAGATAGCGTTTGATCAGCCGGTACTGCATCCAGTTTTGACAGACCTGACCGGTTTCACCGTAGGTAACCAGTTCATAGGGATACAGGGCGACATCAAAATCCAGGTTGTTGTCGATCATCACCTGAAATGCTTTGCCCTCGATACAGTTGCCCCAGTATTCATCGATGGGTTTGCCTTTAATATGGCCGGGGGGTCGGAAACGGTAACCATATATTCGTCCCCTGGACAACAATTCATCCAGAAATTCAGGCGCCAATGTCGAATGCCATTTGTCGGGAACGTAGCGCAGGGCATTTTTTAGTGCAAGTTGGGTTTCTTTTTGGGTGAGTGTAAAGTGTCTGGCAGGTGCCCTGCGAATACCTTTTTCGAAATCCGGCAACTTAGGCAAGTCTTCAAATATTTCACCCAGGTGAATTCTCATTGCCTGGGAAATATTGATGTTGTTTTGCATTTAATCGCCTCCGGTCAGAATATTGGACCCATTTTCAGCACCGCCGCCGGCCTTAAAAGTTTACCCGCCTTGGGAGGTCGGCCAGTCTAATCGAAAAAGAAACGTAAAAAAGCGAAGATGAAAATACGGGAAAAATAGGAATGGATACTCATCTTTAAAAGAAAATTCTGTCTAAAAAAATTAAATCGAATCCATTCCTCTGTAGTTTCACACGAAATGTCTCATAATAGGTTGATTACCAAACACCTTGAACAAAAGCAATAAGAAGGACAGCGATTGATTGATTCTATTGACCATAATCCATGGGTCAGATAAACTTTGTTCTAATTGCAGGGAGTCGGGAGCACGCCATGCCGGCTCAAAGCTTTATGGAAATCATGTAAATTCCAAATCCGGGAAATCTCATTGCATCTCTATAGATCAGCTATAGTTGACTTTGACATTGCCTGCAGCCCCACGACTGGAGTTGACACAGTTATGCCTCAATAGTAATTAGGCCCTTAAGGGCCTTTTTCTGACAACATGTTGTCAGAAGCTGAAGGTTTCATGTGTCAGTGTTCAGGCTTTTGCGACTCGCCTTCCTGACGCCCGAAACCTGACACCATTTACCCGTAGATTGGAATAAAACTGGGATAAAATATGGAGCACATATTACGGGTAATTTTCACCAATCCAGCTGCAACCCGTTATAGGAGTCCCGACGATGATATATTTTTTGTTGATCGTTCAGGCCGTATTATTGATCGGCATCGTCCTATTCACCCTTGGTTTTCTCATCACCAGTTTAAAGGAAAACGAACTTAGAGCCGCTATGATGGCCGGTATCCTCTGCGGTTTGCTGGTTGCAATAGAGATTTGCATCTACGCCCTTTACACCCTGGGCTTTTTTTCCCATTTTGCAGGCAAGCTGGTGCTGGTGAGCGTCTGGATGGCAGCAGGCGCCGTGATTTATTTCTTTTACCGCCGCACCGGTCCGAATCAAAGGGCGCTCAAAGGTGCTGAAGGCCATGCCGTCGGCCCGGTTCAGCGATTTGATGAACGGGAGCAGGTTTTTGCCCGGGAGCGTACCCTGCGACCCGACTCCGCTCAATATAAAGAATTTTATTGCACCCATCCCGAACTGGAAAAAATGGATTCGGAAAGAAGAAAAGCAGGTGGCCTGCTAGGGATCCCCGGCAACATCGATCGTCCCGGCGGGACATCCAATGTTTCGGCGATGACGGCGGCATTTTCGATTCCACCCCATTTCGGAAAGCCGGAAAGCCATAGCCCGGCGGCGAATGCAAGCGAAGATAAGCATTCAGCTGTGAGCCCCGCAGAGGCTACCTTGCGGATCAAGGGATTTGTGCGGCATCTCGGGGCTGGCGTGGTGGGGGTTGCGAAGACAAACCCCCTGTGGGTATATTCCCATCGGGGGGAAATATTCTATGAAAACTGGGACCAGTGGGGTGAGGAAATCGCAGTTGAACATCCCTATGCCATTGTTTTTGCGGTGGAGATGGACCGGGTAATGGTCTGCACCGCCCCCCATACCCCCAGTGTGGCGGAAAGCGCCCTCAGTTATTCAAAGGGGGCCTGGATATCAACCCAACTGGCCGCATACCTTGCGAATCTGGGGTATTCCGCCACGGCTAACCACAGCCGCCACTATGATCTGTTGCTGGTGCCCGCCGCCGTAGACGCCGGTTTGGGGGAAATGGGCCGTTTTGGATATCTGATTACCAAAGAACTGGGCCCGCGGGTCAGAATTTTTGCCGTGACCACCGATCTGCCTCTGGTTGCCGATAATCCGGTGGATATCGGTGTCGAGGATTTTTGCAGCTTTTGCAAAAAATGCGCGCACTGCTGTCCCTCCGGTTCTATTCCCGCTGGAGATCGACTTGAGTTCAACGGCACTGAGAGATGGAAGCTGAATGCTGAGACGTGCTTCGGCTATTGGGGGAAGGTCGGCACCGACTGCAACGTTTGTATGCGGGTGTGCCCCTGGAGCCATGCGCGTACATTTCCCCACCGTGCCGTTATATCGCTGGTGGTGCGCAACAAATGGGCACGCAGACTGTTTTCGCTGATGGATGACCTTTTCTATGGTGACAAGCCCAAACCGGGGTCACCCCCGCCATGGGCCGGGTATCGCTGAGACTGACGAAGGCCATAAGCGCAGTTGTTTTGGAAAGTTGAACGTCGAACATCGAACGTCCAACGTTGAACATCGAATAAGGAAGTCGCTCCGCTTCCCCAATTTAACTTCATTGGTTGTCAAAAGACTGATGTCAAATCCTGAATGACTATTTCTGTTTCTTCATCTTTTCCCATTCAAAATTCGATGTTGGGCGTTCGATGTTCATTTTTTCAATCTTCCCCCATACTATCAAGTTCCTCCCAGCGAAGGTAGGCCGTCTCGATTTCATTTTCAACATGATCGAGATGCGCTTTCGCCCGGGCAATCTCCTCTTTGCTTTTTTTATAAAACAAGGGATCGGACATGGTCTCAAACAGTTTTTTTTGGCTGGATTCCAGGGCGTCGATCATTTGGGGCAGATCATTAAGTTCCCGTTTTTGCATATACCCCAGCTTAGCCGGTTTATGAAGTATGGGTTTTTGCCGGACTTTTTTACCGCCATTTTTTGGCGGGGTAGGCGGTTCTTTTCTTTTCGGTTTCTGGATCAACCAGTCATCGTACCCGCCGGCGTATTCGGTCACCCGCCCGTCTGCCTCAAAGACGATGGTGCTTGTAACCACATTGTTTAAAAAGGCCCGGTCATGGCTGACCAACAGAAGAGTTCCCCGGTATTCGACGAGAAGCTCCTCTAAAAGTTCCAAGGTTTCGGCATCGAGATCGTTGGTGGGTTCGTCCAGCACAAGCACATTGGCAGGCTTGGCAAAAAGTTTGGCCAGCATCAGTCTGTTCCTTTCTCCGCCCGAAAGAACATAAACCGGCGTGCGGCATCTGTCCGGTGAGAAGAGAAAATCCTGAAGATGGCTGATGACATGGCGTTTCTGATCATTAAAAATGATAAAGTCGTTGCCTTCGGCGATGTTTTGCTGAACGGTCTTTTGTTCATCCAACTGGGCCCGGAGCTGGTCAAAATAGGCCACCTGGAGATGGGTGCCGTGACGGACACTGCCCGCCTCCGGGCTGATTTTCTTTAAAAGGATTCTCAGCAGGGTCGTCTTGCCGACACCGTTGGGACCCATGATGCCCACCTTGTCCCCGCGCATGATGACTGTCGAAAGGTCCCGCACGATAGGGGTTTGTCGATAGGAGAAACTCACTGCTTTGGCCTCGATAACAAGCTTTCCGGTCCGTTCTGCTTCCTGGGCCTGCAGCCTGACATCTCCGATTTTTCCGCGGCGGGCCCGGTAGGCTGCGCGCATCTTTTCCAGGCTTCTGACGCGTCCTTCGTTTCTGGTTCTGCGAGCCTTGATGCCTTTTCGGATCCAGGCTTCCTCCTGTGAGAGTTTTTTGTCGAATACGTAATTTTGCTTTTCCCCGGCATCCAAAGCTGCCTGTCTGCGCTTTAGATATGTGGTGTAATTGCAGTCATAGGAAACCAGCCTGCCGCGGTCCAGTTCCATGATCCTGCCGGCGACATTTTGCAGAAAAGCCCGGTCATGGGTGACAAAGAGCAGGGTTTTAACGTAGCGCAGGATAAATTTTTCCATCCAAATAATGGTATCGATATCCAGATGGTTGGTGGGTTCATCCAGCAGGAGCAGGTCCGGGTTGCAGGCCAGCGCGCGTGCAAAAAGCGTACGCCGTTTCATGCCCGCTGAAAGGCCGGCGAACATATCCTCAGGATTCAGCCGGGTTCGTGACAGAACGTTTTCGATCTGATTTAAAAGCGTCCAGCCGTCGCCGGACTCCAGCCTATGCTGAAGTTCATCCCGTCTCTTTGACGGTTTGGTTGTGACATGGGACGCTGAATTTCTGTTGATCCGATTGTGTTCGGCCAGCACGCGGCCCGTTTCACCGAGGCCTTCGGCAACAACTTCGAAAATCGTGCCGTCGAATCCCGGCGGGACATCCTGTTCAAGGGCCGCAACGGTGATGCCCTGCTGACGCCAGACAGTGCCGCTGTCGGGGAAAAGTTCACCGCTGAAAAGCTTCAGCATGCTGGACTTTCCCACGCCGTTGCGACCGATAAGGCATACCCGTTCGCCTTTTTCGATCTGAAGCGTTATATTCTCAAGCAGCGGGGGGCCACCGAATCCCCAGCACATATCCCGCATACCGATTATGGCCATAAATCTATTCTCTTAGTTAATATCCCGTGTTTTGAAAAAGTCTACTTCCGGCCATTCTTTCATGCAGAAGTCCAGCTGCCACTCACTGGTGGTCAGAAAGGACAGGCGCCCTTGGGCATCTCTTGCCAGGTTGGCCAGGTTCTTTTTTTCAAATTCAGCCATTTTTTTGCGGTCACCAGTCTCGATCCAGCGTGCCACAGAAAAATCCACAGGCTCATATGAAGCATCTACACCATATTCTGCCTTGAGGCGGGCAATGGTCACCTCAAACTGGAGGACACCGACCGCCCCCAGGATATAATCATTTCCCATAAGCGGCTTGAAAACCTGAACAGCGCCTTCTTCCGAAAGCTGAATCAATCCTTTCTGAAGGTGCTTGGCTTTTAGCGGATTTTTAAGGCGAACCCGTCTGAAATGTTCAGGAGCGAAATTCGGGATGCCGCTGAATTTCAAACATTCTTTTTCAGTAAACGTATCCCCGATTTTTATGGTTCCGTGGTTATGGATACCAATAATATCCCCGGGGAACGCCTCCGCCACGTTCTCCCGATCCTGGGCCATGAAGATGGTCGCATTGGCAAAGGCGACCTCTTTTCCGATCCTGTGGTGAACGACCTTCATTCCCCTGTTAAATTTCCCGGAACAGATCCGGATAAACGCAATCCTGTCCCGGTGAGCGGGGTTCATGTTGGCCTGTATCTTAAAGGCAAAACCTGAAAATGGTTTTTCGTAGGGCGAAACCTCACGGGAGACGGCGGTGCGTGAGCCCGGGTGGGGGGCCATTTCTACAAATGCATCCAGCATCTCTTTGACGCCGAAATTGTTGATGGCACTACCAAAAAAAACCGGTGTCTGGCTGCCCTTTAAATAATCACCCATATCAAACGGATTTGCCGCGCCCTCAAGCAACTCGATGTCATCGCGCAGTTCGTCGGCCTGACTCCCCAGAAGTTCATCCAGGGCAGGATCGGACAGGTCCTGAATCACAATCCCTTCCGGGCCAAGAGTGTCCCGGCCGGGCCTGAAAAGATGCAGTTGTTTGTAAAATAGGTTATATACACCTTTAAAGCGTTTGCCCATGCCGATCGGCCAGGAAAGTGGTGTACATTCAATCTGCAGCTTTTCCTCGATGTCACCAAGGATATCCAGCGGCGTCATTCCCTCGCGGTCAAGTTTGTTGATGAAGGTAATTATCGGGGTATTGCGCATTCTGCAGACTTCCATGAGTTTTTCGGTCTGGGGCTCCACACCCTTTGCATTGTCGATCACCATCAGGGTGCTGTCCACGGCGGTCAATACCCGGTAGGTATCTTCTGAAAAATCCTGATGGCCGGGTGTGTCGAGAAGGTTGATCTCAAAATCCCGGTAATTGAATTTCATTACAGAAGTTGTAACGGAAATGCCGCGTTCCTTTTCAATCGACATCCAATCACTGGTGGCATGTCGGGCGGCATGTCTGGCCTTAACAGCACCGGCCTGTTGAATAGCGCCGCCGAACAGGAGGAGTTTCTCCGTCAGGGTGGTTTTGCCGGCATCGGGATGACTGATTATTCCAAAGGTCCGTCTGCGTTTAATTTCATTTTGATTATAATGGTCCACCAATTTATCTTCGATCACTTGTATATGTCCTGTATTTAGTTTAAATCCAGATATTTATTTCGCAGCCCTACTTTTCCAGAGCCGTAAATCCGGACCGCGCTACTTCAATGATTTTGTCTTCCCCGATTTCCTGCATGAAACTATCTATTATTTGGGAGGTTCCCGCCACCTGTGCCACAAATACCGCGTTGTTTTGACGGGCGAGGATTTCAAAGGTATGGTTTTTGCCAAGCTGTTCAAGATGCACATCATCGGCCTCAAATTTTACAATCGCCACCTCGCGCCAAAAACTCTGATCGGTGTCCAGTTCCCTGGCAGAGATAACTTCGGTTAATTTTTCTATCTGTTTAATCACCTGAAGCGTCTTATCGTCACTATCTTCCCGCAGGGTAATGGTCATGCGGCTTATGCCGGGTTGCTGGGTCGCGCAGGCCGTGATGGTATCGACATTTCGCATTTTTCTGCGGATCAGCATGGCAATTTTGTTGAGAACACCCGAACGGTTCAGCGTAAAAATCAGGATGGCGCGTCGTTTTGTTTGTGTTGCGGTCACCATTGGTTCCTCCCATTTATTTGGATACGATCATATCTGCAATGCCGCCGCCGGCCGGCACCATCGGCAAGATAATCTCACTGGGGTCACACAAAAATTCCACCATAAAAGCACCTTTGTGCTCGGCCGCCGTTTTTATGGCATCGGCGACTTGATCCAGCTCAGTGACCTTTAGATAGGGGATGCCGTAGGCGCCGGCAATGGCCCCGAAGTCAGGATTTTTCATTGGGGTTCCGGCATAGCGGCCATCGTAAAAAAGGGTTTGCCACTGCCGGACCATTCCCAGATAACCATTGTTCATCAGGAGAATCTTGACATCGATATCATGTTCCATAATTGCGCCAAGTTCCTGGATATTCATCTGGAATCCCCCATCACCGCTGACGGACCACACCCGCTCCCCGGGTCGAGCCAATTTAATGCCGACGGCCATGGGCAACGAGCATCCCATGGTGCCGGCACCGCCGGAAGTAAACCAGCTGTTGGGCGTTTGAAAATTGTAAAACCGGGCCAGTATCATCTGGTGCTGCCCCACATCAGAGACGATGATATCTTTTCCTTTGGTCAGGTCGGATAATTTCGTGACAATGCTTTTCACTAAAAGCTGGCCCTCCCGGCCGAGGCCGGAGTCGATCTCCCTTTGTAAAGCCTCCGCTATTTCAGATCGATAGGCTTCGATTTGGTCGAACCAGATCCGACGTGGTTTTGCAACAATTTCAGGATCCCGCGCCAGTAGATTGAGTACTTCCCCCGTGTCGGCATTGATGGCTACCGATGTTTTGACGTTTTTATCGATCTCGGAGGGGTCGATCTCGACATGGATGACCCGGGCATCGCGGCCGAATACGGCCAGGTTGCCCGTCACCCTGTCATCAAAGCGCATGCCGAAAGAGATGATGAGATCGGTGTTCAGCAGGGCGCGATTTGCTTCGACGGTGCCATGCATACCGACCATACCGAGGCTGAGCGGATGGTCGACCGGAACCGCCGAAAGCCCGTGCAGGGTAAACGCAAAGGGAATACGGGCTTTTTCGGCAAATTTTTGAAGATTTTTCCCGGCATTGCTGGTGATCACCCCGTGGCCGCAGAGGATGATCGGTCGTTCACTTCTATTGATCAGTCCCACCGCGTCTCTGATCCGGCTACGGTCCGGAACCGGTGAATAAAAAAAGCCCGGCAGATCCGGTTCATAGGTAACGGGATCAAAGTGATAACTGCCATCTGTTTCCTGAAGTTGAATATCTTTGGGGATGTCGACAACCACAGGCCCTCCCCGGCCGGTTAAGGCCACATACATGGCCTCGTGAATGGTTTCTTCGATCTCATCGACGTTCAGGGGCATGTATGTCTGTTTGGTCAGGGGCATCATCACGCCGACCACATCACTTTCCTGGAAGGCATCTGTAGCGATCACGCCGGTGGCAACCTGGCCTGTAATAGCGAGCACCGGAACGGAATCCATGATGGCGTCGGCAATTCCGGTGACCAGATTCATGGCGCCGGGGCCCGATGTTGCCATACAGACACCGGTTCGAGGATGAGAGGTGCCGACCGATGCGCGCGATATTCCCTGGGCCATGAAGGCAGCGCCCTGTTCATGTCGCGACATGATGAATTCGAAACATTTTTGTTTTTCCATTTCGTCAAAAATCGGCATGATGGCGCCGCCGGTGTAGCCGAAAATATACTTGACGCCCTTGTCTTTCAGGGCCTTGAGGACCAATTCCGTGCCTTTCATTTTCTATGTTTTCCCTCCTGTGATTCGCTTTTCGACATCTGCACTCAAACAATCCGCATAATATAACCACTTTTACCTTCTTTTCTACAATTTGATTCAATTACTTGACTTGGGCGGGTTTTGTTGCCATTTTATTTCTGTTTGTAAAGACCCGGTCGTGGACTGATCTTTTTCGGAACGATAACCCGAAAAGAGGTGATCCATCGTGGAAGCTTTCATTTCAATTACTTTAGGAGTATTGGAGTAGTGGAGTGTTGGAGTAATGACGAAAGGATTTGATGCCTTTTTTTCAAAACTCCAATACTCCATCACTCCAGGGCTGAGACTTTCAAGAACTTTTGGCAGCCTTTAAACGACCTTTTCATTAGTCATAGTTCCGAAATATGCTAAAGAGGCAAACATGGGTAAAACGCTGTTCGAAAAAATCTGGTTAAAACATGTGGTGCGGGAGTATGCCGATGGTTCGGCCCTGCTGTATATCGACCGCCATCTGGTGCACGAGGTGACCAGTCCCCAGGCCTTTGAGGGCATGCGGCTGGCGGGACGAAAAATCCGGGCACCTGAACTTGCATTTGCAACCAAGGATCACAATGTTCCTACAACGGAAGATCGTTTGGATATCAAGGATCCGATATCCAGAGATCAGGTGGTGGCTTTGAGAAAAAACTGCGAGGAGGCCGGCATTAAACTTTTTGGTTTGGGGCATGAGCACCAGGGAATTGTGCATGTCATCGGGCCGGAACTGGGGATCACACTGCCCGGGCTGACCATCGTCTGCGGGGATTCCCATACATCGACCCACGGTGCCTTCGGCGCACTGGCCTTTGGAATCGGGACCTCCGAGGTGGAGCACGTTCTGGCGACCCAGACGTTGGTGCAGCAAAAACCCCGTACCTACCGGGTAGAGTTTAGCGGCCGCCTTGCCCCCCACGTTTTTTCCAAGGACATGGTGCTGAAAATGATCGGCACACTCGGCACCGCCGGGGGTTCCGGGCATGTGCTGGAATTCTGCGGCGCGGCCGTGCGTGCGCTTTCCATGGAAGCCCGCATGACCATTTGCAACATGAGCATTGAGGCCGGCGCCCGGGCTGGCATGATCGCCCCCGATGAAACGACGCTGGAATATTTCACCCGCCAGGAACGCCCATACGCGCCCAAGGGGGAAGAACTGGAGCGTGCCCTGGCGTTCTGGCAAACCCTTCCAAGTGATGCGGATGCCGAATTTGACCGGTCTCTGACCATCGATGCCGGCCGGATTGTACCGCAGATTACCTGGGGGACCAATCCCGGTATGGTCATCGATATCGACCAGTCCGTGCCTGCACCGGATTCAGCCCCAGGTTATAGCCGAACAGATGTGGAAAGCGCCTTAGCTTACATGGGGCTCACAGCCGGCGAAAAGATGACCGATGTTTCCGTGGACGTGGTCTTTATCGGCAGCTGCACCAATTCCCGCATTGAAGATCTGCGCCAGGCGGCGGCTATTCTGGAGGGCAGAAAAAAGGCCGATCATGTTGAGCTGCTGGTGGTACCCGGTTCCGACCAGATTCGCAAGCAGGCTGAAGCTGAAGGGCTGGACGGAATTTTCAAAGCGGCCGGCGCCCAATGGCGCTATGCCGGCTGCAGCATGTGCCTGGGGATGAACCCGGACCAGCTGCGCCCTCGACAGCGATGTGCGTCGACATCCAACCGCAATTTTGAGGGCCGGCAGGGCAAGGATGGGCGTACCCACCTGGTGAGCCCGGAGATGGCCGCCGCTGCTGCCGTGGCCGGCAAGTTTGTCGATATTCGGAAATGGGCTCATGATTGAATTTACAGATATCGTTGATTGGTTGATTGGATAAGTGGTCGTAAATATGGATTTATCCCATATTTGCAAAATAATTGGACACTTCCTGTTTCAAAAGAAAGGACAATTAGGACACCCCGATGAAATAAGGGCAAAAAAGATTTCATTGGGCAGGCAGATGACCACGCGGATTAACACGGATTAAAAAAGGAAGTTTGTTTCGCCTTCGGCGAGAAAAGGTCTATTAAGAGGAAAAAGCAGTGAAACCATTTACAACCCATACCGGCATTGTTGCCATCTTGAACCGGGCGAATGTGGACACCGACGCCATCATCCCCAAGCAGTTTTTGAAATCGATTAAGCGCAGCGGGTTTGGTCCGAATGCCTTTTTTGACTGGCGCTATACGTCCGATGGTGCGCCCGATGCGGAGTTCGAACTTCACCATCCCCATTTTGAAGGTCGCTCCATCCTGGTGGCCCGCCATAATTTTGGGTGCGGCTCCAGCCGGGAGCACGCCGTCTGGGCGCTTGTCCAGGACGGCTACCGGGTGATCATTGCGCCCTGGAAAGATACGGGCGGAAAGCGCCTGCCGGCTTTTGCCGATATTTTCAGAATCAACGCCACCAAAAACGGGCTGCTGTTAGTAGAATTGCCGGAAGATCAGGTGAACGACATCTTTGAGCTTGTCCAGGCGCACAGCGGATTGGAGGCAACGGTTGATCTGGCCAAACAGCAGGTTGCTTTTCATGGGACCAAGCCGAAGGTTTTCAGTTTTGAGATCGAGGCCGGTGCAAAAAAACAGCTGATCGAAGGGTTGGATGACATCGATCAGACCCTTCAGTATGAATCAGACATCACCCGATTTGAAAAAAACCACGACCCGCTTGGGCCCTGACTGGGGTGATGAAAATCACGTATAGAGAAGCCCTTAACTTTCATCCCGTTAAATCAGCTTTTGGGGGCAATTTTGGATTTTGGATTTTGGATTGCGGCCTCCGGCCCGTGGGGTCACAAGGGCCTGCGCCCCGGAGGGATTTGTTGTATCGCTTTGCGCTGTCATTTTTTATTAAATAGATCCGCCGGCGCCGGCTTCCCTATAACCT
Source organism: uncultured delta proteobacterium (assembly GCA_963765595.1). GTDB lineage: Bacteria > Desulfobacterota > Desulfobacteria > Desulfobacterales > JAFDCJ01 > JAFDCJ01. The sequence goes on from CAVXXE010000025.1 coordinate 17,122, forward strand.
AAAGCTCGGAGAGAGTCGGACCTTAAATCCAAATTCAGAAATCCAAAATCACTCGTCGGTGACACATCCCAAGGAAGCTGATTTGACATTCTTGATGTACTTATACAGGGTTCCCCGGTTTGCTTTATAAGGTGGTGCGGTCCAGGTTTTGCGTCGTACCGCAAGTTCTTCATCGCTGACGTCAACCATGAGGGTGTTGTTGACGGCATCGATGGTGATTTTATCCCCGTTTGCTACCAGAGCGATGGGGCCGCCAACCTGGGCTTCGGGGGTAATGTGGCCGACAATGAAGCCGTGGGAACCGCCTGAAAAACGGCCATCTGTGAGAAGCGCCACATCCTTGCCCAGGCCGGCACCCATGATGGCCGATGTGGGCGTCAGCATTTCGGGCATGCCGGGTCCGCCCTGGGGACCTTCGTAACGGATGATGATCACATCACCCTTTTTAATCCGGTGATCTTCAAGGGCCGCCAACATTTGCTCCTCTGAATCGAAGACAATTGCCGGTCCGGTAAATGCAAGGCCTTCTTTACCGGTAATTTTTCCGACGGCGCCTTCCGGCGCCAGATTACCCCGCAATATTCGGATATGCCCGCTTTTATGGACGGGTTGGCTCAAGGGACGGATGATTTTCTGGTCTGTGGCCAGCGGCGGGGCATCCTTGAGGTTTTCGCCCAGGGTCTTGCCGGTGACCGTCAGACAGTCACCCTGCAGCAGACCCTCATCGAGCAGGTATTTCATTAAGGCAGGGATACCGCCGACACGGTCTAAATCTTCCTGAACATAGCTGCCGCTTGGTTTCATATCGGCCAGCAGCGGAATTCGATCGCTGGTTCGCTGGAAGTCATCGATGGTCAGGGGAACATCCACCGAACGTGCCATGGCGATTAAATGCAGCACGGCGTTGGTGGATCCGCCCAGGGCTGTGATCACGACCATCGCATTTTCAAATGCCTGACGGGTCATGATATCCCGCGGTTTGATGTCCTCTTCCAACAAATGCCGGATGGCCGACCCGACCCGGGCACATTCTGCGAGTTTCCCGGGGGATTCGGCCGGCAGACTGGCGCTATAGGGCAGTGACATTCCCATGGCTTCGATGGCTGAGGCCATTGTATTGGCGGTGTACATGCCACCGCAGGCCCCGGCACCCGGACAACTTTTTTTAACAATGGCCTGGCGCTGCTGCTCATCGATGGTCCCGGCAATATATTCGCCGTAACTTTGAAAGGCCGAGACGATGTCCAGTTTTGCATCCCCTAGTCGGCCGGCACGAATGGTGCCGCCGTAAACCATCAATGACGGCCGGTTGATTCGCCCCATGGCAATCAGGCAGCCGGGCATATTTTTATCACAGCCCGGTAGTGAGATATTGGCGTCATACCAGTGCGCCTGCATGGCCGTTTCGATGGAATCGGCAATCAGATCGCGGGATTGCAGGGAATAGCTCATGCCTTCGGTACCCATGGATATGCCGTCGCTGACCCCGATCGTATTGAAGCGCAGCCCCACCAGGCCGGCTGCCTCAACGCCTTCTTTGACTTTAGCGGACAACTGGTTTAAGTGCATATTGCAGGTGTTGCCTTCAAACCACACACTGCTGATGCCGACCTGGGCTTTTTGCATGTCAGCGTCGGTTAGCCCGACACCGTAAAGCATTGCTTGGGACGCCCCTTGTGATTTCGTACCGGTGATGCGGGAGCTGTATTTATTTAATTTTTGAGACATAGGATTTTCTTCCCACTTTGTGCAAAGTTAGGAGTAATGAAATTAACGTTTTCGTTTGAATATTAATTCGGCAATAATGTCAACCGTGAAGAAAATATTGTAATATGATGGATTGAAGCGACATCCACAAATATTCTATCATCAATTCCGACTTATCCGGGTTAAAGTGCTCACAAACCATAGGCGCTCTAAAAGCTGACGCCATGACAAGTTTTTTATACTATTAATGTCACATTGTAAAATAAGCCATATTCAATTTAAATCAAATCTATAAAAAAAGGATCGATAGCCCAAAATAAGGTAATCTATCATGGTCGCTTTCAGTTTCAATTAATTTCAGAGTATTGGAGTAATGGAGTATTGGAGTAATGACGAAAGGATGGATGTCCTTTTTTTTCAACACTCCAGTACTCCATCACTCCTTTACGCCAAGGCCGAGACTTTCAAGAACTGTCGACAACCTTAAAATTACCCATCAACCAACCTGGTAAAGGAAATCGAAGATGACAGTAAAAGCGCAAATCAAATGGACAGATGGAATGCAGTTTATTGCCCGGGGTGGCAAGGGTCCTGCGGTGGTGCTAGATAGCGGCGAAGGGGGCAGTGGACCCAGCCCGATGGAAATGCTCTTAATCGGCGTCGCCGGCTGTTCGGCCATAGACGTCATCATGATTATGGGAAAAAAGCGCGTCCAAGTAGCCGATTTTCAGGTCAATATCACCGGTGAGCGCGCTGAAGAATATCCCAAACGTTACACGGATGTTCATATCGAGTTTGTCCTGCAGGGTAAAGATATCAAACCTAAGGCGGTGGAACAGGCCATCCAGCTTTCCGCAACAAAATATTGCGGGGCCATGGCCTCGTTAAACGCCGACTTTAAAACGACTTACCGGATTGTTGATGAGTGAAGAATCCTTCCATTCAAGATTTTGCTGCACCTTCTTGCCGGGTTCCACCCAGGGACAGTTTTTCAAATCGTTTTTTTTGCTTGTCCCGGAACTTTTCCAATTCCTTTAACAGCGGTTGGTCTTCAGGCAACGCCTGTGAAATGTCCCGCAAAAAATTATCCAGGTCGGTTAAAAAGTTTTGGCCGTTTTTGATATACTCATCTTTTGCGCCATCCAGTTCCATCCGCAGACAGGTACCATAGAGACCATAGTAGGTGTCACTGAAGCGGATAAGTTTCTCTGCAACGGCAGGACCGTATGCTTGACACAGGGTTTTCCACAAGGAGAGTTCGGGGTTGTACGCGGCGGTGTTCCATTCATAATCAGCAACCGTCGCGTATTTTATTTTGTAAACTTCACTGTCGGCACTGCCGTTTGTGTACATCTGCCGTCCATGGCTATAACGTTGAAAATCTTTGGGCATGTAAGTGTGATAGGGTTCAAAGAGGTTACACATCCTCACCTTGCCCGGGTAGTAGGTTGTATACCCGCCATATCGCTTTGTTTCGAGGTTTCTGGCATACAAGGTGTTATCCCAGATCATCGGCCACCGGCCGATATGCGATTTATACCGATGTAGATCGGCCATATCAATGGACAGCGATCTTATGGTGGGTCCGGTCCAGATGACGGCGACATCCGGCGGGATTTGAAATGTCAGTTCTTTAAAATACACTTCCGCTTTTCCGTCGCTGCGATCGATATGCTCATTTGAATACCATGGCGGGCAAAACTCAAAGCGGGTTGCCGGATAATCCGTGTCAATCCATTGCTTCAGTTTATTGATGAGATGGGCCTGAGCATTTTGAAGATTAACGAAATGTTTTTTATCTTCCGCAGTGTACAATGCATAATTATGACGGTTATTGCCGGTATACGGAACAAAATCATCCGACAGAAGCATCATCGTATCTGCGCCGGCCTCCAGTCCGACCTTATAGACATCTTGCAGCATCTCGAAGCTTTGCGGATTGCTGTGGGTCCACGTGTATCGCAATTGATCGCTGAGCTTTTCAGCCGATTGTCCCATTGCAAAATGGGAATAAGGGTTTACCATCACCGCAAGGCTCATCACTCCGCTTTCGCTGAATATTCTGCCCGCTGCTTTAACGCCCTCTCGATAGAGTGGATCGATCTGATGCCAGTTTTTATTCGTGCGGTTATAGCCGACATACACTTTATTCAGTTTGTAAAGACTCATCCGTTCTATGGCATCGAGATCATTTTGCAGCTCTTTTTCGTTATTCCAGTTTTTAAATACATAGGAGCGGCCTAAAAAATCGGGATAGTCGATAACGGTTGCGTTGTGATAGATACATTCATCATTTTCGAAGAGCTGGACGGCGGTGGCGGCCGCATTGAAGCTGCCGACGGGTGTTTCTCCCAATAAAAATACGACATGACTGTTTCCGACCGGCTCGGCTTTGATGATGTAGCCCTGCTGCTTGTCACGGATGGATTGCAATGGGAGATCCGGTTGAACCTTTTGATAGACTGTATTTCTGCCGATACTTAAGATCAATTTTGCATCAAATATATCATTGAAGTAAAAATCTTTTTCCATGACGCGGGCTTTCACGCCGTTGTTGTTTTTCGCTGAAATTACTCCGGCTAGGACTTGACCGATTTTTTTTTGCAAAATTTTCGCAGCCATCCGCTCAGCAGGAGCTGGATTTTCAGGAAGTACGATTATAGGCAGACGTGATTGCGGACTTGCAGCGTCATAATAGCGAACATCGCCTACCCATAGAAAACTTTTAGGCGTGGGAATAATTTTTTCTTCCAAAGTGAGTTGTTTATCAAAAAAAGGTTTAAAGCGTTCCAGAGCGGTAAAGTTCCATTCTGAGTAACGATAGTCGATATCGTCCAACCACATGGTCCCTGTTCCTTTTAAGCCGAAGAACAGACGCACAAAGCGGGTCTTGTCCGGGATATCACCTTCAGAGAATGGATAATTGTAGGATCTTCCCCTCACCCTGCTCCAGGGGAAAGTATCAATTTCCCAATAGTTGGAAAAAGAGTAGCCTTTGTCTGAATTGTCGATTCGTCCGCCGCTGACGGGATTCAAGTAGGCCGCATCAACAGGTTGCTTGCTTTCATCAAAAAACAAAACCCTGATAACGATTGCATCGTAGAGTTGAACGCCCAACCTATATCGATTGTTTGAAATGTCTTTCAATCTGATATGATAGGTGAAATAGTAGTTACCCGGAATGACGGGAATATAATCACTGATGATGCCTTCCGCTTCATCCAACTCCGTTGTTTTTTCTCTTATAACCTTAATGCTGTGCCCGCCGTCGTTTACCTCCTTGATGGCGTTGGGGCCTGGTTCCTGTTCGATCCATTTAATGTTTTGACCGACCTTTTCCCACCCTTTTAGTAAAAAAGTGTCTGCTGCGTCACCCGTTAACGCTCTCCCATCCTCAAAAGAGGGGTTGGTAACAATATTGCCCTTTTCGAATTGCTTCAGTCGTATTTCATAGGGGATGCTCAGGGGATCTGAAGAGGACCATGAAGAAGGTCTGTAAATTTTGCGAGTCTTTTCAATAGCGGAACATGCAGTCAATATCAGGAAGGAACAGAGTAAAGGCAAAAAGACAGGTTTCATTATCAGCACCTGTTTGGGTTTAAGTTACTTTATTATTTAAAGTATTTCAGGAAGATTGAATAATTTCAGGTATTTGCATCGCTGGCGCGACTTTTTCGGGGCATAGACCTGGAAAAAGTTTGGCCCCTTATCCCGTGTTTGCTGAAAGGCTAGACCTGAATTCAAATTCGTAAATCTGCTCACTCAGAAACTCAGCTTCTTCTTTTTCCAGAAGGTCCAAGTTCACAAATTGGAACTCAAGGAGATTTCTGATAGTCAGGCAACGGTTCTCAAAGCGCCCATTATGGCCAAACCGATTTTTTAAGCTGACACTTCCATCCTTTTCGACTTTCCACACATCCGTCTTGTAGAGAAACTTCATGCGATAAAGATCTAAAAGGGTGTTATGAAAACTGACATCATCGAGAATGTGGGGCACTTCCAATTTGTCGAGGATTGCTTTGAACCTCCGGACTGCTTGTTTAGTCGATTGAATTTTAGATTCTCCAATTCTTATCGTACTGAAATCAGACATGGTTAGCGCTCCTTTCGACAATATTGCTCACAAACGTCAGAAGAAGTTCCAGAGGTCTTGGCTCGCAACCCGTGATGCCGTTGCACGTACACCCGAGAAGGCCGCTGTTTTCCACGTCAATTCCTCCGGCTTTATTTATAACCTTCGGAGACCTGAAGGTCTCACGTGGTTTTAGCGTGTGATGTTAGGATTGGTTGAAAAATCAGCTTCATATCATTCGCATATCGATTCCCAAGGCTGACTCTGGAACTCTTCTGAACAACCACTGAGAAAGACCTAAAGCAGAAATTATGCCAAATCAGTTTATTGCTTTTATCTCCTTGAATTATAGATTCTTATCGTGAAATTGCTTTTATTGAATTGCTTCCTGAATAGGTAAAGTACTAACTAAATTTGTGAAATAAGTTTCACAGAATAAATTTTTCAGGTCTTTCGGCATAGACCCTTAATTTGCGACATTAACTTATCAGCATGCTTGCTGCCATTCAGAAGCCACTTTTTCCGAGCTTAGCCTCGGAAAAAACTTAGCTTCTGTCTCTCATCTTGTCCAATTTATTAGACCTGATTTTACTGCATTTTCCAGTGAGCGTAAGTTTTCCGCTGAGTTAAAAAGTTTTTCACACAACTGACATTTTCTATATTTTACAATTTCCCTGGCCTTTAAACCGATGTATGAGGCCATATTTGTCAGACCCATGGTTCTGATGAGGTTATACAGAATATTTTTTTCTTTTTTCTGAAACAGCGCGTCGATATTTTGATCCTTGTGGTTACCCAGATAAAAAAAGCCTGTTTCTGTAAAGTGGGTTCCCGCATCACAGCAGGCAAACATATCAAGCTCCGGAGAAAGATAGGGATTCATCGCACACAGGTTGGGCGGATAATCCGTAAAAATCCCCGAACGATTAAATCCTTTTGCGCGACCCGAATATATCAGCGGTTCCGGGAAAAACTTAAAGCGGTTGTCCCGCAAAAAATGCTCGAAGGCGTCATCTTTTTTTGAAAAATCAGTCACAAAAGAGATAAAATAATCGAGACCATACTTCTTACAACTGGATACGGCATTAACAATGTTCCCACGATTGATATTTTTCTGATGCCAACGGCTGCAGCTAATCCTTAATTGTGATAACCCGCTCTGCATCAATTTCGAGACCATATTATCCGAACGCCGCTGATTTCCGGCCCAATGGCCATTCGTTACAATTCTAGAATAGATCCCATGGTTTCTGCACAGCCGAATAAGATGGTTGATATCATTAAGAAACAACAATGGTTCGCCGGCTGTAAAACTGATGCCGGTCACATTGCAAGCGGCCATTTCTGCGATGATTGCTTTGGCCGTATCAAATGGCATTTTGGCATCCGGGGAAACATCGTCAGTTGCTACACAGTGGTCACATTTAATATTGCACCTGGTTGAATATCCAAATGCGATGTGGCGTATTTTATTCATGCTTGCAATTCTTTATTCGACTATAGGCCGGATTTTTTGAAGCGTGAATGATAGCGGAAACGGCCTAAGGGGTCAAGGAATCTATCGTGATGCACCAGGTCACGTCTTATAAACATATAACTATCTGGAGCTAATAGATTTATTTTATTAAACAATATCATGGAAACCCCAAGCACCAAATACCAAATCTCAAACAAATCCCAATGACCGAAATTCAAAATTCAAAACATGCAAAACGGCCATCAAACATTAGATAATTCACCAGAATGTTTGGGTAATTTGAATCTCGAATTTGAATATTGTAAGGATCAAAGCTCAAGGCGAAGGGGAATTCGAAGGTCCAATATGGATTAAAGTCTCGGATGAGGCCGGTTTTAAGGCCAGTCTTTTCAATTTACTTAGGTGAAATGATTGGTATACGAGACTCAAAAGTTGACATAAAGTTCCACGAAGGCTAATTGTAGATTCCGTCCATTTGTTAATTGAAAAAATCCATGATTTATAGTAATCGTCTCAGGTTCAAAAGTTCAGTTCAAAGATGCAAAAAAAGGAATTTCCACCATGCTCACTTTAAAGGACAAGCTGTCACATCTTTCTTATATGGAGGCCTGTAAGATGCTGGGCGCCCAGGGCAAACAGCTGATAACGGCCGGCGGCAAATATGATATCGACCTGTTTGAGCGGGTAACGCTCAACAGCAAACGGTTCCGGCTGGATCTGGGAGACGCCAAGGTCGAAATTGCCCTGGATCCCATGAAACCCAAACGTCTGAAGATTGGCTGCAGTGGCTGTACCGTTGCCTGTGAACATCAGGGGGCGGCCCTTTCGCTGATTCTGGAAGAAAAACTCTCGCTGGGGCTGTCGGCACCGCCGCCTGAAAGGGTTCCCATGGAGAGCCTGGGAGAGGCGGCCCTCATCAAGCAGGCCATTGACGACCGCACGGAAAGAGCGCAGAAAGAAAAAATGCGCCTGAATTCCATGAACCCGCAGGAGTTATGGACCGACTATACCATTACCAGTTATGCATCCGGTAAAAGCTATCGAATTGCCCTGAGAGGCTGGCAGCCGGGGGAGTCGTTCTGTTCCTGCCCGGATTTCCGCAAAAATACGCTCGGAACCTGCAAACACATCATATATGCCCTGGATAAAGTCGGGAAAAAATTCAAGAAGACCGTCCGGGAAACGTCGGCAGAAATCAAAGACATTTGCATATACCTGAAATACGGCAGGGACCTGCAGCTTGGCATGCTGGTTCCGGAGGACCTTTCCCCGGAGATCGCCAGGCACCTGGCACCGTATAAAGGAAAGTCGATCCAAAACATAAAAGGATTGATCCGCAGCATCCGCCGGGTGGAGGGCCTCGGCGCCGAAGTGACCATTTATCCGGATGCCGAAGAATACATCAATCAAAAGCTGTTTCAGGAGCGCATGACCGAAGCGGTCGCCGAAATCCGCCAAGACCCCCAAAAACACCCTTTGCGCAAGACCCTGCTGAATACCGAACTGCTTCCCTACCAGATGGACGGGATCGCCTTTGCCGCCGGGGTCGGTCGGGCGGTTCTGGCAGATGACATGGGCCTCGGCAAGACCATCCAGGGCATCGGTGTGGCCGAATTGCTGTCCCGCCATGCCCCCGTATCCAAAGTGCTGGTAATCTGCCCGGCTTCTTTGAAATCCCAGTGGCGCATCGAGATCGAACGGTTCAGCAATCGCAGCTGCCAGCTTGTGCTGGGCAGCGCCAAAGATCGCCCGGCGCAATATGAGGGCGACAGCTTCTTCATCGTCTGCAACTACGAGCAGGTATTGCGGGATTTTTTGTCCATCGAGCGGGTCAAATGGGACCTGATTATCCTCGACGAGGCCCAACGTATTAAAAACTGGGAGGCCAAAACGAGCCGGGTGATCAAAGCCCTGAAATCACCGTTTGCCCTGGTGCTGTCGGGGACGCCCCTTGAGAATCGGCTCGATGAGCTTTTTTCGGTGGTGGAATTCATCGACGACCGACGGTTGGGACCGGCCTTCCGGTTTTTCAACCGGCATAAGGTCGTCGATGAAAAAGGAAAGTTGCTGGGTTACAAGAACCTGGATGAACTGCGGGCAAATCTCGAACCGCTGTTGCTGCGCCGCACGCGCAAAGGGGTCATCAAGCAGCTGCCCCCGCGCACCACCCAGGTTTTGAGAATCCCGCCCACCGAGGAACAGCTGGATTTGCAAAAAGGCCACCGCCAGATAATCCAGACCATTATCAATAAAAAATACTTGACGGAAATGGATTTGCTCAGACTTCAAAAAGCGTTGCTGATGTGCAGGATGTGCGCCAACAGTACCTTTTTGGTGGACAAGCAGGGGCCGGGCTATTCCAGCAAGCTGGATGAACTTAGCCAGTTGCTGGATCAGCTGATGGCTGAAGAAGACCGTAAAATCGTCCTGTTTTCCGAATGGACGACCATGCTGAATCTGATCGAGCCGTTGCTGGAAAAAAAGAAACTGAATTATGTCCGATTGGACGGTTCGGTGCCCCAGAAAAAGCGGCAGGGACTCATGCATCAGTTCCAAAAGGATCCGGATTGCAAACTTTTTATCACCACCAATGCCGGCGCCACCGGTCTGAATCTTCAGGCGGCCAATACCGTCATCAATGTCGATTTGCCCTGGAACCCGGCCGTCCTCGAACAGCGCATCAGCCGGGCCCATCGGATGGGGCAGAAACGGCCGGTCCAGGTGTTTTTGCTGGTGACCAAAGATACCCTGGAGGAAAACCTTCTGGCAACCCTTTCGGCCAAGCATGAACTCTCGCTGGCGGTGCTCGATCCCGATTCCGATACAGCGGAAGTCGACATGGCGGCCGGCATGGAAGAACTGAAGCGGCGGCTGGAGATCCTGCTGGGCGAGAAACCGGCGGCCGCCGAAGATGAAAGCATGAAAGAACGGGTTGAGAAAGAAGCGCAAACTCTGGCAAGGAAGAAAAAGATTGCCGCCGCCGGCGGGCAACTGGTCGGGGCGGCGTTTGCCTTTATCGGTGAAATGCTTTCCGAAAAGGACGAGTCCGATGAGGCCGCTCAACTGGCCGGTGCATTTAAGTCTAAACTGAGCGATTGTCTGGAAAAGGATGAAGACGGCAGCCTTAAAATGACCATTTCGATTCCGGATGAAACCTTTCTTGACAACATGGCCCGATCGCTGGCCCGGATGGCGGGTGCCGGGCAAAGATGATTTGGGGGATTTGGAAACATCTTCTTTTTGCGCAAGAATTCATTGCTAAGTGACTCCTGCGGGGCAGCAAGCATGCCGATAGGTTAATGCCGCAAGCTATAGGTTTCAGGTGTCAGGTTTCGGGTGTCAGGAAGGCGAATCGCAAGATCCTGAAACCTGAACACTGACACCTGAAACCCAACGCTTCTTACAACATGCTGTCAGACAAAACCCGGCCAGAGGGTTTCATCGACAAACCGCTTCGGCACCTGAACCATCACCGTGGTATAACGCTGGGCGCGGTAGCGATAAGGCTTTAAACCATAGCGGCGCAGCAACGTCACAAAAACCTTGTGGGACCACATGTCACGAAAGGTAAATTTGTATTCAACCGGCGGATCTTCCGGGATCAATTCGGCCAGCCGACTCAATATGCGCTGCCTGGCCAGACCGGCAGACGCCCGTTCTCCTTCAGTGGCGGCACCTGCGAACAGGGCCTCGATTTTCAGCAGCTTTTCAATCAGCGTCGCTTCGTTCATCTTGAATCATCTTAGAAGTATAGAAAAAAAGTAGTAGATTTCCTGGTGACCATTGATAAGAAACCCTGGTTTGCCGTCGAAGCTAAAAGCAACGATACCAATCCTTCGGCTCATTTATATTATTTTGCGGAGAAACTGAAACTCCCTTATTTATCTCAAGTTGTCAAGAGAGATGGGGTCAAAACGAATGGAACGAAAAAAGGCCACATCTCAGGAATATCAGGGCCGGGTCAGGGGATCAGCCATCTCGCATTGAGTCCGGTTTCATCCCAATCGAAACGGGCTCTGCGGTTTCCCAATACCCTCAAAATCAACCAATCCATAGAATCAATGCGACAGGCAATGGCTAGAAAATTATGACGGCCTTTTTCAGTATCTAAAAGGGCTGGAACCTTGTGGCGCAATAACTCGGGCAAACCGGATGATGGGCTGTCAACGGGTGTGCCGGGCGGCTCGATGGCGCAGTAATTCAGACGGCTGGGTGCTTTGGTCGCAGCCCATTGCTCGTCTGCGAATTGATCATCTGCATGTAAGGTGGCGTGCCCGGATATGCGCAACTGAACTTTTTTTTGCGGGTGATAAAACAGCCAGCTGACTTTGGCAGAATCGGATATTTCCTGAACCTTCCCGGCGCGGGCATCCGAGTGGCAAACCAGCATTCGGCCGGGCAATAGAAATTCTCTGAGAATCACGCAACGCAAACTCGAACCGTCTTTTGCGGTTGTTCCCAGGACCGGCCAATGAAACGGATCATTGAAATGGGCGGCGCCCCGGCCGAGCATTTTCCAACTCTCGTTCAATACCCCGTCAAGGGTATTCCAGTTTCCTTCTTTTTTTCTCATTCGGCTCCTGCTTCAGGTGCCTGGAAAATATTCAATATATCAGAAGTTGGTGAACATATTTCAATTCAGCTTTTTTGACATCATGGACTTTCTATTGTTTGACAGGATCAACCGGATGGACAAGATATAGAGTATATAGCTCAAAGCTGAAAGCTCGAGGCTCAAAGGAAAAGAGTGACTTTTTGGAAAAGGTGGAGAATACGTTCTATCATCCCTCATCCAAGCGGAGCGATCTTCCATCTTCTATCGGTCTTTCGGTCTAAGCGCCTCTCGCCGCAAGCGAAAAAAATCTTTACCCCGTTAAACTTCGAAGAACATCGCAGCGTATTTAACCAGGGCCGTCAATCCTGTAACTCCTGCCTGCCCAATGGAATCTTTTTGTCCCATTCCATCGGGGTCTAAAAAAATAAAAATCGAATCCATTCCTTATCCCATCGAAATTCGTCAATCGTCATTCCAAAGATTCCATCGCTTCAGACGCCTTCTTCACCTGACAGAGCAGCGATTTGAAGGCGGGAAAACCTGAGATCGGATCCCTGTAAGCGGGGTCGATCAAGGTGTTGACATCCGCCTCCGGTCGCCCGTGGTAAATATTGACAACACCCGGCGGGACTGTATCGGTCAGATTGGCCCGCACCCGAACAGCCCCCCGGCTTGTCGATAACATGATCCAGTCCCCCTGACTCAAATCACGCTCCCGGGCGTCGGCTGGGTTCACATCCGCCATGGGGTCCGGCTGGAGACGTCGCAGTTGGGGAACCCGATAGGCCCGGGAGTGGATAAAAAAGGGCAGCCTGGCGCCGGTGGTCAAAATGAGTGGAAAATTTTTGGCCTCTTCAGGCGTGGACACCGGACTCAACCCGGGTTCGCGGTAGACGGGCAGTGAATCCAGGCCGTGTTCGGCCAGGACACAGGAAGTAAATTCCATTTTTCCGGAAGGTGTTTTAAAGCCTTCCTTTTCATATTTGCGGTAAGGAGGAATTGAAACATCGTCAATGACAAGCCCCCGGGGATGTTGCTTCAAATCTGCCACTTTAAAGCCCGAAGGTTCCAACAGCCAGTCAACCGATGCTTCATACCCCGCTCGCAGCAGGTCGTCGTCCGGCGCCAGGGTTGCGGCCAAATCGAAAATGATATCGGCATCCGAGCGCGATTGTCCTAAAGGTTCAATGGCAGGGCGGGTCCAAAGGATCCTCTTTTCGGGATAGAACTTCAGTTCGCTCCTCTCATAGGATGAACAGGCCGGCAGAACGACATCGGCCAGTTTGGCCGTATCGGTCATAAACAGATCCACGTCCACCAAAAAATCCAGTTTTTTGAAACTCTCCCGCGCAAAGTCCGATCCGGGCCACATCCGATGATTGAGGCCGAAAGCGAGCATGGCCCGGATGGGGTAAGGCTTTTGGCTGTGGATCTGAAAAGGCACCATCATGGAATGAGCCTCGGGGATAAAGCGGCACCAAACCGGGTGTTTATCTTCCCCTACGCGCGGGGCCATTGCGGACCAGGGACGCGATTGCATATACTCCCCGTCTCTGGTCTTGACACCGTTGGAAATATACAAATAGTTGGAGGGAAAAACATGGTTGCCTCCCGGAACGTCAAAGTTGCCGGTCAATCCGACAAGGGCGTTTATGGCCCGCTGATTCTGGAGGCCGTTGGTATGGTGGACCGTCGGACTTGCCCCGGTCATGACGGCCGCCGGTTTGGACCCGGCAAAAAGTCTGGCTGCCCGGACGATCAGTTCGGCCGGGACGTTGGTGATCTTTTCGGCCGCATCGGGCGCGTAACCGCGCGCCAGATTTCGATATTCATCAAAGCCGGAGGTCTTTTCATCCCGCAAGGGGATGGTTGTTTCCGCATATCGATTATTCATGATTTACCCACTCTATGTTTAGATCCGTATCGCAAACCTGTCAAGGGAAAACCCCTGGAGAAGGGGAGGTTTAGCCGGGTTGAAAGGGTCTGCACCACCATAGCATATCATTGCCTTTTTTGAAGCAAGTCTAAGAAGGTTGAAGACGGGCTATATTGATCCTTAGTGGGCTTTTGAATTGAATTTTTAGTGTGCCTGCCTGTTAGCGTTTAATCAAGGCTTGCTCACCGGGGGGATTTTTGATTCAAATTTACAGATGCATTGAAGTTAGCACCGCTTTCTACCGAAATACTTTTGCTTTCAATTTTTCCTGAGAAATCTGCTTCTTTGGTGATCTCAACCTTTCCCTTGGCCTCAATCTCCCCTTTCATATGCCCCCTGATTCTTACGTTCTGGGCATGGACCTGACCCTCTATGCGGCCACTGGGGCCTAAAAAGAAGTTATAATTCGTTATTTCTACATTCCCCTTGATGGTGCCGTTTATGATCAAGTGCTCTTCAGCTTTTATATCTCCAACAATAGAGGTGGAGTTGCTGATAGATGTTTTTTCCTCGTGGATAATGCCATCATCCATAGATCTTTTCCTCCCTTTATTTCAAGATTGGCATCATGGCCGGGCCACCCGGATTAACCCCAATGTTGCATAAACAACATGTAAAATCATAGCTATTGGTCCGTAATTATAGGAAATATTACAGAGAAAACATCATGTGTTTGATATTCCATTTTGTGAATTCCAAGGATTTAGCAGTTCTAGCCATATTGTCTACCCTTCGGAAAAGCCCGAGGACTTCAGATCCTGCGTTGCCAAGGGATCGAGGTAAACAACTACAACTTCACCCTTGGCGCCTTGACTCTGAAGCCCTCCAGCTTTTGCAACGTTAGGGTCTGCCCGCCGGCTTTTGCAACGTTAGGGTCTGCCCGCCGGCTTTTTCAATCTCAGAACGTTTGGATTAATACGAAAAATTGATGAAGGTGTCAAAAGGATTGTCAACAGCAGAAAAGTTTCATGTCAAGGCAGAGTGAAGGGGAATGGATTGCAATCTAAATAGGCGGTTTTTAATCCACATGGAAATGCTATTTTCTTATTGACATCCAAATTGGATTTTGACACACCCGCTAAAGACGGATTGGCCGAAAGTTGGGCAGCAGGAAGATAAGGTTGGGGTCGATTTAGGGATGGTGATTGCCCTACGACCTTGGCAACGTCTAAAGAGACTGAAGCGTCAACAAAGATCCTTAATCAATCAACCAAAGGAGGCAAACATGGCAGAAAAAAGAAGGATCCGGTATACGCTTAAACTTGCAATCATCTTGATGGTTGGATCATTTTTGGTGATGAGCGCCGGAACCCCGGCGGTTGCCAAAACCGTCATCCTAAAACTGGGGTGGACCACTTCTGATGGTGCCACCGATCCATATGCGATTACGGCGCGGCAATTTGCCCTGGCGCTCGAAAAGGAAGCGCCCGGCCAGTTCAAAGTGGAATTATTTCCTAACCGGGCTCTGGGTGATGAAAAGGAGATGCTGGAGGGGTTAAGCTTCGGGACATTGCATATGGCCGTGATTACCAATGCGCCCATCGCCAGCATTGAGCCCGCTTTTCAGATTAATGACTTGCCGTTTCTTTATTCCGACGAGAAAAAGGCACATGCGATTCTGGACGGCAAAGCCGGTCAGGAACTCATGAAAAAATTGGAGGCCAAAAACATTATCGGCTTTGGGTTTGCCGAAGGCGGATTTCGACAAATGATCAACAATGTGCGGCCGGTCAACACCCCTGAAGACGTGGAAGGTATCAAGTGGCGCGTCATGCAAAACCCGGTCTATATCGGCATGTTTCGATCGCTGGGCGGAAACGCTGTTCCCATGGCATGGGGTGAAGTGTTTACAGCCGTGCAACAGGGGACGATCGATGGTTTGGAGATTCCCATCGCAGTGATTCAAAACAACGGCTATTTTGAAGTTACCAAGTATCTGTCTTTGACCAATCATACCTATTCTGCGCTCGGTGTTTTGATGGCCCAAAAAACCTGGGGCAAGCTTACTCCGGAGCAGCAGACTGCCGTGCGCATAGCAGCCCGCACAGCGATTGAAAAAGAACGGGCCATGAATATGGAAAATGTGAAAAAACTGGTCGAAAAGCTGAGTCAGGAAGGTATGCAAGTCAACAGCATTAAGGATACCGCTGCATTCCAGCAAAAAGTGAAACCTGTGTACGAAAAGTTCCGTCCCAGCATCGGTGATGATATTTACGGGCTTGTTATGGGCCAGATGTAACTCAATTCTATTGCATCGATAGCCGGTTCTGGTTTAAACAGCGAACCGCAGAATAACGAATTAAGATTTGCGAATGTTTTTGCGCTAAGGTTGCTTACCCTCCGGCTTTTGCAACGGGTTTAACGATGGACGCAAATTCAATCACGATAAATCGTAAGCTGATTTGAGGGCCATGAAAGTCGTTTGCGAGGTACTCGGTAAAATCAGTACAAGCCTGGCACGGGCCAGTGCTGTCATCGTGGTACTGCTGTGCATTGGCCTGGTTGTGAGCTTGCTCACCTCGGTTTTTTTCCGATATGTCGTCGGGCAGGCACTATCGTGGCCTGAAGAAATATCCCTGATTCTGTTCACATGGCTGGTGCTGCTCGCAGGCAGTCTGGGGGTGCATGAAAAATTTCATGTCAGACTGACGATTGTCACCGGCCGATTACCGCGAAGTTTGAGACTGATCCTCGAGCGTCTAACCACGGTGGCAATCGGCGCATTCGGCATAATTTTGATATACAGCGGCTTTGATCTTGTCCAGCGGACGGCCGAGCATTTGACACCGACGCTGCGGCTGTCATTAGATTGGCTAAACTATGCCGCGCCTGTCTGCGGCGCCCTGATATGCCTGCATGCGCTTGCAGAACTGGTCAAACCGGGAAAGGAAATTATAAAGCCGTGAGTGCCGCATCATGGGTATTGACTCTAGGGTTTCTTTTCCTTGTGGTGCTGGGTGTGCCGATTGCATTCGCCATTGGAATTACCTCAGTTGTCGCATTGTGGATGTTGGATATTGATTTAATTGTGCTGGCGCAACGCGTGATCGCCGGAACACAGTCATTTCCCTTATTGGCGATTCCCGGGTTTATTTTAGCCGGTGATTTGATGTCTTCGGGTGGGCTCTCGGCGCGTTTGATGCACGTGGCCGACCGCATGGTGCGGCATGTCACCGGCGGGATGGGAATGGTATCCGTGCTCTCTTCCATGTTCTTCGCATGCCTGTCCGGCTCGGCTCCCGCCACCACCGCCACCATTGGTAAAATCATGATCCCCGAAATGGAAAAGCGGGGATATTCCAGACGATTTGCGACGTCTTTGGCGGTCAGCGTGGGGCCGCTGGGCCAGATCATTCCACCCTCCATTCCCTTTATCGTGTGGGGGGTGATCGCCGAGCAATCCATCTCCAAACTATTTTTAGCCGGTGTTATACCGGGCATCATCGACGGCCTGGCGTATATGTTTATCTGCTATTGGATCGCCAGGAGATTGGGTATCGGCAGACTGCCGCGCGCCCCAGTGAACGAGTTCTTAAAAGCGCTTTATGATGGGAAATGGGCCTTGTTCGCCCCGATTCTCATTTTAGGAGGTATCTACGGCGGCGTTTTTACGCCGACCGAAGCAGCGGTGGTGGCGGTGGTGTACGGGCTGCTGACGGGCCTTTTGATCTACCGCGGATTGAAATTCAAAGAATTGGGCGCACTTTTTTTAACCTCCATGCGAACCACGGCGATGGTCATGTTTATCATCGGGATGGCCTCGGTTTTTGGCTGGTTGCTGGCCTATGAAAGGGTGCCGGATAAACTCGTCGGTTTTATTCTTTCCATTTCCGATAACAAGATCGTTATTCTGCTGCTATTGAATCTGACCCTTCTTTTAATCGGAGCGGTCATGGATAATCTGGCGGTCATGGTGATACTGGGGGGTCTGCTCATGAAGCTGGGCGTTCAGCTGGGAATTGACCCGATTCAGCTGGGCCCGATTATTGTGATCAACTTTGCGGTGGGCATGGAGACGCCTCCGCTGGGGTATTCCCTGTTCGTTGGGTCGGCCATCAGCGGGCTTTCCATCGAAGAAATTACAAAAGGGATGCTGCCTTTTTTTTTCGCGGATGTCGGAATGCTGATGCTCGTCACATTCGTTCCGTGGGTGACATTGTGGCTCCCCAATTTGATCCTTGGGTAATAACCGAAGCCGGATCCGTCGGAGGCGGAGAATTGAAAATTGATGATTTGTGGATGTCGCTTCGCTCCGTCAATTTAATCTCTGGAATGAACAATTTTTTTTCGATAGCTGTTCAAGCGGCTACCATAAAGGAGGTAATCAGGTGACTGCCAGACAATTGCTTGAGGGCGGCTATGATATTCATGTCCACGCTTCGCCGGATGTTATCCCGCGCGCCCTGGATCTGGCCCAGCTTTGTTGCGAAGCCGAAAACGCCGGTATGGCCGGAATACTGATTAAAGACCATTGCACTTCCACTGTTGGTCGCGCAGCCGCATTAAATCAAATGGGCCGAGGTATCTGCCGTTTTTTCAGTGCGCTGGCCTTAAACCCGCCGGTGGGGGGATTGAATACCTGCGCAGTTGAAGCATCCCTGAAAGCCGGCGTCGATGTGATCTATTTTCCCACCTACGGTGCGGCCCACCATATTGCAATTTGGGGGGCCGGCAAGCCGCCAACGGCTTTTCCATTACCTGATCAGGGTTTCAGCGGAATTTCCGTCCTTGATGAGGAGATGACGCTCAAGGCCGAGGCCATGAAAATCTTAGAGCTGATTGCAGAACATGGTGCTGTATTGGCCACCGGCCATATTTCGCCGTACGAGTCATTAATACTCTTGAGAAAGGCCCGGGAGCTTGGAATTGAACGCCTGCTGGTCACCCATGCATCCGAGTCGGTTTCAGCCTTTACAGAGGAAGAACAGCAGGAAGCAGTTAATCTAGGGGCGGTGGTGGAGCATTCTTTTTTTGCTGCCACGCCTTCGTGCCCCAATCCAATAACCCTCGAAACGATGCGGGACATGATTCGGGCGGTTGGGGTGGCGCATGTTGTTTTGTCTTCGGATTTCGGGCAAAAGGCCAACGGCAATCCCGTCAAAAACTATGGGCGCCATTTGGAGCAAATGCGGACATTGGGGTTCAGCGTCCAGGAAATTCGACAAATGATCTGCACCAATCCACAAAAACTTTTAGCGCGGTAGGTTGAATTTTGTACGGTTTTAAGAAGTATCTCACCGCAGAGATCGCCGAGTACGCAGAGATTCTTTGAAGTTTTTTCTCGGCGTTCTCTGCGATCTCTGCGGTGAACTCCTATGTTTCTTTTTTGATTAGACGGGCCGCTTTTCAGGCCGGTGGCTGGGCTGAAACCTGAGTGCCAGTGTCCAATTGTTCATGCAATTCCACGACAGTTTAGCCATCGCAAGGGTCATAAAATTACATCGATGAGGCTTTGTGAATATCGATGATTTTGGTTTTGCTGTCATAATCCATGGTTTTGTAGTGGGTGATACTTTGAAGTTTGTGCGTTATCGCTGCCATGCGATCGATTTGCTTGCTGATTTTGGTTAAAGTTAAATAGGCCGGATTGTCCGGCGAAATATCTGCCAGCGAGAGTTCCGTGTGGCCCAAAATCGTTTGCAGCGGCTGGTTCATTTCATGACAGACAGCACCGGCGGTTTCTAAAACGCCTTGCAATTTTTCTTTTTGAAGCCGATCCCGGGCGGCGCGGTTTTTGTCGGTTAAATCCAGCATGACACCAACGCTGCCCATGCCGTGACCGTCGTCGTTGTTAACTGCAGCAAGATTGAATAAGAATTCTCGTCGGATGCCGCTTCCACACGGAACTTTGGCCTCGAAGCTCTGTACCCCATCTTTCAGGAGCATTTTGCGCTCATTCAGTTGATAAATGTCCGCCAATTCCGAAGGGATCTGATCGGTCAAATCCTGAGACCTGCGCCCGATGATTTCGGCACGTGAAATACCTAAAATACGTTTGGCAAAGGCCTCGTTGCAGCCGCGGTAAATACCTTGATCATCCTTGAAATAGATCGGATTGGGGATGGTGTTGATTAAGGTATCCAGAAGGTTCAGGTAGCTGCGAAGCTTTTCAGCGGTTTCTTTACGATTTGTCGCTTCATCTTGTTGCCCTGCGTTTATTTGGCCTATCCGATCTTTGATGGATTGCAATTCCTGCTGTGTATCCGCGTTACGCCGTCGATATTCACGATTTTTCCGATAGACATGCCCTAAAGCGGTCACTAATAAGATCGAAAGGACCGCCGGCATCCAGAATAAAATTTGCATAGCCGTTAACTCTGTAAAAAAATAATCCAATGTTCCCTAAAATTGTAATTTTCGCTGTATGGCAAAGCATAGTAAGCAATTTTCACTCCAATTTTTGAAAATAACTGTCAAAAAGAATAAAATTGAGCAAAAAAACCTTGAAAAATGCAAATTAAACGATAAAATTCCTGCTCGGCGGCGACATAATCGTCAAAGTTATGACGTTAATTTCAAACCGGCGGACATATATCTAACAAATCGTGCTTTCAGTAAAGAAGCTGACACTAAAACATTTGTGGCTGAACGATAACGAAATTTTTAGATTGTATTTTGTATGGCAATGCTTATCCTAATCTACTGAATAATTTGATAAACCCGATCCGAACCGTAAAAAGAAAACTGGAGCCTTTTTAAATGCTTGAAGCCCTGATTGACAAAGCCGAATCAATGGATGCCAGCGATCTGCATCTGGAAGCCGGGTTGCCGGCTGTTTTTCGCATCAGAGGGGAATTGAAAACTCTTGGAGAACCGGTTAATGCCGAAGCTTTGCTTTCTGCCAGCCGCCTCCTGGTTGGTGATAAGAACTGGCCCTATTTTGTAGAGCAATGTTCGTTTGATCTGTCTGCCAACATTCGAGGGGTTAGATGCAGAATAAATGTCATGAAAACGAATAGAGGGGTAGGGCTGGCGATACGTCTTTTATCATCATTCCAACCTACCCTGGAAAAATTAAATCTGCACCCTGACCTAAAAGACATTGCCCATCGTTCCCATGGGCTGGTTTTAGTCAGTGGCCCTACCGGAAGTGGCAAATCTTCTACCCTGGCTGCATTGATTCAAGAAATCAATCATTCCCAATCAAAGCATATTATTACCATTGAAAATCCCATAGAATATCATTTCAAAGCGTTGAAATCATTTATTCGTCAACGTGAAGTCGGAAGGGATACGCCTTCATTTTCTCAGGGATTGATGGATGCCCTGCGTGAAGATCCTGACGTGCTGATGATCGGCGAGATGCGAGAACCGGATATTATGAAGTTAACCTTAAATGCGGCCGAGACCGGGCATTTAGTCCTCTCCACCGTGCACTCCGGGTCCGTTGCGGAGGCCCTGCAAAGAGTTGTCTCAACCTTTCCGGCAGAAGCTCAATTTGGAGTTCGCGCGCAACTTGCCGATTGCCTTCTGGCGGTGGTATGCCAACGTCTCATTTTCAGACCCGAAATAAATATCAGGGTACCTGAATGTGAGATATTGTATGCAAATTTGACAGCCAAATCAATTGTACGGAACGGAAAATATTTTAAACTTAATGATGCCCTTCAAACCGGTGCGATTGACAAAATGTGGTCGTTGCAACGTTATAAAGAGTGGCTCGCAAACCGTACTGACTGGTATATTCGAAACGAAGATACCGGCCGGGAACCGATAGATATTCTAAAAAATTCCAACAATGCCGCCCTGGCCGGAGACTATTTGTCATCCAAGCAACGCCGACCGGGCCCACCTGAAAGAAGCAGGTCGAGACAACCCGCATGGAGAAAAAAAGATGTGCCTGAAAACGATGGACCCTATAAAATAGATGACGTTGATAATTTGGATGATATACTTCGGGAGCTAGATAAGTGAGAAAGTATAGCAGTACTAGAGTACCGCCCGGCCAAGATGATATAGTCCCCCAGATAAAGATTTTGGGCTGCGTTATCAGTCGACCCCTTCAACAACGTACTATTTGCACGCCTTAATCAAGGGGACTTTTTCTAGCCTATCCAAAAAAATTATCTGAAAGCCTATAGTAAATATTGCATCTTGTTCTGTGAATAGTAGTTGACAGCAGCCGGCAAAGTGGGTACCTTCAACCCCTACGAGCCGGAGGTTTCGATCTGTCTTTTCTATTTAAATCGATCGTTCGACCACGAGGCTCTCGACGGGTAGCATTCCTAAAATATTCAATCTGGCTATGGCATAAATCATGTGCAAACATGATGTGATTTCAATAAATAGGTACGAATCAACTAAAGGGAGGTTATAAATGAAGGACTTGCAAAGTGTGCTGAACATGGTTTCCGATGGCCTTAAAACGCTCGCCAAAGGAGTTGAAGCGATTGCAGAAAAAGTCGATGAAGTTGCAGCATCTCAAGCCGTCGTTAAACCCCAGAAGAAAAAGCCATCAACCGCAACTAAAAAAGTCAAGGCGGTTAAAAAATCGGCCCCAAAAGCAGCCCAGAAGAAAGAGGTGAAACCTGCAACCGATGCGGACACGGTGCTTGGAATAATAGGCCGTTCCAAAAAAGGTGCCAGTACTGCTGTGATCATACAAAAGACAGGCTATAGCCAAAAGAAAATTGCCAATATAATTTACAGACTGCGCAAACAGCAGAAAATCAAAAGTGTGGATAAGGGCGTATATACGAAATTATGATTTCAACCTAAATCGAGCAATTTTTTCTCGACCTGCGCCGATCTTTCGCGTATTCCCGCCTTGGACTGGAATGCTGCGATTTCGGCACATCTATTCACCCTAAATTACTCAACTCAGATTAAACCGTAGTCCCGGTCCGAAGGGTCTATATCCGGAAACCATCGAATCCGGGGCTGTTTCTTGTCGTCCTCGCACCAGAATTGATATTTCAGCAAGTCGTCCAATTCGGTGGGCAGGCTTTCCACCGGCTCCATCCACACCGGGAAGATGCGTCCGGCATCGGCGCCGTGGCGGTCCAGGAAGATCTCCAGTTCCTGCCGGCACCAGGGGGAATCCAGGTAGCTTTTGGAAATGATGGGGACCAGCAGACGGGAAGCTTCCAGCTTGGTGCGGATGCGGTCGGCAATGTTGTAAAGTAACAATAAAAGCTGAACTCCAAAAAAGTGTTGATCAGAAACTTGCGCCAAAAGTTGAATTAGAAAAATGAAAACTAAGCCAAACCAAGCCAAAAGGCAAGTGAACGATTAATCGGGATCATAATACCATCATCAAGTTTACCAACAACCTGTTGCACTTTTTCCCTTCGTACAGCCACAATCTTATCAACCATAACCTGGGAAGGTTTCTTGAATGTTACTTTAGAGAAATCGACCCCTGTCAACAAAAAAATTTCAATACAAAATTAAATATATCAGAATTTCTAGAATTTGTTGGAATGGTGAAATAAACTATTAATATGGTTTATTCTGCTACCAAATGGCTAATTGCGCCATAGCATAAAATTTCATATAATGCCCAACTACTAATAATATCAACGAGTTGTGTGAAAAATTATAATTGGCATGGTACATGCTAAAATAGCAGGTGAAAAAGCCAAAAAAAGGAGGTAGTACCATGGGCATATTTACACGATTTAGCGATATTGTCGGTTCCAACATCAACTCCATGCTCGATCGGGCGGAGGACCCGGAAAAACTTATCCGGCTGATGATTCAGGAAATGGAAGATACGCTGATCGATCTCAAGGCCGCCTGTGCCGGGATGATGGCAGAGAACAAAAAAGTTAAACGGCAGTTGCAGGGATTCGATAAACGCGTCGAGTATTGGGAGAGCAAGGCCGGTCTGGCCGTTCAAAAAGGGCGTGACGATCTGGCCAGAGAAGCACTGCTTGAGAAACGTCGCTACGCTCAAAGAGCACGATCGCTTGGCAATGAATTAACCGGGCAGGATGCATTGCTGGAGCAATACAAGGACGACATCCGGCAGCTTGAAGATAAATTAAAAACTGCCCGTGAGAAAGAGCGCCTGCTTGTGCAGCGCCATATCCACGCGGCCGGCAAGAAGCGTGCCCAGGAAGAAATACGGCGAATGGATAGCACCGATGCGATCTTTAAATTTGAAGAGCTTGAAAACCGTATCGATCAAATGGAAGCCGAAGCCGACCTGGTAAATTTTGGTCCTAAAGCGACATTGGAAGACGAGCTGGAAAGACTTTCGTTGGATGAAGAGATTGAAAGCGAGTTAAAAGCACTAAGGAAATCCTCCATTGGCAAAATGGAAGACCGCGTAGACGCGTTGGAAACAATCATGGCCGACACTGAAAGAAAGGGAACGAATCATGAGCAGATTTAACAACATGTCCAGACCGGGACTTTACAGGTCTCGTAACGGTGTGATATTGGGTGTGTGCAGGGGGTTGGCCGACTATTTTGATTTTTCGGCGTTCTGGATTAGAGCAATTGCCGTCATACTGTTTATCTTTACCGGTTTTTGGCCGGTGGTCGGCATTTATTTGCTGGCCGCGCTTTTGATGAAATCGGAGTCGGCGAAGAATACCGCAACTGGATCGAATCATAGGGCCGGCAGCCGGTATCGCTGCACGAGAAATAACACTGCGGAGCGACTGAAACGGAAATGGAAATATCTGGAAAAGCGGATTCGCAGAATGGAAGACAAAGTAACCTCGCGGGATTTCGATTGGAACAGCCGTTTTCATGGATGAAGAGGTTAAGGGAAAAATGCAGATACACAATTTCAAGAAAGGCAAATCGTAAAAATCTTGTTCAGCGGGAGGGCTTATGACTGCTTCTTACTTGAAAATGGTGGGTGAGAACATCGCCAAAGGATTGGGTGAAAAAACAATTCGGCGGCTGGGTACTGGGGGAAAAGTGCTGGGTCGGACAGGTGCTGTGGTAGGCATCGGCTTCCTGGCTTACGAATTGTATAAAAATTATAAGGAAAACATCGAAAATGAGCCGGCCTACCTGGAAATGATGATCCTGCAGGCAGAACTTGAAAAATGGATCAGTGCCCTCTCATGTATCGGCAGGGAGCCGGCCGAGGAAAGGGCCTATGGTTCCTTTGACGAAGGGGGTGCCATCAATGCTTTATACCGGAAAAAAGTTTTTACTGGTAAGGGTTATCGAGCTGCAAACCCCAAAGAGGCCTATGCATTGATTGGAAGATCCATGAATTATATCCGCCGGACTGAAAATCTTCTGGGAGATGCCGAATTCGACAAAAAAAAGAACGCCCTTGTTTCACAGTTAAGAAGCTTGCAACTACAAATAAGTGATGCCCATGATTACCGGCCGATTCAAAAAAAGTTGGCCCAAATCGTGGATGCGATCAGGCCTATTGCCGGGGGATACACCACACGGGTCTATGACTGCAGCCGGGAGATCCAAAAAACGCTGGGATCAAATGCAGCCTGGGCTGCCATCTCGATGACCACGCTGGGTCTGGTGAAGAAGCCACGGAAACACATATAATTTCATTGATTTCCTTGTTTTGATGGACTATTTTAGCCGAAAAACCAGAAAGATAGATGCTTGGTGAGCATCATCAAAAAAAATAGATTCAACATTTATTGTAGGATAGCCCGTTTTCCGTTTTTCATGCCCAATATTCTCTCCGAGGCGTGGGCTCTACGAGCCGGAGGCCAATAAATTTTAAAAATCCAGATCTATTTAATTGCCCTTGTAAGTATACCATTCGATTCATACCTTGGTTAATCGAAGCACTCAGCAATCATCAAAAAACAATTTACCCAGGGGGCAAACATGAAAAACCGTATTCTTTTTGTCTTATTTAGTGTTCTCTCCATTTGGGTGTTCTCGACGACTCTCGTTGCGGCAGGATTTCAGGATTACCTTAAAAGCGCTCAAAAGTTATTCGAAACATCCGATTCAATTTCAGAATCCGAAATCGTAGCAGGGCTCAAACAGGCGCTTGAAATCGGCACCGCCAAAGCGGTGGATCTGGTGTCGAAAACGGGTGGCTACTATAACAATCCGGAAATAAAAATTCCCCTTCCGGAGTCGGTTCAAAACGTTGAAAAATTGCTGAGAGGTGCAGGATTCGGATCGAAGGTTGACGCTTTTGAATTGAGTATGAATAATGCTGCCGAGCGCGCGGCACCGGAGGCGAAGTCGATTTTCTGGGATGCGATCAAAAAAATGAAAATCGACGATGCCAAAAAGATTCTAAACGGAGGTGATGATGAGGCCACCCTTTATTTTAAGGATAAGACCTACGGGCGGCTTCAGGCAGTTTTCGAACCGATTGTCAAAGAGTCCATGGGAGAAGTCGGCGTAACACGAACCTACCAGGATTTAAATGCTAAAGTGAAAAAAATCCCCTTTGCAGACAGCTTCAGCTTGGACCTGGACAAATACGTCACCGATGGCGCCTTGAACGGCCTCTTCCAAATGCTGGCGGAAGAAGAGAAAAAGATTCGTGCCGATCCCGCTGCGCGTGTTACGGATCTATTGAAGAAGGTTTTTGGTAATAAATAAAACCCTAACGCTATATAAGTAGCAGAACGAAAAATAGCGTTAGAGCCTCATGTCGCCGACAGTCAAAAAACGATTGTGAAAGCTGAAGGCCTCTTCCAATAGATGGGGTTCATGCCCACCGCGTGCCGCGACTGCCCGTTCGTAATAGTCCCAAAGCAGATCACGATAGTTCGGGTGGGCACATTTTTTGATAATCTCAGCCGCCACCTGGCGCGGTGTCAGGGGCCGTGTATCCACTAAACCATGCTCGGTGACCACGATATCCACAGAGTGCTCACTGTGGTCGACATGGGAGACCATGGGAACAATGGCAGAGATCTTGCCGTCTTTGGCAGTACTCGGTGTGACGATGAAGGTCAAGGTTCCGGCGCGCAAATAGTCACCGGATCCTCCAATTCCGTTCATCATCTGGGAACCCATAACATGGGTGGAGTTCACCTGACCATAAATGTCCACTTCGATTGCCGTGTTTACAGAGATAACGCCAAGTCGACGAATGACTTCCGGTGAATTCGATATCTCAACCGGCCGCAGAACGATTTTCTCTTTGTAGCGATAAATTTCGTTAAAAAAGCGCTTGCGTCCTTTGTGGGATAAAGTAAGTGCCGAGCCTGATGCGGACCGTACAATGCCCAGATCAATGAGATCCAGAATCGAATCCTGTAGTACTTCGGAAAAGATCTCAATTTCCCGGAAGGTATTGTTTTCCATAAATCCACTAAGCACGGCGTTGGCAACATCGCCCACGCCGGATTGCCAGGGCAGCTTGGGGGACATCCGGTCCTGCCGGATTTCGTGCTGTACAAAGTCCAAGATATGATTCGCGATTCGACGGGAAACATCATCCGGTTCGCTGAAAATGGGACAGCTGTCTTCTTCCCGGCTGAATAAAATGGCAACAACCCGATTGGGATCCATTTCAATAAACGGTTTGCCGATACGATCCGCCGTACGATAAATGGGAATAGGCATTCGGTAGGGCGGATCTTCCGGGATGAAAATATCATGGATGCCTTCAATCTCCATTGGGTCCGAGTTGATTTCGATGATAATTTTTTCGGCCTTGAGTACATAGGTCGGTGTGTTGCCCACTGACATGGTGGGGATAAGGTGTCCCTTTTCAGTGATGGCCGCTGCTTCAACAACCGCGATATCCGCTTTTCCCCAGTTTCCCGCCCGGACTTGCTCTGAAAGCCTGGATAGATGATCGTCCTTAAAAAAAATTTTATTTTCATTTATTTTGTTGCGCATGCTGCGACTGCTCATATAAGGCCGTCGCCATCCAATCACGCCGGCTTCTGCCATGATGCCGTCAACCTCATCTCCGGTGGATGCGCCGGCGAACAGATTAACCTTGAACTGTTCGCCGGCTGCTGCGCGGCGAGCCAATTCAAGGGGTATCAATTTAGGGTATCCTGCGGTGAAACCGGATATAAACAGGTTGGTTCCATCGTGGATGTGTTTTGCGGCAGTAGTCGGGTCCGTTACTTTATCTTGCAACGCTTTGAACCGGATTCTTTCTTCTAACATAGATATTACCTCAGCTTCCATTCCGGGTCCCGTTTTTCGAAAAAAGCGGCGACGCCCTCCTTGGCGTCTTCGGTGGTGCAGAGACGGGCAAAAGCCTCGTTCATGTATTCAAATGCCTTGTAGTAATCCAGATCGGCGGCCGCGTAAAACGCTTTTTTGCTGATTTGAGTGGCTATTGGGCTCTTGCGGGCTAAAAGCGCTGCCCATTTGCGGGTTTCCGCCGCCAGATCGTCTTTTGGAACAACCCGGTTCAGGAGCCCCATGTTCAGGGCTTCCGGTGCTTTTATCAAATCGCCGAAGAGCAGCAATTCAAGGGCGCGCTTGCGGCCGACCGAACGGCTAACCGGAACCACCGGACCAATGCAGTTGAGCCCGACGTTGATGGCCGTCAAACCAAAGCGTGTGTTTTCGGCGGCTATCGCCAGATCGGCAGCCGCCACCAGGCCGGCCCCGTTTGCTGCGGCCACGCCCTGGACCTGAGCAATCACGGGCTTGCTCATCCGGCTGATGGTAACCAGCGGTTTTTCCATATGTTCGACCCAGGCCTTGTATTCCATGGCGGTTTTGCCGGCAAGTTCGTTGACGTCAATGCCGGCGCAAAACGCTTTGCCCGCACCTTTGAGGATGATAACTCTGACGGTTGTCTGCGCGTCTAATTCTTTGAATGCCTGGACGAGTTCTCCGGCCAGGGGGGTGTTGAAGGTATTGAGCTGTTCGGGACGATTCAGTGTTATTTCTCCGACAAAGTCAGCGCCAATTTCTACCACAAGATTTTCATAGGTCATAATTTACTCCTTTCTTGATTTTCTTTCCTTATTCCCGGAACTTCGCGACAATAGCGGATACTGCGTTCACTGGTCTCCTTCTCTATTCGCAAGGCTTGCTGCCTGTCATCCAGTGGGATTTCCATGCCGACACCCTGAAGATAAAAACGATATGTGTGTAACCCCAGCAGCATGATTTTTCTCAGTCCTAAATTATCTATTGCCTTACAAAATTCCATGTGTTGTATATGAATTACTCGGGTTGTGTCAAGAAACGGTTATTTCCCATTTTTTTCAACAGACAACCAACAACGGTCGTGTGATCCGGATAAGGAGTCAAGCATGGAGTTAAAAGGACTGACAGGGGGTTTGTACCAGCCGTTATCATCTGCAGATATCAAAACCATTCACCAGGCCTCGCTGACTATTTTGGAGAATACCGGCATCTCATATGAGTCCGGCCTGGAAGAAACCATCGATATGCTTGAAGCCCAGGGCGCCAAAGTGGACAGAAAGCGAACCAGAGTTTTTTTCCCCGGAGACCTGGTTGTGACCCAGGCGGCCAAGGCGCCCGAGCGGGTAATTCTTTTCAGCCGCGATGGAAAAAATGACCTGGATCTTACCCAACACCGTGTTTACCTGGGAACGGGCGGGGCAGCCATTAAAATTCTCGATATTGAAAACGGCCGGGCACGACCCACCACACTGAATGATTTGTTCCAAATCGGTAGGCTGGTGGATGCGCTGGACAACATCCATTTCTTTCTGCGACCCTGCATACCGACCGATATCCCTGAAAACGAATACGATGCCAATGTTTTTTATGCCTGCTTAAAAGCTACGGGCAAGCATGTCATGGCCGGTGTAAATGATGTGGCAGGATTTCACAAAGCTTTGGACATCGCTGCGATGGTTGCCGGCGATAGGGCGAAATTAAAGGATAAGCCTTTTATTTCTATCATCACATCATTTGCCATCAGCCCTTTGAAGCTTTGTACTCAATCGACAGTGATCATGCAGGAAGCGGTCAGGAATCGAATTCCGGTGGCACTTTCCTGTGCCCCCATGGCAGGTTCGACCTCCCCGCTGACCATGGCCGGAACTCTGGTTCAGCTCCATGCCGAACAACTGGCCGGAATTGCAATTTGCCAGTTAACCAACCCGGGCGCACCGATCTTATACGGCGGAATTCCCGGCATGGCAAATCTTAACAGCTTCGGGTATCTGGGTGGTGCCGTCGAGTGTGGTATGATGAATGCCGCCGTTCACCAGCTGGCAAATCACATCAAAGTCCCCAATTACAACTCTGCCGGACTGGCCGATTCGAAAATCCCCGATGTGCAGGCCGGCTGGGAAAAAGCCTTAACCGTGCTGCTGGCAGCCATGGGCGGCTCCAACTATGTCCACCATGCGGCCGGCATGCTGGAGTCCATGCTGACCGTGGCCTATGAGCAATATGTTATCGATGATGAGATCATTGGAATGTGCTGCAAAGTTCTTAAAGGCATTGAAGTGGATCCCGAACATCTGGCCCTGGAAGCCATCGATGAAGTCGGACCGGGTGGCAACTTCATTGCTTCGGATCACACCTTTGCCCACATGCGCAAAGAATATTTTGCAGGAAACGGCATTGCGGACCGCAAGATTCGGGATGATTGGGAGCAGGAAGGCTCGCAAGATGCAGCGACACGGGCGCGGGAGATGGCCAAAACAATTTTAGCGCAAGAAGAAAAATCCTATATCCCCGCTGAAGCGGAACGGGCCATCCGTGAAAAATACAATATTCTCGGTAAATAATCTTAGGTGCTTAGCTGGTTTTTGCTAACAACATGTTGTCAGAAACTGAAGGATTCCCGCTTATGCTTCGCGTCAGACGGGATCGTAGACAGGTGTTAGTGTTCAGGTTTCAGGATTTTGCGCCTCGCCTTCCTGACACCCCTGGCCCAGACCTAACCTTGTATGAATCTGGAAGATAGGAATATATTGGGATCTCATGCAGCGAACAGTGAGAATCCGTCATATCGCACTCTCCGAGGCGTAGGATCTACGAGCCCGCTTCTCTCCGAGGCGTAGGATCGTGCCGCTACGAGCCGGAGGCCAGCCCGTAGGCTTCATAGGCTTACAGGCCGGAGGGGAGGCCAGGGCGGGCCGAAACCTGACACCTATACTTTGCGTTACTAAATCGCCAACGCCCGGGCTGCCTCGAAGGAGCCACTTTTTACGAGCGTAGCGATTCATTTTATAAGCTTTGAACCCTGAATCTGGAACAGATCACTTTTGGGAATTAGGAAAATGCCTAAGTTGAGCTAAAATTAAGGAATTCTGTCATTTAAATAGATAGAGCGAAGCGATTCCATATTTATTCGTCACTCTTCATTCGTCATTATTTGCCTTTCGCCAGCTCCTTTTCACCCTTTTGCCGAATCGTCTTCAAGGCGGTTAAGGTATTGCCCGGCAGCGAAGGCGCTGCATGATTTTTGACGATATCTTCGAGTTGTTCCTGGATGCGGGTGGCCAAATCTTTGGCGCCCTGGCTTTTCCAATCCTCACTGGCGGATCTTGTCATCAAACTCGGCATCCAGAGCTCGCTTTTGAAATGATCATAGGTATGATTCTGATCAAGATAATGGCCGCCGGGGCCGACATTTTCGATCAGCTCGCGGGCCAGGGTTTGGTGATTGACCTCGATTCCTCTAATAAAGCGTTTGGTCATGCCGATGTTTTCGTTGCCCAGAACTAATTGGGCGGTGGAACAGACCATGCCGTTATCCATATACCCGACATCATGGATCAGGTTGAGTCCGCCCAAACCCTGTGCCAGGATTGAAAAAGCGGATTCCGACCCGGCCTGGGCATCCAGCACCTTGGCGTCGGTCGATCCGGCCAGCCCCCAGGAGGGCAGTCCGAAGGATTGTGCCACCTCGGCCTGGGCTGCAAGGGCGAGGCTCATTTCCGGGGCGGCGATCGACAGGAGGCCGGCGGTCATATCAAAAACAGATAAATTGCAGCCCAGACTGCAGGGGCACCCGGGCTTGCGCATTTGTGCCAGGACCAGGCACATCAAGGCTTCGGCCGTACCCTGGGCAATAGCTCCAGCCAAGGTTACCGGGGCCGTAGCGCCGAATTGCATCGTGGGTCCCTGAATTTGGGGCATCGCAAGATCGGCACAGACAAACAGGCGGTCGATCACATCCGCCGGAAAGACCAGCGGCGAGATCGGCTCGGGATAAAAAATAAGAAAAGGCCGTTGCCGAAGATTATCGATTCCGCCGGCGACTTCAGTAGCCATTTCATAAACCAGCTCAACCCCGCGGGGCGTATATCCGATAAAAACGATTGGTTTGGTGGTATGGGTCACAACGGCCTCGAACTCGTACAAGTCGGCAACCGTGGGCGGCACATCCTGGGCGGACCCCATGGGCATGACCCAGTCGATGTTCGGCAGGGCGTCGGCCACTTTGGCCCCAATGGCGATATCGGCGACGCGGGTGGGGTGAATTTCACCGCTCAACGCATCCTTGGTATTGGGGCTGGCGGTGGACGTGCCGTAGTAGCTCTTGCGGCCTTCTATTTCCATGGCCCGGTTTCCCTCACGATCATAGATGGTCCAGCCTTTGGGCGCGGTACTGAGACACCCGCTTACGATGTGTTCAGGTACTTTAACAATCTCGTCGGCGACCAAAGCTCCCGCCTGCTTCAGCATTTTGCGGGCGCCTTCGTGATGAATCCGGAAACCCACCTTGGACATGACCTCAAAAGCCGTGCGCCTGATTTCAACGATCTGGTCGTCGGTGAGCACCCGGAGCGAAACCGATCTTTTTTCGATTGAACCTGTCTGAATCATAATTCCTCCTCAAAGATTTAGTACCTTCGTATAGACATTTGGTTGTCGATATTCGATATTTAAATTCCTCCGCAGCTTATTTGGGGTCAGTGCAAAGCGTAAAATTTTAAATACCACCTTTTTGGTTCTCTCCGAGGCGTAGGCTCTACCCTCTCTCCGAGCTGTAGGCTCTACTAGCCGGAAGCCGGCCTGTAAGCCTGTGAAGCCTATGGGCTGGCCTCCGGCTCGTAGCGGCACGATCCTACGCCTCGGAGAGAAGCGCAGCCGGAGGCCGGGCATTCCGAGTTTGGGTGTTATTTAGCGCATAAACACAAAGGAGGTAAAGAATTATTTTTGCTTTACTTTGACACTATTTACCAATGATGTCTTGACAGTAATGCTTCGGATTAATACTTTAATAGATTAATATAAAAATTTTATATGAATTCATTGAGGGAGGACAAAATGAAGATACTGGTGGGTTATGATGGCTCTAAAGTGGCAGATGATGTTATAAAGCTGGCGCATGATCATGCAAAGGCATTTAAAGCCGACGTTTATATTGTGACGTCATTGGAGCAAGATCCGTCCTTGAAAAAAGAGGATATCGATAGAGCTGAAAGCAAGTTGGAAAAACTAAAAACACCTTTCAGAACAGATGATATTCGCTGTGACACCCAGACATCCGTAAGTTATCAGTCTCCTGGAGAGGATCTGGTCAATTATGCAAAAAGCAACAATATTGATGAAATCATTATCGGTATCAGAAGAAGGTCAAAAGTCGGCAAATTGGTGTTTGGTTCCACCGCCCAATATGTCATCCTGGAGGCGCCCTGCCCGGTCCTTACGGTGAAATGAGGCCGAAGAAATCTATGTACCCCTAACCGAGCAGGCACGCTGGCAGCGGAGCAATCACGATTGGGTCTATCGCGCCCCCGGCCTGCCGATATATCATCCCCCCTGGTTGCCACATGCGATGCGAACGGAGACCGTGCCGCTGCTGACACTCTATCTCTGGCGCGGGGGTAACCTGTTCCAGAAATCACTTATTGAATAACCCCCCGAAGGGTAAACAACCTGGCAGAAAACCGGCACCATCCTTCCCAAATGTGTAAGACCCTAACCGGCTATAAATTCCGGATCACTTCGACTGCTGCGCGTGGAGCCGTTCGGATTCATCCGGCACATGGATTACGGGCTCCACCTTTTTCAACTCTTCCAGCGGTATATGACATTTAATAACGTGGCGATCCGCCACAACCTGATCCGGCGGCGGTTCATTATCGCAAATATCTCCAATTCTCCGATGGCAGCGGGTACAAAAGGGGCAGCCTTTGGGAGGGTTCATGGCGCTGGGCAGGTTTCCCTCCAACACAATTTCACGCTTGGTCACTTCAGGATCGGCAATCGGCACCGCTGATAAGAGCGCCTCCGTATAGGGTTGATAGGGCGGAGCGAAGATCTGCTCTGTTGTCCCCCTTTCCAGAATATGCCCGAGATACATGACGACAATGCGATCCGACAGGTAGCGCACGACACTCAGATCATGACTGATGAACAGCAGCGTGGTTCTATGTTCGCGCTGAATATCCATCAGCAGCTCGGTCACCGCCGCCGCGACCGAGACGTCCAGGGCGGAAACCGGCTCATCTGCGATGACCATACTCGGATTTCCGGCAAAAGCTCGCGCGATACCGACCCGCTGTTTCTGTCCGCCCGACAACTGCCTGGGTTTTCTGAAATAAAAATCTCTCGGCAATTTGACCGTATCGAGCAGTTTCATGACGCGGTCAAATATTTTCTGCTTATCGGTTTCGACGCCAAATTTTTTGATCACCCGTGATACCTGGCCGCCGATGCTGTGACTTGGATTCAGGGTGTCAAAGGGATTTTGGAACACCATCTGCAGCGAGCCGATCTGTTCAGGGCTGCGGTCCCGAACCGCTATCTCCGAAAGATCATTGCCGAGGTGCCGCACCGCGCCATCCGTACCGGTTTCCAAACCCATCAGCACTTTGGCAAAGGTTGATTTACCGCAGCCGGATTCACCGACGATGGCCACGGTTTCGCCCTCTCTGGCAGTAAAGTTCAACTCCTCATTGGCCTTGACATAACGAGTTCTTTTGCCGCTAAATAAAGCCCGCAGTGAGCTGTCACGAACCTCGTAGTATTTCTTCATGTGATCGACTTCGAGTACCTGTTTGCCGAGTTCAAGCACCTCTTTGACTTCATCGTCCGGCACCTCAAGGCGCTGATCGATTTCTTTGTAGCGCAAGCAGCGTACGCGATGGTCGGCCCGGCTACCCTCAACATGCGCCATTGCGATATGTTCCTGGTCACACAGCCCGGGTTTGAAATGATCACAGCGCGGGTGGTAATAACAGCCCTGGGGTCGTTCGAATGGCAACGGCAACTGACCCCGGATCGGCTTTAAGGGGGCAGCATGCTTGTCGGCCGTCGGCAAGGGAATACAGGCAAAAAGACCGTGGGTGTATGGGTGTCTTGGCCAGGTAAACAGCGAGTCAATCGTGCCTTCTTCGACAACTTCACCCGAATACATCACGAATACCCGGTCACAAGTCTCTAATATCAGACCGAGGTTATGGGAAATATATATCTGGGAAGTGCCGAACTTTTTGCTGATTTCGGCAACCAGCTTGACGATGCCGGCCTCAACCGTAACATCCAGCGCAGTCGTTGGTTCATCCAGCAGCAAAAGGGATGGATTCGACAAAAGCCCCATCGCGATAACCACCCGTTGCTGCTGTCCACCGGATAGCTGATGCGGATATGCGTCCATCAGCCGTTCAGGATCAGGCAGCTTGACATCGGCCAGCATCTGCACGGCCCTGTGCCGTGCTTCTTCCTTGGAAATGTTCTCATGCGCCAGCGGCACCTCCATCAGCTGGGTGCTGATCTTCAGGCTCGGGTTAAGAGAGGCAAAAGGCTCCTGATAAATCATTGCGATCTCTGATCCTCGAATGCGGCGCAACTCATCTTCCGACATCTGGGTTAAATCGCGGTCTTTGAACGTGATGCTGCCGCTCTTGATACCGCCGTTGGCGCCCATGTACTGCATGATCGCCATGGCGACGGTGGACTTGCCGCAGCCCGACTCGCCGACAATACCGATGGTTTCGCCGGGCAATACCGTCAGCGAAAAATCCACTACCGCTGGAATCTCTCCGGCGCGGGTGTAGTAAGAGATGCAGAGGTCCTTGCAGATAAGAACCGGTTCTTGATGGTCGTTCATATGTTGGTTACCTCCTAATCGCGCAATGAGATTTCACGCAGGCCGTCCGCCAGGAGATTAAACCCCAAAATCAACGAAGATATCGCGATACAGGGAAAGAGCGTCATGTGTGGAAACGCCATCGCCATTTGCCGGGTTTCATTTACCATGCCGCCCCAATCAGGATCCGGTGGTGGCAGACCCAGGCCTAGAAAGCCGAGCACACCGATGGTGATAATGACATACCCCAGACGCAAACAGGCATCGACAATCAGCGGGCCGCGCGCATTCGGTAAAATCTCGACCAGCATCACTTTCCAGTCTGATTCGCCTCTGGTTTGCGCCGCGGCAACATAGTCACGGTTGCGAAGATCCAGCACCAATCCCCGCACAATACGCATGATCCCCGGCGAGGAAGCAAACGTGATGGCAATAATGATGTTAAGTCCGGATGCACCGATGGTGGCGATGATGATAATGTAGAGCACCAGCACCGGAAATGATAGAATGATATCGGCGATGCGAGACAGAACATCATCCACCCAACCTCCGCGATAGCCGGCCGCAAGCCCCATCAAAATACCCACCGTGTAAGCGCAAATGGTCGCCAGGGGCGCATAGATCAGCACCGTGCGCGATCCCCAAATAATACGCGACAGGATATCGCGCCCGATATGATCGGTGCCGAGCCAGAATGTGCCGCCCTTGGCCGCTGCCATCATCGGTTTAGCAAACGGCTGAATAGATGAGTTGGGGTCAAATGGCGCCAGCAGCGGTGCCAGGATCGCAACCAGCACCCAGAATAAAACCAGGAAAGCCCCCACCATACCGACCCAACTCTCGCGCAACAACCCGAATGATTTCAGTGTGCGCCATAGCTTCGCTGCATATCCGGCAGAAGGCATTTGTGTTGTAACCACAGTTGTATTCATCGTCGGTCTCCTTAGCTAAAACGGATGCGAGGGTTGAGAAATGTGTAGCCGATATCGGCTATGGTCTGGGTGGTCACTGCCACACAAACCGCCACCATGGCGCAGGCTTCCAGAAGGGCGACATCGTTATTCAAAGACGCCTCCAGGATCAGCGCTCCAAACCCTTTATAGGCAAAGAAAAACTCAACTACAATAACCCCGGACAACAGCCAGTTGATTTGCAGCATGATGACCGTAAACGGGGCGATCAGGGCGTTGCGCAAGGCATGCTTGACAATCACCGATTTGTAAGGAAGCCCCTTTAGCACCGCTGTCCTGACGTACTGGGAGGTCATAACTTCCGCCATGGAGGCCCGGGTCATACGGGCGACATAGCCAAAATCATAGACGATCAGCACCATGGCAGGCAAAATCAACTGTTTGAATTCGAAGCCGCCCGACATGCTGCTGGTGCCCGGCAGCCATTTCAGGCCGAATACAAAAAGGGAGGAGAAAATTACCGCACTGGCAAACTCGGGTACCGAAGTTGTCAAAATCCCGAACACCGATATCGACCTATCGAGCCTTGAACCCTCTTTCATGCCCGACAAGACGCCTAAGGTCAATGATAGCGGGATCATAATCGCAAATGTCCAAAACCCCAAGATGGCGGTGTTCCATAACCGCGGCAACATCACATCCGCCACCGGGCCCTTAAAGCGGATGGACTCCCCCAGGTTACCGGTGGCAAAATTGCCCAGCCACTTCACATAACGCACCATGACAGGCTGATTATACCCGTGCTGCTCGCGCCACATCTCGCGCTGCTCTTCGTTTGAAAATTGGCCGAGCACCCGGGCTGCCGGATCACCCGTAAGTTCCGTCTCCAACAACAGAAAAAGAATCACCGAAACGACAATCATGGTAAAAATCATAAAGCCGATGCGCTTTACCACCAAGGTGACCATTTTGACGCCTCCTGATATAATTTATAGCTTTTGGGAAGATTCCAGCGCGGGGAGCTACCTAGCGTCCCCCGCGCCCAAACGCACGCTGTCTTTAACTATGCCAGAGAGACCTTGTGGAAGCGATAATACCGCGTTGGATGCATTTCAAAACCAACGACATTATCCCGGGTCGCGGTGAATACGGATCGGAAGAACGGCTGGACCATGACGGCGTCATCCTGCAGAATTTTCTCAACCTTCTCCATCTTGGCCCGGCGTTGTTCAACATCCAGAGTCGATTCCGCTTCGGTCAGGGCTTTATCCCACTCCGGGTTGGCATAGCTGGACTCATTCCAGGGCACACCGGTGCGGTAGGCCAGGCCCAACACCATGACAGCCAGCGGCCGGTGGGTCCAGGAGGTCAGGCTCAAGGGTGCCTTGGTCCAAACATCCCAATATTGCGCCGACGGCATCACGTTCATATTGATATTAATTCCGGCTTTGGCGGCATCTTCCTTGAGCACAGCCACCGAATCCTGCTCCCAGGTGCCGTCGGTATTGCCCACATTGCAGGTTAATTCAATGCCATCGGGATAGCCGGCTTCGGCCAGCAGTTTTTTGGCGCCTTCAATGTCCTGCTCGAACGGGGGCAGCGCAAAGTACTCGGGGTGTATCTTGGCGACGTGCATGTGTTCCGCAACAATCCCCAAACCGCGGTGGGCGATGTCAAGCTGTCTCTTCGCATCGCAGGTTTTTTGGACTGCCTTGCGTACGCGGATATCGTCAAACGGCTTCTCGGTGACCTTCATACGAATCACGCCGGTCTGGGTCGATGGGATTTCGACAACCTTGATGCCCGGAATATTCTTGGCCGCTTCCAGGGTTGTCAGACCAAGCTCATAGATTCCATCCACCTGAGCCGAGGCGATGGCGGCCAGATAAGCACCGGCATCTTCGCCCAGGTCTACAAAGCGAATCTCATCCAGAAAGACCTCACCACCCCAGTAGGGTTCTTTGCGTTTTTTCAAGACGGCCAGCTCACCAACCCTGAATTCGGTAAGGGTATAGGGGCCGGTACCCACCGGATTTTTGGAGAGATCCCCGCCTTCTTTTTCGAAATTGCGGTGAACGATTCCGGTCGGGTAGTTATACAGGTTTTCGGGAATCGACAGCACCGGTGAATTCAGGTTGAGTCTGACCGTATGATTGTCGACTTTCTGCACCGCGTTTTTGGTCATGCGCTTGATCGGGTTGCCTTTGGAATCTTTCTCCCCGGTTTCTTCCAGCATGGCGTTGAACAAACCCAGGTTGGATGATCCGGTTTTGGGATCGAGCCAGCGGGTAAAAGTAAACACCACATCATCGGCATTGAAGTCATCGCCGTTGGACCATTTGATCCCTTTGCGCAGATGAAAGGTCCAGGTTTTCAGGTCGTCGGATGCTTCCCAGCTCTCTGCCAGATAGGGGCGCGTGATGTTATCCGGCCCGGTCTCTACCAGATACTCGATGATATGGCGCGCAATGATGGATTTCTGCGTCCATGAATAAGTCGCCGGATCGGCCATTTCCTGCACCACCATACCAAATTTTAATACGCCACCTTTTTTCTGGGCGGCGTGGGCGGATGAAATAAAGTTCGGCAACCCCGCCATGCTGTAAGCAGCTGTCGCAGACACACCCAGCAAGGTGACGGTGCGTAAAAATTCTCGCCGTGAACACTTGCCGTCGGCAAGGGATTTTTTCATTTGTTCCACACCGGGGTGTACTCTTTTTGTCGTCATAGTATTGCCTCCTTTTTAGAAATGATTGGTTGTCACGAATGAAAGAATCGTAAAAAGTCGCAATTTCAAAAAATCAACCCTGTAACTATTTGGCGTTATTAGGTTCAGAAATTAAAAAATTGGCAATTTAAGACTTTTTTACGAAGCCGTAAGAAAAAGCACATAAAATCAATACTATAGTGCAAAGGTGAACAGTTAAACGTGGTGAGGTCGAAATAAATAAAAAATAGCGTTCAACTTTTTATCAGTATTTTTAAAATTATATCGATTCCAACATAGAAAATCCTTTTTGCTGTGTCAAGGATAAAGTACAAAGCGGCTTCCCTTTTGAATACTACACTGTTGACATCCTGCCATTCCAGTCGGATTTTTTCTTGCAAAGGATACGGTTTCTCTGTAATCTTATATCTTAAAACATTGAACCCGCTGCAGCGCTCCTCGAGGCCTAGGCTCTCCCCCCCGGCCTGGAAGCCCTATGGGCTGGAAACGGAGCCTAAGGCCAAAGCCCCTGCACAGCGACTGCAGCATATATCGACTGGCTTGCGCCATTGAAAATTTCCAGGAAGTCAATCCATCCAAATCATTGCTGCGTATCGAGGCCCGTTTTCCCGCTCCAGGCGATTACCGTATCCACCTCTGCGACCAGTGCGGCGAGTGCGCCGACAACTAAGAACTGATGGTTGATTCGTTGATTAAGTTGATAGCTTGATCAGTTTGTTCTGTTACCTGATTTAATCCCAATGTTGCAACATTTGGATTAGCTCAATCAACTTAATCAACCAGTCAATCAGTTCCGAGGGAGGTATTAAGATATGGGAAGAATATTAAGACAATCCTTTACGGCCGACACGCTACAAAGAGGGCCTTGGGAAAAAAGGCAAAACGCTTATGAGCCACTGATATGTTTCTTAAGAAAGGTTCTCATGTTTTTAGAAAAAAATTGTTAGGGCATGTTGAGAACTATTGAGAAAGTTAAATCCGAATATCGAACATCGAAACCCGAGACAAGCACGAATCACCAAAACACAAATGTCCCAAACAGGATCGTAACACAAATGAAACTGAATACGGATTGCATTTTGGACATTGGAATATTCATGTGCAATATTTGTTTCGTGCTTCGTATTTCATCTATATTGGGTTAGGAGAAGGAATTCTGTCTTTTTTAAATGATAGGATTCCACAATTTTAGTTCATTGATAACATCAGAATACAACGGCTAATTAAACATCGACAACAAATTGTCGATAAAGCACCGCTAAGCGCCTATGGAGGGGAAGATGCTCAGGGGTAAAACCTATGAAGAAGTGTGCCGTAACTTCAAATGGGAGATTCCGCAATATTACAACATCGGGGTCGATGTCTGTGATAAGTGGGCGGCCGACAAAAATCGGTTGGCGCTCATCTATGCAGACCCGCATGGAATTGACCGGAAGTATACCTTCAGAGAATTAAGAGATGTGTCCAACCGTTTGGCCAATGCTTTGAAAGCACATGGCATCACACGAAGGGATAGAGTCGGAATCCTGCTTTCCCAGCGTCCTGAAACGCTCATCTCGCATATTTCAATCTATAAGCTGGGTGCCATCGCCGTGCAGCTGCTGACTCTTTTCGGTCCGGATGCCATTGAATTTCGCCTTCAGGACAGCGCCGCCAAAGCGCTGATTACGGATAAGGAGAATTTATCAAAGATTTGGCAGGTTAAAGAGCGCCTCCCCGGTCTTAAGCTGATCATCGCCATTGATGCCGCCAAACAAGAAGGTGCTGTTGATTTTTGGGAATGTATAGCAAAAGGCAGTCTCGATTTCACTCCGGTTAAAACAAAACCTGAAGACCCGGCATTAATCATTTATACCTCGGGGACCACCGGTCAGCCCAAAGGAACCCTTCACGGACACCAATTATTGCTTGGTATTCTGCCGGGGTTTGAATTTTATCACAATTTGTTTCCGCGAGAAGGCGATCTTATGTGGACACCGCTTGACTGGGCGTATATCGGCGGATCCTATGATGCCTTATTTCCGACGTTGCATCACGGTTTTCCCACCCTGGCTTACAGACCCCGAAAATTTGATCCTGAAAAAGCGTTTTACATGATGGCCAAACATGGGGTAAGAAACCTCATGGCCGTTCCGACGGTGCTGCGGATGATGATGCATGCCGTCAAACGCCCCCGGGACCGCTACAATGTCCGGTTGAGGTCGATCACCGCCGGAGGCGAGACCCTGGGAGAAGAACTTTGTGACTGGACCCGAGCGTATCTTGGGGTTGAAATCAACGAGCAATACGGGCAGACGGAATGTGACCTGGTGGTTGGGTTTTGCTCGGAAATTATGAACATTGTTCCGGGGTCCATCGGCAAAGCCGTTCCCGGGCATGTTGTCGAGATCGTCGATGAAGACGGTCAGGTTGCAAAGCAGGATGAACTCGGTGAGATCGCGGTAAAGGGTCCTGATCCCGTGATGTTCCTAAAGTATTGGAAAAATCCGCAAGCAACTAAGGATAAGTTCATCGGAGAGTGGCTGCGCACCGGCGATTACGGCCGCAAAGATGAGAACGGAAATCTATGGTTTAGCGGCAGACAGGACGATATTATCGAAAGCGGCGGTTTCCGGATCGGGCCGGGCGAAGTGGAAGACTGTTTGATGAA
The DNA here is from genome assembly GCA_963765595.1 of uncultured delta proteobacterium. Lineage (GTDB taxonomy): Bacteria > Desulfobacterota > Desulfobacteria > Desulfobacterales > JAFDCJ01 > JAFDCJ01. The sequence continues at coordinate 59,011 of CAVXXE010000025.1, forward strand.
GCATGCGGCCGTCGCTCTGGTTGGGGTCATCGGTGTATCCGACCCGATCAGAGGAGAAATTGTAAAAGCCTTTATTTTGCCGAAAGCGGGGGTGCGGACCGGCAAAGCGCTTGCAGAGAGTATCAAAGATCATGTGAAAACAAGACTCGAGGCCCATGCCTATCCCAGGGAAGTGGTGTTTCTTGAGGAGATGCCGAAGACAAAAACGGGAAAGATCTTGAAACAGGAGTTGCGCCGGATGCATGCGACCGGGTTGCAGGGTTCAGCCCCGCCGCCGGCCAAAAAAAACGGCCGGTCTAATCGAAAAAGAAACATAGCAGTTCACCGCAGAGAACGCCGAGAAAGAAAAACTTAATAAATAATCTCTGCGATCTCCGCGTTCTCTGCGGTGAAATATTTTTTGATAATGCCCTGAACGTTGAACCCAGAACCTTTGACCCCTAACATTATCTGGAGATTAGCATGACTGAAGAGGCCGTACTATACAGCAAGGATCAAAACTTGGGGATTATCACCCTCAACAGGCCTGAACGCCTTAATGCCATCAATAAAGATCTTCTCAAGGGCTTGATCGAAAAACTTGAGACGGCAAGGCAGGATAAGAACATTGTCTCGGTCATCCTGACCGGTGCGGGAAGGGCTTTTTGTGCCGGGGAGGATCTGAAAGAGACGTCCGCCGGGAAAAGTTTTGCAGATTGGATTGAAGAAACAGAGGGGCTTCAGCAAGTACAGCGTGTCATCCTGGCTCTGGGAAAGCCATTGATCGCAGCGGTTCCGGGCTATGCCCTGGGAGGCGGTTGTGAGTTTGCGATGAGCTGTGACATCAGAATCGCTGCCGAAGACGCTAAATTCGGGTTTCCGGAGACCGATGTCGGTCTCACCATCACCACTGCCGGAACGAAGCTGCTGGCCCAAATCGTCGGGCTGGGCAAGGCCAAAGAATTGGTCTTTACCGGTGACTTTATTGACGCCCATGAGGCCCTGGCAATCGGCCTGGCAAACAAGGTCGTTGCCGCTGAAAGTCTCTTGGATGAATCAATGGCCATGGCCCGCAGAATCGGAGAAAAATCTCCGCTGGCACTTAAACTCTCCCGAATTGCTATCGACCAGGGACTGCATTCGAGCTTCGAGCAAACCCTGGAAATGGAAGCCGGCCATCTTTTGACCTGTGCCGGCGCTCAAAACCAGCAGAAGTTCGTGGAGAGAAAACTGGCGAAGATGAAGGGAACGTGAGAAAAAGACATTAATTGCTTTTCCCATTGACAAATGGACCATAAAAATATTAAATAGACTAAACCTAAAGGCAGAAACGACTCTCTCTTTAATCGACAGTGATCCTTGTTTTTATAGATCTCCCTCTCTGACGGCTCTCATTCTCCTCTAGTCTGAAATGCAATGATTGAAAACTGAGTCCTTTTTCCCCTCAATATCCCAATGCATGGAATTCATCTTGATTCTGCCGGTATCAAGCTAAAAGGAGATAGGACATGCCGGAATTTATGGTTTCCACAAAGGTTAATGGCACCAAGTCAGAGTTGCAACATGCGCTTAGAAAATATCAAGGGCCGAATCTATTCAAGGCCGTATGGCAACTTGCAAACACTTTCATTCCTTACATAATTCTATGTATTCTGATGTATTTGAGTTACATAGCAGGTTATTCCTACTGGATCATACTGGGTCTTTCCATTTTTGCCGCCGGTCTGTTAGTTCGAATTTTTATATTTTTCCATGATTGTGCGCACCAATCGTTTTTTGCCTCCCGAAAAGCCAATACCGTTTTAGGTTACCTATGCGGGGTTTTAACCTTCACGCCCTATGAAGAATGGCGAAAGTCCCATGGAGGGCATCACAACACTTTCGGTGACCTTGATCGCAGAGGCCAAGGTGATGTTTGGACACTGACGGCAGAGGAGTTTCGCACAGCGTCAAAACCAAAACGATTATGGTATCGGTTTTTTAGAAATCCCTTTGTTCTTTTGTTCATAGGCCCTGCGTATTTGTTTCTTGTATCTTACCGATACCCCCACAAAGGGTCTAAGAGACGCCAAAGCAATAGTGTAATTATCACCAATGCCGCCATTGCAATTATTATACTGATAGCAAGTTTCACGATCGGATTTAAGGCGTATGCTTTGATTCAGTTTCCGGTCATTTTCTTTGCCGGAGTAATTGGCGTATGGCTTTTTTACATCCAGCATCAGTTCGAGGGGGTGTATTGGTCGCGTCATGATCAATGGGATCCAATTAAGGCCTCACTTCATGGGAGTTCATACTATAAACTCCCTAAAGTGATACAATGGTTCACCGGCAATATCGGATTACACCACATCCATCATCTTCGATCCCGGATTCCCAATTATAACTTACAAAAAGCCTACGATGATACGAAAGCTTTTCTGGATATTGAACCACTTACCATCCGAAAAAGTATCACTTGTCTTCAACTAAAGCTATGGGATGAAAAAGGTCAAAAACTGGTGGGGTTTAAATCAGCGTATGCATGAGTTAAGTTGATTTTTTGATTGCACTATTCCCTGCGGTTTCGGTCAGGAAGTCATCATATCTTCGATGTGCCGGTTTTTTTCCTCCCAGATGTCGTTCAACCAACGCTGCAGCCCTGCCCGAAAGTGGTTATCATTGGCATAATCACCAAGCATTTCAGTGCTCACCGGCAGTGACCGCACTCTAACTTTAATCTTCCGGATTTTACCACACAGAAGTGCCCAAAAGCTTGATAAGCCGTCAGGATATACAATGGTGACATCCAACACCCGGTGAATTTGTTTTCCCATGGAGGCAAGTACAAAAGCAATACCGCCGGCCTTTGGTCTAAGTAGATGAGCATATGGCGATTGTTGTCTGCGATGTTTTTCACTAGTGAACCGGGTACCTTCCACAAAGCTCATAACAGAGATAGGTATTTTTTTAAACTTCTTACAGGCTTTGCGCGTTATTGCCAGATCCTTGCCTATTAAGTGAGGTTTTTTTTGGAGATAGCTTTTGGTATATCTTTTTACAAACGGGAAATCCATTGCCCACCATGCCTGACCAAGTATTGGAAGCCATATCAGCTCTTTTTTAATAAAAAACTTCAAAAACGGGATTTTTCGATGAAATATTCTTTGCAGCACCAGGATATCGACCCAGGATTGATGATTGGCCAGAACCAAATACCATTCAGACCGTTCCAGATGCTCCATACCCTGAATATCCCAACGCGTATTTCCGATCAGTTTCTGGTTTTGGTTGTTGACCCAGATCCAGTTTTCGGCAATGGCGTTTAGCATCCGGCTGCATCTTCGCATCCAGGCTTCCACAGGAACTGCTGCCTTAGCGGCCGCCAATACAAACAAAGGTATGCACCAGAACACCGTGTTTAAAATATACAGAATCAGGGATAAACTGCCCCGTAGTGCTCCCGGGAAAGCATGATACATTATTCCCCCTGTCGGATTCAGTAAAAACAAATTCGCTTCTATGTCAGCGGATTTTTAACCTCATCCTGAGACGTGTCTAAAGCCTCTTCCGGCTCAATTGAATTTTTATCTAGTTTGCGTTGTCTTTTTTGCTCTTGCTTAAGCTTCCTGTCTAATTCTTTCTTACGCTTTTTAAATGAATAATGTGATTTCGCCATATTGTCACCTCGCCGGCCGTTATTCTTGATAGGGATAAAAAGAAAAAGGCACTCCTCTCTATTCGAAGAATGCCCTCTTTACTCGGAAACGAAAGCTAAATCACACTGACATTTGCAGCGGCAGGACCTTTTTGTCCTTGCTCAATGTCAAAGGAAACCCGGTCGCCTTCATTGAGAGATTTGAAACCGGACGAATTGATTGCTGAGTGATGAACAAACACATCCGGTCCGTCTTCCTGCTCAATGAATCCAAAACCCTTTCGGTCATTAAACCACTTAACAGTTCCATTAGTCATAATAACATTCTCCTTTCAAAAAATTTTCAACGTTGCAAACTGGAGGATGCCACTCTGACAAATGGATTGTTCCTTCAGAAAGAAACCGTCCCGATTTTATGGGGTGGGACTTGATTGATTCGGCAGATCATAACCCTTTTTCAGGCCAATAGCAAGCGAATTATTGATTTTTTAAACGTAACACTCAGATTCGGCTATATCTGCAAACTGGCGGGAAGAACTTAGATCTTGTCCGGGGCCTTAACTTATTCTTCATTGTAAGTGGAAAGAAGGGTTCGATCGTCAAAGAACACTTCAGAAACCGGTTCAGTGTCGCCATCGAATAAGCCGGTGACTTTTTCGGCGATAACCTTCGTACAGGGATCAATCGGGAAAAAATCATCGGACCGAAGCTCTGCAATTAATGCTTCCGCGCCCTCTTGAATAGCAGCACGAATTATATCAACATCATATGAGACCTCATGAATCAGCGAAAAATTTTCCTGGGTGAAATTGTAAAATTCACTTTTGCGTGGTTTTCGCCCTATTGCTGCAAATTCTCTAATTGAAATTTGATTGTTGTCATTGTCCATGGATATGTCGTATCTTTGAAGCATTTTATCCTCCCTTTATCGGTGAAACCCTTTAGTTGCTATAGTCTTCCGGATTGTAGGCCTTGCTCGGGGCAACTCCTTATGCCCTTGCCATAAACATTATCTGAAAGCCTATTCATGAAAAAAATCAGCGGGTCAGGCAGTAAAGTCGATGAATGTCAAGCTTATGAGGCCTGAAGTAAATCATCTAAAAAGAGAGCAAGCCGCATGATTTAAGGGTTAGCAGTAGATGAAAATAAAAAAAGGCAGAGTCAATTCCGAATCTGCCTTTTATAGTCAGAGCACCCTCAAGCCCTATCAAGGCAATTTTTACGCATTAGACGTGAATGCCAAGACTATACTTTAAGGATTAGGTAAAAAATTATCAGTAAAATATTTAGGCTTACCTCACTATTACTCTTGTTGCGGATAGTTGTCAATATAAAATAATTTATGATAGAATCTGCCCGTTAGCGGTACTTTGCCCCAATATGGCATAAACAACATGGCAAAGAATATAGTGAACTTATTCTTTTGTGAACCCTGACCCGGACGAGCCGGTTCCAGCGAAGCCTTAATCCCGTTTTATCGGGGAATTGAAGATAGCGAAAATATCCCAATACTATTTTTGCCACGAAATGCACAAAATTGATTTATAAACGCCTACGCGCTGAAATTATCCTTATTAATATTTAACATTACCGAATCTTTAACCCGTTGCGGCAAGACCGCAATACTGTTTTTAATGCTCGCATCAACGTCGGTATAGCTGATATGTTGGGTTATGAAATCATCTAGCCCGGATGCATTTTTCTGAATCATTTCCCGGACGATGGCATGGGTAGCCAGGGGTGTACCTTCGTATTTGGTGAGCAGATACGCGAAAGCCAGGGCGGTGGCGGCCATGGGGATTATAGCCAAAGCGGGCAGCCCGCGTTCATGGCAGAGCTTGGCCGCGTAGATTGCATCGACCACGGCATGATGGATCATAAATCCCTGATCCCAGGTGTTGTCCCGTACCCCTTTACTGATGGCAACATCCCACTGACGGGTGCCGCCGGCACCGCCGTTTAAGAAATCGAAAAATTCGGCTTGCTCAGACCCGGATAAATCCTCTTGGAAACATTCCGCTTTAAGCGCCGCTGCCGAGCAGATGCCCACCAGGCCGTTGAACACCATGAGCTGGCCCATCAGTTTGACCTCCGCACCGGCGGTGATGCCGGATCCAAAATATTTGGGGTTGCCGATGGTTTGCAGCATGGGCTCCAGCCTTGAATAAATAGATTGGCTGCCGCTGGCCAGAATGAGCATATTGCCGTTTTCCGCACCTAATGGCCCGCCGGTCAGGGGATAATTCACGTAGTCGATGCCCTCAGCGCTCAAGAATTCATGTGCAGTCCGGGCAAACCCGGCGCTGACGGTGGAAAGATGCAAAATCAACAGCGGGGTCTTTTTGTTGCGCTGCATGAGGGGCACCAGGGCGCGGAAGATATCGCAGTCGTCGCCGTTTTTACCGGCGCAAATGACGACGCCGTCATAGTCGCCATCGCCCAGAAGCGCTTCATAGTCGTGAACTATGTCGGCACCATGCTCTTTCCACGCCTGTCGGCACATATCGCGCCTGTGATCTTTTGTGCCGCGATCATGGATGCGAAGGAACCGCGCCGGGCCCCCTGATTTCAAATGCTTTGCTGATGGACTTAACATCAACCCCATACCGCCGATACCTACGAGTTTAATTGTCATAGCGTCATCCTCACTAAATTGTCTAAAGATTTTATGGTAAGAAAAAATTGAAAGCCTTTGCCCTACTGCCCAGCGATTTGCTATATCATTCATATAGAAAACCACAGAATTTTGCAACACTCCGGGTTTTATACGCCAAATTTTGAAAAACATTCTCATGAATAAGCCGTCCGATTGTATCGTTCCTATTGAAATCTGTAATATTTAGCAACATTTTGAAATTTTATAACTTTTATGGTAATTAAATCGATCAGAACAACCAATCGTTCCTGGGGATACATTTTTGGCACTTTACCAATGGCATATTATCGGCCTCGTTTCTTTTTGCGCCATCGCAACCTTGCTTATCGTCCGGCTGCTCATACAGCGGTCGCGACACGGCCGGGCGAAAGCGGCATTGCGCACCAGTGAAGAGCGATATCTTTTGGCCTTGGCAGGCTCCACCGACGGCCTCTGGGACTGGGATATGCTGTCGAACACCGTCTTCTACTCGGACCGTTTCCGGGAAATCCTTGGGTACTCGTCCGAGGCGTTTCCCGGTACGATAGATTCTTTCCGCAGCCGACTGCATCCTGAGGACGTCGAGGCGGTCTGGGCTGCGATCGAACGCCATCTTGAAGAGCGTGTCCCATACAATGTCGAATACCGCCTGCGAACGAAATCCGGCGAGTACCCGTGGTTCCTCGCACGCGGCCAGGCAATCTGGGATACCGACGGAGACGCTATCCGGATGTCCGGGTGGATTCAGGACATTACCGAGCGCAAGCAGGCCGAGCTTAATCTCCAGGCTGCACTTTCCGAAATAAAGGAGTTAAAGGAAAAACTTGAGGTTGAGAGAGCGTATCTGCAAGAAGAAATCAAATTAGAATACAACTATGAGAACATTATCGGTCAAAGTGACGGGCTCAATTACGTGCTCTATAAGGTGGAGCAAATTGCCCCCAGCGATACGACCGTTCTCGTTCTTGGTGAGACCGGAACCGGCAAGGAACTGGTCGCCCGCGCCATTCATGGCTTAAGCCCGCGCAAAGATCGAACATTAGTGAAAGTGAATTGTGCCACCCTGCCCTCAAACCTCATTGAAAGTGAGCTGTTCGGCCACGAGAAAGGCGCTTTCACCGGTGCCCATGCCAGACAGTTGGGGCGATTTGAAGTTGCCAACGGCGCCACCCTTTTTCTGGATGAGATCGGGGAGCTGCCGCTGGAACTGCAGCCCAAACTGCTGCGGGTGATCCAGGATGGTGAGTTTGAACGGTTGGGCAGCTCCGGTACGGTAAAAGTCGATGTGCGGTTGATTGCCGCCACCAATCGTAATCTGGAAGAGGAAGTTCGCAGGGGCCGGTTTCGGGAAGATCTCTGGTACCGGCTAAGTATTTTTCCGATTACGGTGCCTCCACTGAGAGAACGGATGGAAGACATTGCCTTGCTGGTGGAATTTTTTGTAGATAAAATTTCCAAGAGACTGGGGAAATCCATTGAGAGCATCCCGACGAGCGTCATGAATACCTTACAGGATTATCAATGGCCCGGTAATATCAGGGAGCTGGAAAATGTCCTTGAACGGGCGGCAATCAACTCCTCGGGACCCAAACTACGCCTGGTGGATGATCTTAAGAAACCACCTAAGGAATTAGCGAAGACGCATAGAACTCTGGCAGAGGTTGAGCGCGACCATATTGTCCGGATACTTGAGCAGACCAATTGGAGAGTGAGCGGCAAAAACGGGGCTGCAGAAATCCTTGGGCTTAACCGCAGCACCCTGAGGGCCCGCATACGAAAATTGGGTATCCACCAGCTTTAGGCGCTTAAAAATTATTTTTGTGCTTTTTTTGCAGCCCGCCGGATCAACACCTACTGCCGAACTGATGCACTGCATTCCAAGAAGCTTGCTGTAAAATCGCCTATTCCTCGCGGCTTTCCCCAAACAACCGCCGGTCAATTCGTATTCCCTGACAGAGAGCTGCAGACACCACTTTAAAGGTGCCAAGCATGGTCATATATGGCCATTGGTCATATGTGACCATGCTATTACCCGAATTCATCCCACCCCGACCCGTCTCTTTTGTAAAAATATTATATTAAATATCAATTGGTTAAGTTAATTTTTGCTGAACTCCCTCTGCCTGGCACGAAGTGTGAAGGTATGATTACGGACAGTTTGAATTTTTTTGATAGCAGCCTGGGTGGGAAAATACCCAAGCGATACCAACTTGTGTGTGTTGTCTTTGCTGAGAGGAGGGGTCTCGTGATCATTGTCGGGATAACAATGAACGTACTTATAGAAAAGCGGACAGAGGTTATGCAAACACTTCTCTCGATGATTGAGCCCACGGAAAATGAGAGGGGTTGTCTGAGCTGTCACGTTTTCCGGGACATCGAAGACAAAAACGTTTTCAGTTTGATACAGGAGTGGCAAACCCGCGAAGATCTGGATGATCACATAAGATCAGACAGATTCAGCGTTTTGCTTGGAACCAAGAGCCTTTTATGCGAACCGCAGCAAATTGAAATTCACACGGTTTCCCAATCGGAAGGAATGGAGGTCGTAAATGCGACCAGGAATAAGAGAAGTTAATTCTTTCCCGGTGGTTACGGAAAGGAATCTCGTTTCATGGAAACGACCTTCAGATCCAAAGAAAGCGGCCAGGGCCGATGACCTCATCCGACTCATCCGTCACAAGGTCATCACAGGCAAAAATATCACAACATAATTTAGGGAGGTATTATCAATGAAACCAGAAACTGCAGGAAAAATTAAGTATGGCGTTTGGAGTCTTATTCTTGGGGCCGTCGTCGCAATGATCATCGGTTTTGCGTGGGGAGGTTGGACAACCGCTGCCACTACCCAAAAAATGTCCGAAGAGGCGGTCTTGGCGAGTCAGGCGGCGATCTGCGTTGCCCAATTTATGAAGGAACCGAATCATGAGGAGAAACTTAAAGAATTAGGGGAATTAAATTCATGGAAGAGAGCTGAATTCATTGAAAAAGGGGGCTGGGATAAAATGCCCGGGCAGGAAAAGGCTGACTACGGCGTCAGTCGGGCATGCGTCGATGGGGTTGAATTTCTTATCAAAAAATGAGTTGGCTGTTAAAGGTAACTCATTTGTGGGTTACCTTTTTCAAATTATTGGATAAGAAGTTTTTTGACAGGAAAAGGAGATCAGATGGGCGACAAGGGAAAAAGAGATAAAGGCAAACGCGAAGAACAGAAAAAAGGCAAACAAACACCAAAGGAGAAGCGGAAACAAAAAAAAGGCAAAACGAAATAAATGTCCAGTCCGGATATACATTAAAAGAGGAAGGGGTTTAAATGAAAATAGAAAGACGGCAAAAGGTATCTGCAAAAAATGTTGCGTTTGTTGCCGGCACGGTTTTTATCCTATCTTTGGTAATCAGCTCTCTGGCGACGGCAGCCCAGTGGCCTACGGTGGCCGATCCCAAAGGCATTAAGACAGAGTTTCCCCAACAACTCGAGCTGGAAGACTATGAGAAGCAGATTGATAAAAAACTGGCATTCAAAGAGAATCCGATGTTCGCAGAAAAAGTAAAGAAAGGTGAACTGCCGGCGGTGGAGAAGCGTCTGCCGGCAGAACCGCTGGTGATGATGCCCTATGATGAAATCGGCAGATACGGCGGCAAACTCCGGGGAATATGTATTGCCTATGAGTCGGGCACATCGGAGGTCATGGCCTGGCGCCATGCCAACATCGTCCGATTCAGTGATGACGTCCGCACCATCGTACCCAACGTGGCAAAATCATGGAAATGGAACGATGACTATACCGAGATTACCTTTGCCTTGCGTAAAGATCATCGCTGGTCCGACGGCGCGCCGTTTACAGCCGATGATGTGGTCTTTTATATGAACGACATCATCCTGAACGAAGAGATCCACAAGGCCACACCGTCGCCGTGGGGATCGGTAGGCGCCAGTGTCGAAAAAATCGATGCGGTTACTTTCAAGTTTAAGTTTACCAAGCCGTATACAGGATTACTCTATTACCTCGGCGGTGCCGGGTCCTATTTTGATCCCTGGGCGCCCAAGCATTTTCTCAAACAGTACCACATCAAGTACAACCCCAAAGCCGATGAGGAAGCCAAAAAGAACGGATTCGACGGCTGGGTGCAGCAGTTTGGCGCCTACTGGAACAAATGGAAGGACGCAATTGTCTCCGGCCCATACGGTATGAAGGTGCCCACCCTTGAAAGCCACATTATGAAAGAGGAGCTCAACACCCAGCGCCGTATCTTTATCGCCAACCCCTATTACTTCAAGATAGATACAGCCGGCAACCAGTTGCCTTACATTGATCTGCATCATGAACGCTTTCTCGAAAAGCAGTTGTGGCCGCTTGAGATCATGAATGGCAACGTCGATCAGAAATCCCAGAATATGCCGCTGGACATCTTTCCGACCTTAAAAGAGAATGAAGCCAAGGGGAATTATGCGCTGCAGCTCCCGCCCGGCATGGCGGGTCCTACCTTTATCTTTAATCTGACAGCTCAGGATCCGGTGCTTCGAAAAATCTATGGCGACGTGCGCTTTCGCTATGCCATGTCGCTTGCTATTAATCGTGATGAAGTCAATGAGGCTCTTTTCCTCGGGCTTTGCACGCCGGAACAGGCCCTGCCGGCGAATGTGCCGTTTGTGACCGAGGCCGACAAGAAATTTATGGCCGCGTACGATCCCCAAGGCGCCAATAAACTTTTAGACGAGATGGGCTTGAAACGCGGACCGGACGGCATCCGTCTGCGGTCCGACGGCAAGCAGCTAACCGTCCTGTGGGAATATACCCTGCAATATGTCTGGTCACCTGAGTTTCCCGCTTTGATTGCAGATTACTGGCGGGCGGTCGGTGTCAATGTTCTTCTCAAGGAAGTGAACACTCAGCTCACTCGCGACAAACAGAAGTCCAACACACTGGATATCACAAGTGAATGGATGGTTCCTTACGAGCCGAATCTTCTTTCAACCCCGAAGCTTTTTGTTCCTCCTTACGCTTCGGCCTGGCCGATTATGGGGCTGCCATGGATGGACTGGAGGACCAGCGGTGGTAAGAGCGGCGAGGAGCCGCCGGATTGGGTGAAACGCCTGTGGGAGATTGCGGACGAATGGGTCACGCTTGTTCCGGGATCTGCCAGGTATATGGAGCTCGGCAGGGAGCTGATCAAGATCAACCTGGACAATCTGGTCGTCATCGGCACCCTGGGCAACGTACCGTTGATAACTGTGGTTTCAAACAGACTGGGCAATATACCCAAGTGGACCGTCAACAGTTACTACTATGGCTATTCTTATCCCTATCGAGCTGACCAGTGGTACTTTAAATAGATATGGGGTATGGTCTAAAGTGATCACCGGATCCGGGAGGGTTTGGAGAATTCACCCGGATCCGGCCAATTTTCCTATCAAGAGAGCAGACAATGAATCGCCTTAGTTGGAGAAACGGTAAATGCTTAATTTGATAGCACGCCGTATCGTTGCAACTGTGGTTACCCTCTTTTTGATATCCGTTGTCGCCTTTATCCTTATTCAGCTTCCACCGGGAGATTTTGTTGATGCCTATGCCGGCAAAAAGACCCAGGGTGGCGTCATCATTACCCAGGAGGAGCTGGACGTGATGCGTGCCAGGCTGGGACTTGACAAACCCTTTTACCACCAGTATCTAAGACTGGATCGGCGGCGTGATCCGGGGGGATCTGGGATTTTCATGGGAATACCACCGGCCGGTCGCCGATGTGATCGCCGAGCGGTTGCCGCTCACACTGATCCTGGCTTTTTGCACACTGGTGTTTACCTATCTCGTTGCCGTTCCCCTGGGCATTTATTCGGCGGTGCGGCAGTACTCGGTTGGCGACCATGCCGCGACTTTGATCGGGTATATTGGTCTGGCAACGCCGAATTTTCTGTTTGCACTGATCTTGATGTACCTGGGTCAAAAATGGTTCGGTATGAGCGTTGGCGGGCTCTTTTCGCCGGAGTTCGAAGATGCACCCTGGACCCTGGCCCGATTTGGGGACCTGATCATGCACCTCTGGATCCCCGTGATTGTCCTTGGCACGGCCGGCACCGCCTTCCAGCTGCGTACCATGCGGGCAACCCTTCTGGATGAACTCAATAAAATGTATGTCACCGCTGCCCGCGCCGGCGGCGTTCCCGAGTTCCGCATGCTCATGAAGTATCCGGTCCGCATGGCCCTCAACCCCATCGTTGCCACCCTGGGCTGGGAATTGACCAACATCATATCCGGTGCACCCATTGTGGGCATCGTATTGTCCTTGCCGGACACCGGTCCCCTGTTTATCAATGCGCTGTTGAACCAGGATATGTATCTTGCCGGCGCCATGATTCTAATCTATTGCACCCTGGTGATCATAGGGACCTTTATCTCGGATATGCTACTCATGATTTTGGATCCGCGTATCCGTCTGGAGAGCCGAAACTAAAATGTCAAACGAACGTCCCACCGCTGCCAGTGATAAAAAAGTACGCCGGCTCGACATCGCCACCCACTGGCAGTTGATGTGGTGGCGATTTCGCAAACACCGCATGGCAATGTCAGGTACCGCCATACTCGGCCTATTTCTAATCATTTCTCTTTTTGCCGAATTCATTGCCCCCTACGGTTCCCATACGCGTAACACCCGTTATCTTCAGGGCCCCCCCATGGGGATCCATTTTTTCGACGACCACTGGAATTTTCACCTTCGTCCGTTTATTTACGGACGGGTCAACAAACGCGACCCGGTTACCTACCGCTTGAGGGCCGTGGTCGACACCTCCTTACAATTGCCGCTACGGTTCTTTACCCGGGGAGAAACCTATAAGTTTTGGGGGCTGTTTGAATCCGACCTGCATTTTTACGGGATTGACAAGGGCTTTGTAAATCTTTTCGGAACCGATCAATTGGGGCGAGATGTGTTCTCGCGCCTGATGTATGCCACCCGCGTATCCCTCTCGGTGGGGGCTATCGGTGTATTTCTGGCATTTTCAATGGGGATTTTCATGGGCGGCATCGCCGGATATTTAGGCGGCATCACCGACGAACTGATCATGCGCCTGATGGAGTTCATCCGATCGATTCCGACCCTTCCGCTGTGGCTGGCCCTGGCTGCGGCGTTACCGCGGGACTGGTCGGCGCTAAAGGTCTATCTGGCGGTTACCGCCATCCTTGCGTCCATCGGGTGGACCCACCTGGGGCGGCGGGTGCGCAGCAAGCTGCTATCGCTCAGGGAGGAAGAGTTTATCCTTTCCGCCCGTTTGGCAGGGTGCAGTGACGCCAGAATTATCGGTCGTCACATGCTGCCGTCTTTTATGAGTTACCTGATCGTGGACCTTTCGGTTTCTTTCCCATACATCATACTGGCCGAGACATCGCTGAGTTTCTTAGGCCTGGGGCTGCGCGAGCCCATTGTGAGCTGGGGGGTGCTGCTTTATTCAGCCCAAAATATTCGCACCCTGGCTGAAATACCCTGGCTGCTGATCTCAGGGCTGTTTGTCATTATTGCCGTGCTCGCTTTTAATTTCATGGGCGATGGCTTGCGGGATGCGGCCGATCCTTTTGCTAAATAGGAGACAAACCACAATGGCGCAAAGATATCTGCTGCAGGTTAAAAACCTGAAGATCTCTCTGAAAGTGGATAATAACTTTATCCCCATCGTCGGCGGTGTGGACTTAAACCTGGAACCCGGCAAGGTGCTGGGGCTGGTGGGTGAAAGCGGCTGCGGCAAGAGCGTTACCGCGCTGTCCCTTCTGCGTCTTTTATCAAAAGAACTAAAAATTGTGGACGGTAAGATCCTGTTTTACGGGCAAAATGGCGATGAAGCGGTTGACATTGCCAGACTCGAACCCAAAGGGAAGGATATTCAAAGAATCCGTGGTGGGACGGTCTCCATGGTATTTCAGGAGCCCATGAGTTCTTTTTCACCCCTGCACACCATCGGATACCAAATCAAGGAGGTCATCCAACTCCATCTTAACGCTTCCAAAGAAAAAGCACGCGAAATGACCATCGAGCTTATTGGAAAGAGTGGGAATTGGTGACGCCGCGCAAGCCGTCGACCGCTATCCCGGCGCATTTTCCGGCGGCATGCGCCAGCGTGCCATGATCGCCAAGGCGCTCTCCTGCAATCCGTCCCTTTTGATTGCCGACGAACCAACGACCGCCCTGGATGTCACTATACAGGCTCAAATCCTCAAACTCATGCGTGATATGCAGCAGGAGTTCGGGTCTTCAATCATTTTCATATCCCACGATCTGGGTGTCGTGGGACAAGTTGCCGACGAGGTTGCGATTATGTACATGGGCAATATTGTTGAACAGGGACCCACCAAAGAGATCTTTAAGATCCCGAAACATCCGTATACCGTCAATCTGCTTGCGGCCATTCCACGGCTGGGCAATCTGGAAGCCCGTAAGCGTCTGGAGCCCATCAAGGGAACGGTTCCCGGTTTATTCAGTCGTCCATCCGGCTGTGCATTTCATCCCCGCTGTAATTCTTTTATGTCCGGTATCTGTGATGGTGCTTTCCCCGAGCTCAGGGAAGTTTCTGAAAACCACTGGGTTGCATGTTATTTGTACACACATTTGAGCACAGAGGATTTTTGATGAGTACCTTGATCGAGGTCCAAGACCTAAAGCTGTATTTCCCGTTGGGTCGGGCCAGCCTGTTTGCCAGGCACAAGGCTTTTTTACGGGCGGTCGATGGCGTAAGCTTTAATATTCAAAAGGGTGAGACCCTTGGGCTTGTCGGCGAAAGCGGGTCAGGCAAAACAACCCTCGGCCGCGCGATTCTCCGTCTGATTGAACCCACCGGCGGCCGGATTATATTTACAAATGGAAACGGCGTGACAGACATCGCCACCTTAAACCGCAGTCAGTTGCGCCGACAGTGGCGGCATATGCAGATGATTTTTCAGGATCCCTATGCATCACTGAATCCGCGAATGACCGTGAAGGAAATCATCGGCGAGTCTCTTATCGCAAACCGTCTTGCGAGTGGCGCGCAAATGGATGAACGGATCTTAGATATCGCTCGTCTTTGCGGGCTTAACATCAGACAGCTCAGTCGCTATCCGCATGCCTTCAGCGGGGGACAGCGACAACGGATCGCCATCGCCAGGGCGCTGGTGATGCACCCGCAATTTATCGTCTGTGATGAACCGGTTTCCGCGCTGGACGTTTCGATCCAGGCGCAGATACTGAACCTGCTAAAAGATCTGCAACAGGAGTTGGACCTCACCTACCTCTTCATTGCCCACGATCTGAGCGCCGTCGCCTATGCCTGCGATCGGGTTGCCGTCATGTACCTTGGCCGCCTGGTTGAAATGGCCGCCACCAAAGCGCTTTATTATACGCCCAGGCACCCCTATACTGAAGCGCTCATGTCGGCGATTCCACCCGATGACCCCGAATTGTCCATGCAACCGGTATTTCTTGAAGGAGAACAACCCAATCCGGCCAGCCCGCCTTCTGGTTGTACCTTTCACCCCCGCTGCCGTTATGCGGATACCGAACGCTGTACCACCGAAGTGCCGCTGTTCAGAGAAGTGTCTGCCGGCCACTTTATCTCCTGCCATCACGCGGAAGGTCTGAGTCTCAAAGGCGCTAATCCCAGTGAGCCCTGATGGTACGGAGAACGAGTAGCAGACAATTGGTATAGTTGCAGTTCCCGATTGACAGGCGTCATCGGTGGCGTTACTGTACATAAGATCCTAAGAGGTCCAAACCATCAATTGTTACGTTTAAGGAGTCACTGCGTGAACATTTTACATATCTCTGATCTTCATTTCGGCCCCCGTCACTGGGAGGGGGACGACCAGATTCTTCTGAAGAAGATTAACTCATATGATGCCGATATTGTCATCAACACTGGAGACAATACGACAGATGGTCTGGAAGATGAGTATGAAGCAGCAGGAAGCTTCTTAAAAGCGATCAAGTGCAAGAATGTTTTCTCCATCATCGGGAATCACGACAAAAGAAATATGCGCTCGCATGAACTATTCAAGAAATATATTTTCGATCCGGAGATCATCTACTCCTCTGAAATGACGCAAACCACCAAGAAAAATCTTTTTTTGAATCGGGAGATAACCAAGGTCCGTGAAAATTTCACCGATTTAAATTTTATCAAAACCATTCCTGTAAATGGAAAATCCGTATTGATTATCGGCATCGATTCCAATGAACTATACAGCGATCAGGGGTTTGTTGAAAAGGAGATCTTACATGCTATTTCAGACAAAATCAATCAGATGGAATATGACGTGCCGCTGCTACTGATCCATCATTCCATTTTGGGCACCGATGAAGAGCCACTTAAAAATTCCAAACGCGTAATTGATTTTGTATGGAAGCACAAAATCGAAACCGTCTTCTGCGGCCATACCCACGAACTGGAGCTGAGTCGATCCGTGGATCTGTATCGCGGGCATACATTTACCCAATTTATGTGCGGTTCTCTGTCGTCTTGCAACCATGCCAACGACGACAATATGTTTTTGTATTATGAAAATTGGGGCATGGATGATCCGCGCGTGCATCTGGTGCGGATATTCACCCAGGGGGGCAAAGTGCATTTCGAAAGAGAATTTATTGAATACCTGCAAAATAGCTTATTTTTTGCGGCCTTCCACTATTAACGGCCTGTCAATTTGTATTCCCTCACTGAGAGATAGAAACAACACTTATAGGATGCCAAGCATGGTCATATTTGACCAATGACCATATATGACCATATTATTGCAATTATTATTCCTGCTATACCAGTCTCTTTTCTAAAAATATTATATTAAATATCTATATGTTAGCCTAATTTTGATTGAACCCGGCCTGTCTGGCACGAAGTGTGAAAAGGATGATTACAGACAGTTTGAATTTTTTTTTCAGCGCGAAGAAGAGGGGCCTCATGATCATTGTCAGGATAACCATGAATGCACTTATAGAAAAGCGGACAGAGGTTATGCAAACACTTCTCTCGATGATCGAGCCAACGGAAACTGGGAGGGGTTGTTTGAGTTGTCGCATTTCCCGGGACATCGAGGGCAAGAATGTTTTCAGTTTGATAGAGGAGTGGGAAACCCGCGAAGATCTGGACGACCACATAAAGTCTGACAGATTCGGCGTTTTGCTTGGAACAAAGAGCCTTTTGTGTGAACCGCAGCAAATTGAAATCCACACGGTATCTCATTCAGAAGGAATGGAGACCGTTAACACCGCCAGAAGGAAAAAAATCTAATTGTTTAACGAGCACTGGAAGGAACTGAAGACCGCGTCCAAACTCGTTTCACCTTTGATTCACCTTTATTTCGCTGCTCTCAAAATATGGGGAGTAAGAATATGACAGATCTCTTAGTTTCCAAAAAAGATAATGGCACCAAACCGGATTTACCGCAAGCCTTAAAAAAATATGAACAACCGGATCTATTGAAATCCGTATGGCAGCTTTCAAACACCTTCATTCCCTACATAATTTTATGTATTCTGATGCATTTTAGTTATAAGGCTGGATATTCATATTGGATAACGTTGGGCCTAGCCATTGTGGCAGGAAGTTTGTTAGTTCGGATCTTCATTTTTTTCCATGATTGTGCGCATCAATCGTTTTTTTCCTCCAAAAAAGCGAATACCATTTTGGGTTACATATGTGGTATATTAACCTTCACGCCCTATGAAGAATGGCGCAAGTCCCATGGATGGCATCACAACACCTTCGGTGACCTTGACCGCAGAGGCACGGGTGATGTTTGGACATTGACAGCAGAGGAATATCGCACAGCGTCCAAATCAAAACGATTCTGGTATCGGTTTTTTAGAAATCCGGTTGTACTTCTGGGTTTAGGCCCTGCATATTTATTCCTTGTATCTTACCGATATCCGCACAAAGGCTCAAAAAGACGTCAAAGCCTTAGTGTGATTATTACCAATGCTGCCCTTGCAATTATTATTCTGGTAGCAAGTCTCACCATCGGGTTTAAGGCCTATGCATTGATTCAGTTTCCGGTGATTTTCTTTGCCGGCGTGATTGGCGTATGGTTGTTTTATATCCAGCATCAATTCGAAGGAGTGTATTGGTCAAGGAATGACCGCTGGGATCCGATAAAAGCGTCACTTCACGGGAGTTCATACTATAAACTACCTAAAGTTTTGCAGTGGTTTACCGGCAACATCGGATTACACCATATCCACCATCTTCGGGCCCGGATTCCCAATTATAACTTACAAAGGGCCTACGATGATACGAAATCTTATCTGGATGTTGAACCCCTTACCATCCGTAAAAGCATCACTTGCCTTCGATTAAAGCTATGGGATGAAAAAGAGCAAAAACTGGTGGGATTTAAATCCGCGTATGCATGAGTAAAACAGACGTTAATTTCTTGCGTCTTCTATTAATGACTTCAAGGGATATTCTCATGGTTGCAAAACCGACCTATAACGAACTGGAGCGCAAGATAAAGAAATTAGAAAAAGAAGCACTTGATTATATGCGCAGAGAAAGAGCATTCAACGCAGAACGAAAACTTTTTGATTACAGCCATTTGAAGCGTAGCCTAAGCTTGATGAAGATTAATGAGGAACTAAACAGGGAGATTAAAGATATCAAAAAGGCTGACAAAAAAGAGCTTGAGCAGATTTCCCATAAACTTAGCGGAAGAATCAAGGAGTTAAAGTGCCTCTATGATATATCAAGCTTCCGGGAGGGCAATGATTTTTCTCTGGACGGTCTTCTTCAAGAAATGGTTGATTTCATTCCACCAGCTTGTCAGCATCCTGAAATTACCTGTGCGCGTATTATTTTTGATGGCTATGAGTTTACAACAAAAAAATTTTTAGAAACCAGCTGGAAGCAATCATTTAACATCACGGTTAGTAATAAACAGATTGGCCAATTGGAAGTTTTTCGCCTTGAAAAAAAATCAGAACTCGAGAAGGCACTATTTCTTGAAGAAGAAAAAAGCTTAATTGGTGCGATTGCTGAAAGTATCTCCAGGATTGTCGAACGTGAATGGGCGGAAGCAGAAATAAGAAAATGCCGGAAAAAAATTGAGAAACTCATCAAAAACCATTGAATTCTTAATGTTACCGGGCGTTTTCTTGTAATGCGAACGGCCTCCAAAAAGCGATTTCATTCATACCATTGCTTCAAGCACTCACTGCTCAATTTGCATTTTTTTAATTGGGAATATAAATCAGACTCAAACACATTATTAATTGATATTTACCAGCAAGTATTAGGCTGCCATATCCCCTTTTTTCTATTCATTAGCGTTTTGTCTAATTAAAAAACCTCGAGAGTGACTTCTTCTTGATCTGTTTTTTTTCAGGCCTGGAAATTTATGTTGCGGTTTTTTTATCCACCGGGGGCGGCCCTGACGATCGGGCACGGGTGATTCGTAGTCAAAAGTTGATAGGAGACGCTGCTCAATTTTAGATCCGATGATTCGATTGATGGCGCGCACCATAATCGTGTCTTCTTCGGTAACAAGTGTAAAAGCCTCGCCGCTGCGAGTTGCCCGGCCTGTCCGTCCGATGCGGTGAATGTATGCCTCGGGGGTGGAAGGGATATCATAGTTGATGACATGAGAAATCCGGGTAACGTCAATGCCGCGAGCGGCGATATCGGTAGCCACCAGAATCCGAAATGTCCGTCGCGAAAGCCGTCCAGTGCTGCCTGACGGCGTGTCTGGGAAAGGTTGCCCTGCAGTGATGCTGACCGATGGCCGGCGGCAGCAAGCTTTTTCCCCAGGCTCTTGGCACGATGTTTGGTTCGGGTAAAAACCAGCACCGATTTGGTATGGGTGTTTCCCAGAAGCTTTAACAGCAGCGCCGTTTTTAAATGCTGGGCTACCGGATAGAGTGCGTGACTGACTGTATCAGCCGGTGCGGTGATTCCCACCTGGACGGTGTCCGGGTTTCGCAAAATATCCCCGGCCAATCGACGAATTTCAACAGGCATGGTAGCCGAGAAGACCAGGGTCTGGTGCTTCTTTGGAAGATTTTTTAAAATTCGCCGGATATCAGGAATAAATCCCATGTCCAGCATCTGGTCAGCTTCATCTATAACCAGCACCTCCAGTTGGGAAAGATCGATGCTATGGCGTCCGATATGGTCAAGAAGCCGGCCAGGACAGGCAACAACAATGTCGGCACGCTTCAGTTTCTTAATCTGCGGATTGATTCCCACGCCACCGTAAACACTAACACTTCTGATGTGCGTCTCACGTCCCAAAGTTTCAATAGCCTGATGAATTTGTTCGGCCAATTCGCGGGTGGGGGCGATTATCAGAGCGCGAACGCACCCGTATTTACGCTCCACCAATCGATTGAGTATCGGCAGAACGAATGCCGCTGTTTTACCGGTGCCGGTTTGGGCCAGACCCATTATATCGCGACCCTTAATTACCTGGGGGATGGCCCGAGCCTGAATGGGGGTCGGAGTTTCATAACCTGCCGCTGCCGCGCCTGCGGCAATGGAGGGATGAAAATTAAATGTTTCAAAGTTCAATTAATACCTTCTTTCTGTGTTCTCCAATAAAAAAAGCCCCGGAGCTATTCCGGGGCTTACGTGATTTTTAGTTACAACCAGGAACTCAGTTAATTTTGCGTGATCATACAGGCAGCTGGAATTGCTGTCAAGTTAATTATCTAATATTTATTTAACGGCTTCTTTGAGCGACTTGCCCGCGGTAAATTTGGGAGCTTTGGATGCTTTAATATGGATTTCCTCTCCAGTCTGTGGATTGCGTCCCTTTCTGGCCTTTCTTTCCACCATAAGGGTACAGGGTACATCCAATTATTAATTAAAAATGATTTGAACAGGCTGTTTAAGCCTACTTGCACATTTTTACCAAATACTGGGGTTTTGCAAGGTTGTCGCCACTCTGGTCGCTATTCTCGATAGTGAGAAACAGAATAATAAATAAGACCGTATTTTTCTGTGATTTGCGATCTGATAGTAAAAATTGGATTGGTAGTAATTCAAAAGAAACAAAAGGGCACTCCTCTATATTCGAAGAGCGCCCTTTTAAACAGAAGAGGAGACTAAATCACAGTGACATTCGCAGCGGCAGGACCTTTTGGTCCTTGCTCTATGTCAAAGGTAACATTGTCGCCTTCATTTAGGGATTTGAAACCGCTTGAGTTGATTGCTGAATGATGAACAAACACATCCGGTCCGTCTTCTTGTTCAATAAACCCAAACCCTTTGCTGTCATTAAACCACTTAACAGTTCCATTAGCCATAATAGCATTCTCCTTTCATAAAATTTTCAATGTTGCAAACTGGAGGATGCCACTTTGACAAATGGATTGTTCCTTCAGAAAGTAACCATCCCGATTTTTTAATGCGGGACTTAATTGATTGTGCAGATTATAACCCTTTTTTAACCAATAGCAAGTGAATTATTGCCCACTGTAAAATTTCTTTTGAGCATCATAAGGATTAATCTAATTGTACACAGGGGGCGTCTATAAATGCCCAAATATTCTTGATGAGCATAGTCATTTTTGTTAAATTTGCGGTAAATATAACTGCAGCAGAGCATTATCATTAGGCAGGGGAACCAAATGGAAAAGATTAAACCCACTCTGACATTTTTAATGGCCTGGGCCTTTCTCAATATCCTGATGAATATAAAATATCCGGCCCAGCAACTGCATATGCTGGCCTTGTTTAAGGTTTCTCCGGAAGTATTGGGGATTATGATGATCCCTTTGGCCATGGCCTGGATGGATTTTCGCTTTCATCCCGGGCTTTACCTGCCCTTAACTGCCTTTGTCATATTTCTTCGCCTTTTCCGTCTTGGCGATATCCTGGTGCCCATGTATTTTTTTCGCCCGTTCAATCTGTTTCTGGATGCCCAATTTGTCCCCGACCTCCTTCATCTTCTATACACCACCGTTTCACTGAAAACGTTTATCTTTGCTGTCATTTTAGCGGGGATCCTTTTGGTCGGAATCAGCTGGGGCGTCTGGCTGTCGCTCAAAACCATCCACAACTTTTTGGCCTATCATCGACATCGCCGAATTGTTCTCTTGCTGATCGTTGCCGTTCTCATGGCGCTGCCATATCTGCCAGCCGGCGGAATCCGCTTTCCCGGAGAATTCATTGCCAAAGACTTCTTTCATCGGGTGGTTGAGGAATTTGATTTTATTCTTAACGTTAAAGACCATCGTGCCCGGCAGCTGGGCATCATTGAAAGTACTGTGGAGGCAGGCTTACAAGTCCCGTCGTCTTTGGATAAACTGAACGGCGCAGATGTATTTATTTTTTTTGTCGAGTCATACGGGCATACCGTATTTGCAAACAAACACCATTTCCAAAAAATTGAACCCGTATTGGATGCCATTGAAGAGAACCTCCATGATCGTAAATTTCTGGTTTATTCAACGTTTTTCGATTCCCCCACCTTTGGCGGGACCTCCTGGCTGGCCCATGCAACCCTGGCCGGCGGTGTAAGACTCGGCAGCCATATGCATTATAATCTGATGATTACCTCCAAAGCCAAAACGATTGCGCATTTTTTCAACAAAGCAGGCTACCGAACCATCAGCGCCATGCCGGGAACGCAGTGGCCCTGGCCACAGGGGGCCTTTTTTGGCTATCAGGAAAAATACTACGCCTGGAATTTCGACTACCAGGGTCCCATGTACGGCTGGTCCACCATGCCGGATCAATATGTACTCGATCTAATTTACCGAAAAGAACTTCAAAACCGGACCCAACCGCTGTTCATCGAATTTATTCTGGTCACCAGCCACGCCCCTTTTCATCGTCAACCACCGTATCTGAAGGATTGGTCCCGCATAGGAACGGGTGAAATTTACCACCAATTGGAGACCGTTACCTTCCCCATCGTGTGGCCCGATCTGAGCAATGCCTCAGAGGGCTATGTGACGGCCATGATATATGAACTCAGGGTCATTACCGAATTCATCATGCGATATTTAGACGACAACGCCCTGATCATCGTGCTGGGTGATCATCAACCAAATGTTCAGATAACCGGCAAAAACCAACCATGGTCGGTCCCGGTGCATGTCATCAGCCGCAACAACGCGCTGCTGGAACCGTTTCGCAAACGGGGATACTCCCCCGGTCTGATTCCCAACCAGCCGCCACCCCATCGTGGAATGGAAACCTTTTTATACGATTTCCTGGCCGATTTCAGCACGCCGGAAAGATCGACGAATGGCGAATGATGAATTCGAGGTTGTTACAGCAGCGACTTAGTTCACTTCGCGAATCCGCCTAAGGCGGAGAATAATGCAATGAGGGAGTTTGTGGTCTACGCCTCGGAGAGGATAATGGGTTTAAAGGAATGCCCAACCCAGGCAGCCAATAAATCTATTCTTCAGCGGAAATATCAGCGCGCCATGCAAGGTCTTGTCTTCATTTCAATATTCCAGCTCTCGCGGTAGGAACGCCGGTTACCCGGCGCCCCCCACACAGACCCGGACGTGCGGTTTTCCCGCATCCGGTTCCTCGGTTGCACTCGCTTCCGCGCGGATCTTCACAGTTGCCCGTTACAAGACCCAGTTGCTATTCCCCGCAGTGAGGTTTGCTCGTATTTATCCAGCCCTACATGTCCGGCACGAGTTTCCTTTGTGGGCTGCGTGCTTCCGTCAGGTCCTTTCCCTTGTGGCTGGCTTTCCCAACCTCTGAGTACTATGCCTGATAAGACACCCCGATGGCATATAACCGCCTTACGACGACCCACCTGGATCGTGTATCCACGCCAGGAGCGCAACGGGGCTTCCCGAGTTCTACAGCGTATCTCTTCTTGCATGCCACGGCCTGAGGACTCCGGCGGACCTCCACATCCTCGCCAAAACGGATGCTTCTGTGTTGCCTTCGGCGCACGTTAAAACCCTCGGCGTCCGCAATTGTAATTTCGAAGCTGTACCAGCACTTCAGGGGCGCGGTCTCCCCTACGGCCTACAAGATTCTCTGCCTACGCTTAGCCCATCTTGTTCGCTGCCCATTCTTCAGGCAACTCCGCCATGGACCCAAGGCTCGATACGGGTGGGTGGCTAACCCTTACAGAAAATCATTGCTGAATTTCCTCCCGACAGGGACTTTCACCCTGCAAGATACGCCGAGCTTTCCTCGGCGCGATAACGCCGGCATCAACACTGCTCTCCTTTTCAATGTCAGAACTGAAATGGAGCAATCCACTGAGATAAAACAGAGGCCTGCGGAGGTGTCAAAGCTTACCATCAATCCCTCCCAATTATCCCCTTCGCCAACCAGCAGACGCCACTTTGAGAACCGCTTACCAAGTAATTGCGAAAAGGGTGAATCATGAGATACTTCATGGTAGGAACAGCCTGGTCTAACATCCAAGGGAAAATCAATCCGGCTGTGTCCACAAGCAATACCTATGACAGAGACATCGAGCATTGTCTCGATCTCAAGGAAATATCCTTCCAAACTGAGGGCGTATCCTTCGACAGTCGTGGGAAAAGAATCACTGATCATTTCCCACACCCCAATGAGCTTTCGCCCCAGTAAGTGTTCCTCAATAATGTCGTATTTGTCTGTCATATTCCGTTTCGCCATCTCCGGAGGAGCTATCGCAGAAGTCAGGGGAAACCAGCGCTCCCACTGATTTCAATAAAAACTATAAATTTCCAATTACCCAACATCTTTAAAACGGCTCGGCCC
This sequence comes from uncultured delta proteobacterium, assembly GCA_963765595.1. Classification (GTDB taxonomy): domain Bacteria; phylum Desulfobacterota; class Desulfobacteria; order Desulfobacterales; family JAFDCJ01; genus JAFDCJ01. The sequence continues at coordinate 83,935 of CAVXXE010000025.1, forward strand.
TGGTTGTCACCTGAACTGACTTGTTCTGTGTCTCATTGATGTCATTTCTAAGCGTCAATTTATATGCGGTTTCACCGAAGCTGTCGTACTCCTCGAACATTGATCTCCAGATTCTGCCCGTGGCATTCCCACTGCAGTACACCGCAGGACTTTTCCTCCAGCCCCGATTGCTCATAAATCAGTGTCATAACCTCTGCCTCAAGGCTCCGTTCAACAAGGGTATCCCCAACACCCGTATTTCCGAACACAAAGAGTACCTCCAGACCGCCTTCTTTTGCGAACTCAATTGTGACCGCATCGGCGCCAGCATTAATAGCTCGGTCCAATATCTCCTGCATCTTCGCATTAGCGAGAGCTTGCGAATCTTTGGGCATGTCGATCATGTCGTATCATCCTCCCCACAGAAACGCTCCGGTTCATCTGGCGCAGGGGTTTCAGTAAATCTGTGAAAATCTATTAATTTTTAAAAACCCGAATATATCAAAAACGGCTCGGCCCCGGCGATCAGGTGAAACCGCTTGTTCGATGATCACTATTCGTATTGTTTTAATTCCTCTAACAAATCTTCATTTATTCGTTGAGGATTAATAACGACTCCCTTCTCATCTGGTGTTGGGAATACCACAACCATTCGTTTATCTTTGATCATACCAGGTATCCATTTTTCTAAAAACTTATGCAGATCAAGTCTTTCCGAAATACAGTCAGATCAAGAATCATTTATTAAGGCGGCTGAATAATCAGGATGTGGCTAGACCGGAATGCATTCTCGTCCTGACGAGTCACCAAACATAACAAATCCCTCGGGATTTTTAAGTGTCCAGAGCTCTTCCCAGTCTGCAACTTTCGAAATAAAATGGTTGTATCTGTCCAGCGCTGATAGCAAAAAGGACCTGATCGAATTGTTTTTTGTTCATCTTATATGTCATTTTCTGTCCATCGGGCTGCGAGATGAGCCGCAGTCGGCTGGGGGCGGAAATTGCGTCTTTTTGCAATTTACCGTGCCAGCCGACCGAGCGCAGCGAAGCCCGAAGGGGGTCGGCTTGATTGAGGTTGATAGGCGGAGCGCAAGCGACGACTATCAAACTCAATCGACTCATCTCGCAGCCCGATAAGGCGGATGGCCGAAGGCCAAGTGAGCTTTAGCTCGCGGTCCGCCCAACGCCAGGCATCACCTGGACCAAAAGCCGCCAGGCTTTTGGGATCAGAGTGAATGCCCTTGTTGGGTGGAGTCTTTTAATGCCTTAGATATTGCGTCTTTTACCCATATATTTAAGCTCTTTCCTTTTTTACGTGCTTCTACCGTAATATTCTTATGCAACTCAGGTTCCACCCGTACGACGAATTTCCCAGAATATGGCTTTTCAGGTTCCTCGCCGCGCTCGGCACAAAAAGTCAGATAATCGTCAACTGAATCGTGAAAAGCCCCCTTGAGCTCATTCACTGTTTCGCCTTCAAAAGTAATCACATCCCTCAAATTAATAACTTCGCCATGGAAAATATTGGCATCATCGTCAAATTCAACTTTTGCAAAATATCCTTTGTATTCCATCATGGTGTCACCCCCGATTCAATCATGAATCTTTGTACAGATCTGACGGACGCTTTGTTTGTCACCCGCTGAGGATGGGGCCTATGAAAAACAGCACGAACATCATTAAGTGCCACCCTTACACGAGATCCTTTACCTTCTGCTACTTCAGCGCCAAGACCGATAAATAAGCTCTCGATATCATTCCATAAAATATCTGAACGCGTTGGTTTCTCAAATATTCTCTGTAGCGTCTGTCGCTGTTTTTTATTCATAGGGATATAGTATCACAGATTAGTATCATGTCAATAAGGTAAATACAGAGGTAGCTTACAATGGATTACCCAACGTTGAGCGTGAGCAGCGGTCCATATAAATCCCTAACTTGCACGGCCTTTATGTAAGACCGCTATCTGCCCGCCGTCTGCTCGACGCTTTAGGATCTTTAATTTCCTTATAATTCTATTGTCATAAATACGGTATTTGGATCTTGGGTATAATCCGAAAACGGTTTGCAATAGGTGAATCCAAATTTTGTGTATAGATTTCAAGCAGGTTTGAAGGCATCGAAAGAACCGGTTTCTAAGCTGACACGTCTATATTTATGCCGCCTTGCTTCTGTAAGGATATATTCTAACAAGTGAGATGCAACGCCTTTTCCCAAATGCGATGATGCTGTGCGCATTGATTTTATCTCAGCATGCTGTGAATCAAGCTCCTTAAGTGCTCCACAGCCAATCAGCAATGATCCATCCCATACGCTCCAAAATGTAATGTCTGGCTTTGTCAATGCCTTAATATCTAATGCATGTACACTTCCAGGCGGAGTGACATTAATCATGTTTTGAAGGTGATCTTCAAGAAATTCAATCACTTCAGGGCGACTTAAGTCATCGATTCTAATTTCCATATAATAGATTTTTCCTGATTATAACGGATTTTGGGGAGCCCTGTATTCTTGAGCACAATCTGTTGTGGGCGGATGAGTTTAAAACCGCAACCTGTTGATATAACAAGGAATATTTGCCTAGACTTTTTATTAATGATTTTATATAGTTAGAGACCATTCCCGGCAAAGGAGGTCTCTAACTATATGGGAAAAGCAGATGCAAGATCCGCTCACCGAAATAATAGAATCATATGTTTGCCTTTCTCTCAAGAAAATTATGAAGCCAATGTCATCGAAGCGTGATTTCCGGCAATGCCTCGATGAACGGATTGAATTGTTTCCGGAACTGTTTCCTCCTGAAATCGTTGGAGGCTACCGTATGAAAGATATCGGGAAAGCCGAGGGGTCGGGAAAGCCGAGGGGTCGCAATCTCAACTATTAAATGTTTATTTCAAATATTTAATAGTTTAGATGCGACCCTTATCTTTTCGTTCGCTTCTATCTTCGGCAACATATATGAGTGGGTGTATTCGCGCAACTCCGCGAAGGTTTCTTTTGGGGAGTCCGGCAGTGATATGTACCAATCATGGAATGCTAGTGTTGGTCTCACGACCACGATGCTTCTATCAACTTCAAACATAATGTACTCTCTCCTGTCACAGAACGCAGAGTTCACCCGCCGGGAACCCAACTGGGTAGTGGCTAAAGGCACGTTTAACTCAACAGTGGCCATGAAAAAAATGTATTAAATTTTCCGGTCGAGTGTGCAACGATTTGTTCGGCGCAGCCATTCATTTCTTTTTAAATTGCGACTTAAGTTTTGATATTGTTTAGGCCTATTCCTATCATGAATACTTCTGGGGAGAAGCCGCTTGGGGTTCCACCATAGTTTGTTCTTGAAAAGACCTATTTTGCCATCATGATACTTTTTATGATGTGCCTCACATATCCAAATTACGTCGTTGGGCCTTGAATAATCTTCATGATGCGCAATCACATCATGTTTGCCACATAGGACACATGGCTGCTTTTTTATTATGCCTTTTTTAATTAAATCATAAGTTTTGTGCGCGTTTTTTTCTGAGCACTGACAACGGGTCTTTAAATTCTTTATATTTTCGTAATTTCCAATTTCATAAAAATAGTGGATATCACCATATCTTCGGATCCTAATTTTGCTGGCACATTTTTTTGAGCAATAATGTTCACTTTTATATGAGCTTAATCCCCCAAACAATGCATTTTACGGTTTTCCCGTCCCGCACGGGAAAATTAAAGTTTGACTTCATATCTCTATTTAATTATCGCCGAACGCCGCCGGTGAGCAGCGGCCTATTTTTGTGTCAAGTTTCTCCATGCACTTTACGTAGAACCGCAATCTTCACGCCGTCTGCTCAACTGGTTTGTTGGATTCTAAGAATCTGGCATATAGGGAATTAGACCTTTTTCGAATGCAATCTCTTGAATTTCCTTTGGCTGATTTCTTACATCGACGATAAATCCGTTGAGTGAGATCATCCATACCATAGGATTCCTCTCCATTCTACTTGGTAGAGTCCAGTTTTGATCAAATTGAGTCATTTTTAATATGTTGCGTACCTGTTTTGACTTTGTTTGGCCTGTACTTGGTTTAACTCCGAACGTGTCGTACAATTTAGAAGCTTTTATATGTGGAGTTTGGCTGCTGTCATCCAAAAAATTTGCCACACCTATTGCATGAGTTATGGCACAGGCCCAGATGTTATGCTTGCCTCTTAATAATGGAGATGGCCTTTTTCTGCAAAGTTCCGCTACAGCATATTGAATAAACTCGGCATATTCATCATTCAAATATTGTTGTGAAAACTCATCGGTGATTTTTGTAATGGACAAATAAATATCCTGCATTTCCTTTGGAACTTTTTTGGACTTCTTTTTCAATTGGTTCTCCCAATGTAATTGTATATCGTGGTAATCCAAACGGGCTGCGAGATGAGCCGCAGTCGGCTGGGGGCGGAAATTGCGTCTTTTTGCAATTTACCGTGCCAGCCGACCGAGCGCAGCGAAGCCCGAAGGGGGTCGGCTCGATTGAGGTTGATAGGCGGAGCGCGAGCGACGTCTATCAAACTCAATCGACTCATCTCGCAGCCCGATAGGACGGATGGCCGAAGGCCAAGCGAGCTTTAGCTCGCGGTCCGCCCTATCGTTTTAGAGCTAACCTGCCGGCCTCCATCCTCGAACCTGCACAGGCCTTTCCGAAAAACCGCATAATTTTCCCGGTCAGGTTCAGCGTATTCGTTATAAAGCGGTATCTCCTAAACTTAGGCTCCCAATGCTTTGGTGACAGCCTCTGGATTTTCTGATGCCACCTTTAATAGTGCTCTTGCAGGGCCATCAGGCTTCCGCCGCCCTTGTTCCCAATTCTGCAGGGTGGACACACTTACGCCGATCATGAGTGCGAATTCACTCTGGGATTTGTGGAGTTTATTGCGGATCGCTTTAATGTCCATTGGGTTGAATTCAAATGTCCGGCCAGGCTTTAATTGACCATTTTTAATCTTTCCAGCTTGTTTGATGCTCTTAACAAGGTTATTAAAATCATCTTCTTTCATTTTAGCAACTCCTTTACAAGATTTCGGAGTATTTTGAGTTGATTCGGGTTGAGATCCTTTTTCTTGGTCTTTTTGTAAATTAGAAGCATGTAAATTCTGTCCTCCGGGACATCCCAGAAATAGATTAGCCTAAGGCCTCCCCGTTTGCCGCTGCCACCACTCTTCCATCGAATTTTCCGGAGCCCGCCGCTACCGGTGATAATTTTTCCTGCTTCGGGTCTTAAAACCAGCGCCAGTTGGATTTTCCGGTATTCATCATCCGGTATTAGATCGGTCACTAATTTTGTAAAGATAGGAGTTTCGATGAAAAGCATAATTCACACTATACGTCATTGGGGTATAGTTGGCAAGAAAAAATTTGATTCTGCTTGGGGGGGCTTTATAACGAAGAAGTCAGGGACAGCCTGGGCTTCCACTGACCTCAAAAAAAAGGATGAATTATCAATAGGCCAACATCTTCCAAAATCGGCTCGGCCCTGGCTGTTACCTGAACTGACAGGTTATGTCCTAAGTCTCTTAATTTTATCTATAAAGTCAGATAATTCCTTTGGCCATGATTTTGAAATCTTTCCAAAATAAACTGAGATATCTGAAGCCTCTCTGACATGGCACGCAAAGCTTTTTTCAATTGGAAAGGTTTTCAGATCGTCTAATCCTTCAAACTCAATGTGAAGCTGATTACTTCCGTCGGGTCTAGCGACAACCCATACAGCAGATATGTCATAATCATTTCCCCCTTTTCTTCTGAAATGATTTTCCAACGCTGGTTTTCTAATTCATTTCTGAGTTGTTTTAAATGATCAATAGACATTTTTAACATCGCACATAACGCAGAGTTCACCCGCCGGGAACCCAACAAGGCAATAGTTTAAAAAACGTTTAACATAAATATTGCTATAGAAAAAAGCCGCACAGGGTTCCCGGTCGAGTGTGAAACGTTCTGTTAGGCTTTTTTTCGGTCCTCAACACATATTTCCATTGCTATGTGACCCCATCCACCACACTCCAATCCCACATCAAAACAAGCGGCTCTTTTAAATCTCATTTCATTGGGATCAACACCCGCACAAATTAACTCACCAGCTGTGAAAACCTGCATCGTAATCGCATTTAAAGCATAAACACA
>CAVXXE010000026.1:0-36939 GCA_963765595.1 uncultured delta proteobacterium
TCTTTTAAGTTTTTGGATTTAACATGTTGGACTTGCCTTTGCAGACCTGCATCCGTTGGTCTACGATATAAATGGTTGAGAATGGTACTTTCGCAATGATCGATTGGTGCAAACCGTGATCAGTCAGTTTGGCATGCAGCGGGAGCGAGTTAAGTCGCTTCACTAAATAAAGGCAAAGATTATGCCAAAATGAATGAGATCCTTATCGAGGCTCTGCTGAGGCAATAAGTCCCCACAATTACAGACATTTTTAAAAAAACTGCTGATTTGGCGGATAGAGACTCCGATGTCTAAAAATTATACAAAATTAATAGAGTTATTTTATAACTATCATAAATAATTATATATTTTTCTATGTGTTAAAAATTTTTACATGTATAAATATTAGGCATTTTGTCGGTTGGTCGAAAGGTTGTATTTTTTTATCTTGTTATATAAGGTTGCCCTGGATATGCCCAGGGACTTGGACGCCCTGGACAGATTAAATTTCATTTCCTGCAGGATTTCCGAGATGGCCTGTTTTTCCAGTTCCGCCAGGCGCCATCCATGCCCGTGTTTGTCGGCATGCTTTCCAGCGCAGGCCGAGACAATCCCCAATAGATCCGATCCGATCTTATCGCCTTCGACCAGGTTGACCGCCCTTTCAACGATGTTTTCCAATTCCCTGACATTTCCGGTCCACTCATAATTGCAAAGTGACTGTCCGGCCTCCGGTGTGAACTGCAGGCCCTGTTTGCCTGCGACTTGCGCACAACGACTCAAAATGTGGTTTGCCAGGAGCGCAATATCCCCCCGTCTTTTTCTGAGTGGGGGGATCGTGATGGGGAAGACATTGAGACGATAAAAAAGGTCTTCCCGGAAATTTTTGCGATCAACCTCCTGCTTTAGCTGAACGTTGGTGGCCGCTATGATCCGGATATCGGCTGTTATTGATTTGTGGTCACCTATTCGGCAGACCTCACCGGTTTGAAGCACCCGCAGCAGTTTCACCTGCATGTCCGTCGACATGTCACCGATCTCATCCAGAAAAAGGGTCCCGCCGTCCGCCAATTCGAATTTTCCCGGTCGGCCGCCCTTGAGAGCCCCGCTAAATGCGCCCTCAACATAACCGAACAGCTCACTTTCGAGCAGTTCACGCGGTATGGCACCGCAATTGATCGCCAAAAAGGGATGTCCTCTCTGGGCGCTGTGATTGTGTATCGCCTGGGCAAAAAGCTCTTTCCCGGTGCCGGTTTCACCCAGCAGCAAAATGGATGATTTACTCGAGGCGGCAATCATCGCCATCCGCTTGGCTTCCTGAAGGGCCGGACTGACACCGATGATGTCTTCAAAAGTGAACCGTGCCTGGGTGCCGACCATTTCATTAAGAAGCTTTCGGATGCGCTTGATCTCGTTAAAGACAAGGATGATGCCCTGAATCTTGGCGGCCGAATTCAGAATCGGTTTGGCGGTGCATATCAGGTGGATGCTGCGGCTGGGGGCACGAATAAAAATCTCACGATCGATAAAATCAAATCCCGCCCGCATCAATTTATCAATATTAATTTGTTGGCCCAGAACCTCGGTTAACAAATGTCCTTCCAGGGGCTCCCCCCATTGAAGAATCCGGCGGCCCTGATTGTTTATGTTGTTAATCACACCGTTTTTATCTATGGTCATAACGCCGCTGTCAATGGAATCCACGATGGCCCGCATGTAGTTGTTGTGCAGCTTCAATTCTTTGGAGGTCTTTTGGATTCTTAATTGATTTTCAATGGCGCGGGCGGCGGTAATCACCATACCCAGGGTGTGGGGATGAACTTTGGCGGCATCACCGGACATGGCGATGACACCGACCAGCTGATTGTCCGGATCGAAGACGGGTGAAGCCGAGCAGGTGTGGCCGTGGCCGCGTCTGCAAAAATGCTCCTCGTCGTTGATTTGAACCGGAATTTCCCGGGCCAGGGCCAGACTGATGACACTGGTGCCCACATCTTTCTCAGTCCAGCGATAACCGGGGCAGCAATTACCGGCTGCCAACTCTTCCAAGACCGGCTTATCACCGATGATGTGAAGGATATAACCTTCATTGTCGGCGATATTTACGGCAAAACCCGCCCCGGCGACAAATTGATAGAGTTCTCCGATTTGCGCGCTCGCAATTTCCAGAAACTCCCGGTTTTGTTCCAGCCGCAATGCCAATTTCTCGGGCTTCAATCGGTTCTGCAGAAGATTGCAGGTGTCATTGGGGTCCACCCCGAACTGTCGGCAGCGCTCATGCGAGGCCCGAATTTCTTGCAGCAGCGTTTCCGGTTCGGGGATTGAATAAGCCGGCATCAGATCCTTCCTTTTGTTCACTTAATATAAATTTATATATGCATGTGATATAAAATTGGATTTGTCAAGGAAAAGGTAGACTCTGAGGGTTAAAATATGGCCGTTGCCAACAAATATCGCTATGGTGCGGCTATTTAAGATTTGGTTTGACCCATGAGCAAATCCCTGAATTGATTCGCATGGAAGAATGCCATCATATTTCCCCCAAAGCGGCCTCTCGAAAATCGAAGGTACGTTCACGTTCAACCTGGTTGAAATAATCTTTGTTTCCGATTTGACCGCCCTTAAATGCTATTTCCAAGCCATTGATTTGAGGTAGTCTGCTGTAAACGTAACAAAGTGGCGCAGCTATGCCGATTGACTTTGAGATTTGGAGTGCTTCAACCCGAAGCATTTTTTGTATCCTTCCGGCTGTATCTCCTCCACTGATAGCGATCCTTTTTACGGTTGATCCAGATATTATTTCGTGGGCAGCGGCACCCAGCTGCCGGCCGAGGATATCGTTGGCTTCAGAATTGGCCAATGACAATTTTGCGATCGTCCTGTTCATCGCTGCGATTCGCTCATCTTCCGGCCCAATTGCTGTATGCAAAATTACCGATTTCCCTTCAGCCAGCGCATTGATCGCTGAGTAACAATCTGCTCTCTGTCAGATTTTCTCCTCGCAGTGTCGAGCAAATTTTGGGGATAAATCGGAATATCATAAAAACCATTCTCTTTAGACCACGATATTTGTTCGCCGGTTATGGTCGCACAGCTTCCCGAAATAACCAAAATGGGGCCCCGATCACTCTCCCCGTCCTCAAAGTTTTTCATTTTGGTCTGTTTTGACAAGATATCGGTTTTCCTCAATGCAGCCGTTAACCCATATCCCAATTCCTGTGATCCAACAAAAAATAAAGGTTTATCTCCATGGGTTCTTTTAAAGACAGTTTCACAAATACTGTTTAGGTCCTCATCAGATAAACAGTCAAAAAAAATGATAGGAACTCCTGCGGCAACCAGTTCATCAATTCTGGAATTCATTCGCTGTGGTCCTTCTCTAACTTCTAAAATATTAACGAGGCCACTTCTCAATTCTGTCTGATTAGCCAGATGCTTTCGCAGATCCGCTTCACCCATCGGTGTTACCGGATGGTTAGCCATAGACGGATGACGATCCAAGCGAAACACTTCTCCATCCCCGACAGCCGCAAAATGATTGCCGAAAATCGTATAGCGCCCAATTTTTAATGCGGCTGGAAGGATTGGTATAAATTCCGGAGAAAAAGTATCCCTGCCAAGTTCAATGGCCCGGCCAATATTGCCGATATTTTCAGAAGAGTCAAAAGTGGAACACACCTTGTAAATATATATAGGAGATTGGTAGGTCTGCATGGATAAAAAAATTGGCGATAATACTTGTGTTAAAACTTTAGCAGGAAGCGTTCGCGCCGCTCCTGAAATGCCCACTGCTCTCGCTCGGGGAAAATGTAGCTCCAGGTAGGAAGGTGACGGTGGTTCGGTAAAAATGACCGTGGGCAAGCCGGATTGGGTTAACGCTTCAGCCGTAGCAGCCGTACCGGTAAAGTCATCACCGTAAAAAGATATTAAAATAGGTACAGTAGAAACTGTGTTACTTATTTTTTCATCGCTCATAAGCGGTTCCTAATCCACAAACTTGGCGGTACACGCACCAACCAATTATCCAAGTGAAGAGTCCTGGCCCAGAGGACCAGGTTTTCGATATCAGAGTTAGAAGGACCAAACGGACATCCTCAGGTTTCCAACCAATGTTCGAAAGCGCTTGATCCGGGCGCTGAGCTTCATTTTGCTTCCGTCTTGACCACAAGCTGATACACTTGTCAATGATTTAACAGGGATTCAAGGACAATCTGGTCACTCATGGCCCCACTTTTCGATGGCGACCCGCAGTTCCCTGCTTAATTTGTGTTCTTCTATTTGGCCGTATTTCATCATAAGATCAATACCCTGTCGAAATGCTCTGGCGCCCGCTGCGGGCCCCATCGGATGGGCGTGAATTGCGCCGCCTGCGCCGATGATAAAATCCCCCCGAGTAGATCTTTAGCCTTTGTTAAGTAACTAACGTTTTTGCATCGGATGTCGGTTGCCTAGCACACAGATCCATTACCTATTCACATAGTCCATCCATTCAGCCAGCCCTTCCCTGATTTTGTTGCCCACCGATCCGTTATCCCTTTTTTTGATGGCATCAATGTACAGTTTATGATTGCGGTAATCGCGATAGGGATCAATTTCGACAGTTTTTCCGATTGATGCAAAAAAAAGCCGATAAATAGCCTTGCCGATTTTAACGACAAAATTGACCCGTGCATGCTTTCGGCAATATAAGTTCCGGCTCCCATTTTTACTTCAATAACCCCAAAAGATGACAACATTTTTATCGCTTCACGCACGGAATTTCGGCCCACCCCCAGACTTTCGGCCAGTTCATTCTCGGTAGGTAGCTTATCGCCCGGCTTAAGATTCCCCGACAATATATCATCGGTTATCATGTTTAGAAATGTAAATAAGAATTTTATGCCGCGTTGACGCAAAACCTGACCGATGATGTCGCCGCTGTTTAGTTCCATGAGACCTCTAAAGATTTCGCCCTGGTCCGCAGATCAGGACGGATTGGTTGTCCGTCACCCGCCGTTAAAAATATCTAATAAAATTTCCGGAATTTTAAAGAGACCACAAATTCGACAGAAGTTTAGGGATTGGGGGACTCAAATCAGCAAAAATCATAGGTGCCACCAGGGTACTGGGAACTGCAAGATGAGAGACTAAGCCGGATAATCCGGAAAAATGAGCTAAAGTGAGCTGAGATTTGAAATGACAAAATTTATTGATTGAAATTTCTGGGCAATCCGGATAATGTCTTTCCAAATCAGATATTTGTATGATAACAGAAAGGAGTGTGCAACAATGGCTAAAACCATTGGCCTTGTGGGGTTGGGTCGCATGGGACTTCCGGCCGGCAAACTGCTTATCCGGCAAGGATACACGGTAGTAGGATATGATCCTGATAAGGCGTCGCTGAACGAATTTGTGGTGTCCGGTGGAAAAGCGGCATCGGATGTGAAAACTGTTGCCGAAAGGGCAGAGACAATAATTGTATTCGTATTAAACGGCGAGCAGGTCAATGCGGTCGTGGCTGGTAAAAATGGTCTGCTTGCCGGCGTCGGAGAGAACACCGGTATCATTTGCATGTCGACCATTCGCCAAGCCCAGGTCGAGTGGTTAGCAGAACAGTGTGTCATGAAAAATGTGGCGTTCGTGGATTGTCCCTGTACCGGAGGACCGTCGAGAGCCGGCGACGGGTCACTAACCCTGATCGCGGCAGGAAAGAAAGGCACCCTGGATCGGTACCGCCCAATACTTGAAAACTTGGGCACCATCGTCCATGTTGGGGAGGTTCCGGGGATGGGACAGGCAGTGAAACATTGTAATCAACTCCTGGTCTCTGTGACCCATGCAGCGGTAATGGAGCTGATCCTTATGGCCAGACGTGCGGGTCTCGATGAAAGGCAGGTATGTAAGGTTATTGGATCCGGGGTAGCAGGCAGCGACTATTTCAAACTCCTTTCGTCAAGCGTTTTAGATAAAACCGCCGCACCCTGCGGGATGGCTTTGATGTGCAAGGACAGTAATATTGTTGTGGATTCCGGTAGGTCTATGAAGCTACCACTTTTGGTGGCAGGTGCAGCCAATCAATATTTTCTGGCCGCAGAGTCATTAGGCCTTGAGTATGAGGAGTCTTCTGAATTGATGAGGGTTGTCGAGCGGTTCTCTCAGCCAACGGGTGTAAATGGATCTTAAAAACGAGGCCCTTCAAACACTTAGCAGTGATCCCGTCCTACCGGACCTTATGTGCAGATTTATTTGCGAATAAAATTTTTTACATATTCGTAAGACGCTTTGAGGCTCATGCGGATTTGATCAAGTTCCGGCGCTTTCGCCTCTCTTTGAACGATCAAGTTTTTGGTTGCGGTATAGATGAAGAGGTGCTCGATGCTCAATGGGAGTATTTTTTTTTCTTCGACCAGTTCTTTCAATATGGTGTCATAGTTGACCATCCCTTGACCAATTTGAGAAAAAACCCAGCCGTCATCTATTTTATTAACATCTTTCAAATGCAAATAACAGGCATAGGGTAGCGCTTCCTTATAATCGAAAGCCGGGTCAACCTCTCCTTTCGAATAGGTAAATGCATTACCAAAATCATAGTTCAGTTTTATAAAATCACTGTCAATTCGCTTAGCGACTTCAGCACCGGTTTTGCCGGATGTTATGATCTGATCTGTTCCTTCGGACGGATTTTCCAATCCGATGATAATATTCATCGATTCGGCATACTCTGCAATGTGTTCAATATTTTTCTCAAATTGGTTGCGGCCTGATCTCGCGCCAACTTTGGTATTGACTATCTTCACCCCCAGTCTTTTGCCAAAATCAATTCGTCTTTTAAGTTCATCGACGGCATCCTCAGTTGTCAGATCGATATGGGCAGACAACGCGATGCTGGATAAACCCAAATCAGATAGCAGACGGTTGATATCAACTGCCGATGCCTCGCTAAAATGTGCTTCTGTCAATCCTTCAGTCCAGCCCCGCGTATAGCCCAGCTCAACATGGTTGGCACCGATTTTTGCTATTTCCCGCAAGGCAGTCGTCAGATCATATCCCTCATAGGCCAGTGTGTTAATTGATATTGCTGGGTCCACGATTTCCACCCTTCCCCCTTGTGTGAGCAATTATCCTTGATCGGCCGGCCATCACTATTTATGGGCATATTCGTCAGCCGCAAAGGAAATTTTTATGCCTTAACCTTTTCCACCAGTGCGTCCATTGCCAGTGGCGGGCTTTTGAGTACCGGCACGCCGGCTATATCCTGAATGGCTTCTGCCAAATGGCCCATCGATGCCTGTGCCAGAACAATAACGCCGACCTTGTCTTTTAATTCCAGCGCGGCCTCTTTAACAATGCGATCGTGGGTTTGCATGTCGCCCTGTAAGAAGCAGTCAAATGCTTCTGCGCTGAGTGTTTGATGGAGTGTTACCTGCTTTTTGGCTTTGGCTGCTTTTTCTCGAATGAGGTTCACACTCGGAGCCATGGTTGTTTTAGCGGTTGCCATCACCCCGATGTGATCGGATAAAGAAACCGCCTTTTCAGCCATGGGTTCATCAACTTTCATCACCGGAACGTTCACCATTTTCCGGGCGACATCGACACCGGGTGCGATACTCGAGCATGTGACCATGATCATCTCGGCGCCGGCTTCTTCAGCTAACTCAACCTGGTTGCATAAGCGTTTTAGTATTGAAGGTGTGAACTGCTCTTCCAGAAGCAAATCCTGAATCAGGCTGTCATCCACGATATGAAATGTCGATACGCCAGGCAAGCGTTCGGCAATCATCGGCTTAAACATGTCTGCGATCGCCACACCGGTATGCACAAAGCCTATTTTCTTGACCATTGAAGCCTCCTTTGGGTTTTTAAATTACCTTTGGGTTTTTAAATTATTCGATTGCCATTATGCCTCAGGCTCCTAAGATTCTCTAATTGATATATCCCATAATTTTAGGCAGCCACAAGGTAAATTCCGGGAATAGGGCAATTATTAAAATCATACCATAGATTAAAGCCAAGAATGGCCAGAGGTCATTCATGACTTCCTCGATGGTTGTCTGAGCCAAATTACAGGCAATGAACAGACCCAGTGCGACAGGTGGCGTCAGCAATGCGAGTTGTATGATCATGACGACGAGAAGGCCAAAATGGTGCGGATCGATACCGTAAGCCGTGGCAGCCGGGGCAAAAACAGGAACCAACATAATCATGGTGGCCACCCCTTCCAGAACAAATCCGATAATTAACAGGGCGGTTAACACAAGAAAAAGAAAAAGATACCGATTAGAGGTCAGGTCTTGCAGGAAGGTGGTGATTGCTTCCGGTGCCTGATAAATAGAAAGGGTATAGGTGATGATTTTGGCGCAGCCAAGGACTAAAAAAATCACGGCGCTCATGATCGAACACTCAAGCAGACAGTCTTTAAGCAGTTTCCACGTAAGTCGCCTTTTGATCACCAGGCCTAGAAACAATCCATAGAAAGCGGCGATGGCACCGGCCTCTGTCGGCGTGAAGACCCCCCCCATAATTCCTAACAAAATAATCACGGGGATCAGAAGTCCCCAGAAGGCCCTGACCCCTTGAATAAACACCAGCTTCAAATCGAACCCTTCTTTATTGACAGGATAGTTGCGCCGAATGGCATAGAAATGGGTGAGAACCATCATGGCCAACCCCAGCAGAATCCCCGGTATAGCACCGCACATGAAAAGGCCCCCGATAGAGACGTCCCCGGGTGCCGCATAGGCATATATAATCATCCCGACACTGGGAGGAATAACCGGCCCGACAACGGATGATGACGCCGTTATGACCGCGCTGAATTTGCGATCGTAGCCGTTTTCTTTCATGGCCGGAATTATCATCGATCCGATGGCGGCAGTGTCCGCCAGAGCCGCCCCGGAGACACCGGCAAAAAACATGCTGGCCACGATATTCGTATGGGCCAGGCCACCGGGAAATTGCCCGACCAAGGAGTCGGAAAAATTAACCAGATCCTGGACCACCCCACTCTTCTCAACCAGAAGCCCAGTCAGGATGAAGGCTGTTATGGCCATCAGGGCAAAAGGACTGATACCGCCGAAAACTAAGGTTGGAACGGCCAACATTGACAAATCGTCTGATATGAGGAAAAAGCTGATCCCGGAAATACCCAAACAAAAGGCAACCGGCATCCCGATTGAAACAGTGAATGCAAAGCATAAAAGCAGAACAAAAAAAACCGCGTTCGAAGATCCTAAATAATTGGAAATAATAGAGGCAATCAAGCCGGCTAAAGAAACAACGATGAATCCGATGCTCCAAATGGAATTTTTTTCACTCGATTTCGTTCTGGATTTACGCTCCTGGTTCAAGGCCTTTAGGGTATTGATGAGGTTTCGGATTAGAAAAATTCCCATCAATACGCAACCAATTGGGATGCTGATATAGAACCAGAACATCGATACCTGCCGCATGGTGGGGATGTAAGCCGTCCACTGGTTGGGGAGCAGGATGGATCCATAAATCATGAGGAGGATTAAAAAGGCCAATACACCCATCTGGAACAGTAACTCCAGGCATAACTGATTGTAGCGGCTGAGCTTGCGAACGAACAGGTTGATGCTGATGTGTCTTTGCGAATCCAAAGCCAGGCCGGCTGCAAAAAAAACCACCACGACCATGAGGTACCGGGTTAAATCCTCGCCAAACGGCAGCCCCGAGTTGAACACATAACGCAGGACGACATTGACAAAGACCGAGAGGATCAGCATCCCACAGCAGGTCATGGCAACGAACCGTATGACCTTGCGAAGCTTTTCAAGTGCCATGTTTATTCGCATCCACTATTATAATCTGGATTATTCCGACAGTTTCGGGTCATAATCCACCAGCCCATCCCCGGGAAAAGGGATGGGCTGCCGGCTTATTTCAGTAAAGTTGGTTTTCCCGCTATTGCTGTGCCCAAATGGTCATATCAATCAGTTCTTTTGTGTTGGGACCTAAATCCTTGTTTTTGATAACCGTCGGAAAAACTTTTTCATAGGTCACTTGCCGGAACCGATCGAGTTCCGATTCGGGGATCTCGTTAATCTGCATTCCTGCTTGCTTTAATTTCTCGAGACATTCCGCGTTAGCCTCGGTCATCTTAGCCCGCTGCCACATCTCAGCTTTTTTGGCAGCCACATCGACCATCAGGCGAAGATCCTCCGGCAACTTATCATAGTATTTTTTACTCAATACCAGAATGCCGGGCTCATTCATGTGCTTGGTAAACGAATAATACTTGTTCATCTCATATACTTTTCCGAGCCAGACAAAGAAGGGCGGGTTTTCCTGACCTTCAACGACCCCTTTTTTCATTGCCTCGAACAATTCGGCCCAGTCAATGTGCATCGGATTGACACCAACCTCTTTAAAAAATGCTATCACGCTGGGGCTTGGCAATACCCGCAGTTTTAATCCGTTCAAGTCTTCAAACTTTTTGATGGGTCTTTTGTCGTTGGTTACGCTTCGAAAACCATTTTTGTACCAACCCAGATTGTGAAAATTAGCCTCGGCCAGTTTGCTCTCGATATAATCGCCGACCGGGCCGTCAAGGACCCCGAACATGCTTTCATCACTTTTAAAGATGTAGGCCAGCACGGTCACGCCGATTTCGGGCGTATAGGTCGAAAGCTGAGCCGAGCCTGGAATGGCGGCTTCCAGCGTGTTGTTTCTGACCATTTCACAGACTTCGCGGGTATTACCCAGGGTCGCGCTGTGATGCACGG
Source organism: uncultured delta proteobacterium (assembly GCA_963765595.1). Lineage (GTDB taxonomy): Bacteria > Desulfobacterota > Desulfobacteria > Desulfobacterales > JAFDCJ01 > JAFDCJ01. Next base: position 10,704 of record CAVXXE010000026.1, read on the forward strand.
TGACGTCGATGCGACCGTCGCTGAGGGCCTCGAGCTCCTTCTCGAAGTACTGCGCTGCCTGGACCCATGGGCTTACCGGTTTATGACTGCAGGCAATCCGAAGCTTAAATTCAGCGGCATAAATCGGTGTGATCGCAAAAGATACGAGAAGCATCACGGCCAAAAAAAATGAAACCTTAACTGATAAACGTCTTGTTTTCTTCATAATACCTCCTTTTTTGATTTTGGCGATAGTAAGTCTGATCGCTCCACCTACTTTAAAGTTTGAAACAACATGTTTTCCTGAAATTAATCTTTACCATCATGGCACACCAAACCTGGCAACACTATCCCTCTGCTTTCCCTTGTTCCTCCTTTTCCAGTTCTTTTACGAATTTTTGTCTGCCCAGCCTCATATGGCGACGCATCAGTTTTTCGGCTCTGTCTTCATTCCCGTGGCAAATGGCCTCAATCATATCTAGATGTTCCTGGATCGTCTCCTTCGGGTGCCGGACAAATCCGCCGGGAAGATCGGCGTGGTAGGTAAAAATAACGATTGCATAGGCCTTGAAGACACTGGCGAAGACCTCACCGCCGGCAATCTCCATTATAAACTCGTGGAAGCCCTGATCTTCCTTTGCATAGGTCGACAATGCTTTTGGATCACCCTCCACATCGATCTCCTTGAAGAAATCCCGGAGTTCCTTCATCTGTGATTTGGTAATACGACGGGCGGCCCTCCTGGCGCCCAATGCCTCCAATGCTTCTCTCAGCTCCAAAACGTCGATTATTTCCCTTTTTGTGAAGGTGCGAACGTAGTGACCCCGTCTGGGCATGGTTTTGATGAGCATCTCTCTTTCGAGCATCTTGAGCGCAATTACAATCGGGGTACGACTGACTCCCAGATCTGCTTTTATTTGATCGATTGAGATTTTATCACCCGGCATATATTTGCGATCCAGTATCAATGATTTGATAATGTCATAAACTTCCAATTCTAAGTTGCGCCTGAAACCTAATTTTTCCATCTGTTAACTCAATTGTGAGCGAAGCAAACCAAGTTTATCTGTAGAATGTAAAATTTTACATATATTAGTTGGTAATTGATAATAAAGGAAAAATTCTTTGTCAAGAAAAAATGAAGGGTTAAATTCTGATCCAATGCCTTGCGCAGGCCGACGACCTGATGCGGCTGCACCTCGGTTCCATCCGGTAGCCGAACGTCCGGCAGGCCGATGGCGGCCAGCAGCACCGCGTCTGCGCCCTGGCATTCCTCAATTAATTCAACCGGCAGGATTTCACCGGTTCTTTTGTAATAACCCGCCCCAAGCGGATGTTCAATATACTCAACTCGAAGATCGTTTGTGCTGGGCAGGACACCCTTGAGAACTTTGAGCGCCTCGCTCATGACCTCCGGTCCAATTCCATCCCCGGGCAAAACGACTATCCGATAGGCATGTATGTCGAAATCCTAATAAACTATCCATTACAAACTTGATCAAGTTTACAATTTTAAAAAGTCAACCAATCGTTTGTTCTAAATTTTATTTGTCTGAAAGTTTGACAGGTTCACGGCCGGGGGCCACAATTCTGCGGCGCTCGAGCAGCGACCCGTCCTGGCGGTAAAGATCGATCAAGGCCTTGAGATAGTTGGCAAGAGCCCGCACCTCAGCGATCCGGCTGACCAACAGATCCCGCTGAGCTTGAGCCACCAGAAAACTGGTTGATTTTCCCACTCGCAGTTTTTCGGTTTCAGTCCGGAGTTTTTCCTCATCGAACTTGCGGGTGACCGATGAGGCGGCAATCTGCTGCTTGGTCCGGTCGACCTCAATGTAGACGGTACGAACGTCGACTTCCACGAGCTGTGAAAGGTTCTCCAGCGCTTTTTGCGCCTGTTCCCGATTCAGCAGCGCTCGCCGGTGAAGGGCCTTTGCATCCCGATTAAAAACGGGATAATTAAATCTGACGCCCGCCAGAGCATCATAACTGTCTTCGTTAATGTTACGAATGGATTCACCAAAGGAATTTGCATACCCGCTTTTGCCAAGTGTGATGAAAAGATCCATTAAGGGCAGCAAACCATTTTGGGTTTTGACAAGCTCAAGATCGCCGCTTGATATTTCCAGGCGAGCCTGGTTTAAAATCGGACGCATGCGCATCGATACGGCCACATGCAGCTCAACGTCTTCCAGTTTGATTTCGGGCAAGGTCGGCTGATGGATTAAATCAACTTCCCGCTGCCAGATTCCAGGCCCCCCAGGATTGAGCAACCGCAGCAGCTGCAGGCGAATAGATTCCTTGTTGGCCCGTGCTTCGATGAGAGCCTGCTCCTGGGCCGCAACCTCGGCCTGGACGGCCGCCAATTCAGCCCTGGCCAATCGACCGACGGCGATCAGTTCTTTGGTTTCGTTGAGTTGCTGACGGGCGACTTTCAATGACTCCTCAACAATTTCGATCTGACGCCGGGCCAGCGCATAGTCCCAGTAAGTACGTTCCGTCTCCGCCACCAGAAACTCGGTAAAGCCCCGCAACTCATATTCCGACATGCGGGTATCCAGGCGTGCCTGCTGCAGCCTTACCAGATTTACGTCCGTTCCGTATCCGCGCAGCAGGGCCTGGCTAATCGTCATGCCCAGGCGGGTCGAATAAAAGCTGTCTTCGTAAAGAGAGGAGTCATTCATTCGCGTGCCGGCCTCCAGGGCAACCGTCGTGCCGGTCGGGAAATATTGCTCCAGAGAAATGATGCCTTCGGCGGCATCGGTGGTGAAATCCTCTGTTTCAGATCCGGATCTTGCGAGGCGTTCCCCTTCTACCCTGCCGGCGGAAATTTCCGCGTTTGATACCGGATCAAAGACAGCTCTTTCCTGATCCTCAAAGGTCTGCCGGATCGAGGGGTTTAATCTTTCCACCACCAGCGCGCGGTTATTTTCAAGGCAAAACAAAATGGCTTCGGTGACGGTGAGTTTCAAGGGTCCCGGGGCTACCGTTCGAGCTGCATCTTCTTGGGGTTGCTCGGTAGGCTCCAAGTCCATGTGCACCGCTGTATCGGCAGGCACATTCGGACCTCCCGCCGTGCGGTCGATCCGTTCCTCGACCAGTGTGCAGGAGGCCGACACCAGCAATAGGCCGCACCCGACAAGAATGCCCGGCAGACGATGATAAATTCTTGCAAACATTAAGTCAGATCCTCACGAATCCCGATTTATCCCGATGGCGGTCGGTTTGGTTCGATGTGTCGGTGTTTTTAAACGCGTCTGTTCGACTATATATTTTTTAGCCTCATGCTGGCAACCGAAAACTGCTTTGAACATATGAAACGTCGCAATATCAGCCCTGAAAGTGCAATGTTCCCCATGTCAGGTCAAACAGCACATATTTTAGGAAGTACCCTTATTAAAAAATCCAAAAGCCATCCGCCTGGGGCCCAGCCGGGCCTCAGACGGAATTTTAAGGCTGTTTTAGCGCTGCTTGCGCATGAGCATCCGGGCCTCGTCCCGGGTGATGGTCCCATCTTCAATTCCTTTTTCAATCAGCTTGCTCATCAGCTCGCGCCGTTTGGTGCGATTTTCTATTTTTGAGAGAATCTCTTTTTCCTGCTCCGGCGTAATGCTTTCGTCGGCAACCGCCTGTTTAATCCGCGCTCTCTCTTTAGCCTGCAGCGCGTCGCGAAATGCCTGCCGATCGATATTAAACTCCTGCATCACGCCGCGCATGCGCTGATCTTTGAATTTGAGCTGAAGGGCTTTTACCGGTTGCCCCGTCATCTCTGAAAGTACTTCAAGCCTCAGGTTTTTTTGCTGGTATGCTGCCAGCAGTTGCAGGCCGCCGCCTTTATGGTATTGTTTAGATCCGAAACCTTTGCGGTGGCCGGTCCGTTGGCTGTCGGCAAGTGCCAGTCCGGAAAAAATGATGCTGACTGCCAGAACGCAACTGGTAATGATGTGTTTCTTTTGCATGATAACCTCCTTAAAGTTTGTTATTACGTTATTAAAATGGTCCAATTTAACAGAACGCTCCGTGACCTCTGGATCTAAGATAACAGTTAATTGTGATGAAAATATGAAGAAAAAGTGTGAAGATTATAGAGATTATGGCGTTAGGTATTTTTGATCCGACCGCTCATGGGGCCATTCAAAAATGCAACTATTTTTGGTGCATCATATGAATCAATTGTGGAGAAAATGTGAAGAACCGATGTGAAGGTTGTGAAGCAGGCGGTTTAAAATTGAAATTCGTCGTAAACTATATTATAAGATGCTACGCTTTTTCCGAGACTAGGCTCAGAGAATGTGGCCCCTGAAGGGCAGCAAACACGCTGATTATTTATCCGCTAAGGGCCTAGCAATCTAAAAAACGTCATTTGAAAAACCGATGAGATTCAAACTTTCTTATAAAATTTTTGCAACCCTTACCTTAACGTCGCTTCTGGTCGTGGCCCTTATGGTCGGGCTTATACGGTTTTATGTTGCCCGCAATTTTGCAGATTACGTCAACCGATCGCTGCTGGAGAGATACAGTGAAGTCGCGGACGCTCTGGCCGTCGAATATAAAACCCGTAGGAGCTGGCAGGGCATCAAGGATCATCCGACCCGCTGGCAGGAAATCCTGCGAGCCGGCCTGCCGCAAAAAGATTTTGATCCCGGCAATGGCCCCCCGCGACCTTCCGATTCAGAAAACAAGGGATTCAGCGGCCGTGCTCAGGACAGGCCGTCTCCGGGGCCTTCCAGACGTATTCAGCGATTGGCCCGCCGACTGGCGCTTTTTGATACGGATAAGCAGCACATTGCCGGCGGGCGCGCCGGGGTTGCACATGACGGTTATACCCTGCAGGCGATTACCGTCGATGGCCAAACAGTCGGCTGGTTAGGCCTTCACAAAAAAGAGCACCTGGCCAACCCCCTGGCGGCTGGATTCTTAAGCCAACAATCCCATCTGCTGTATATGATCGGCGGCGGTATTCTGCTACTGACCGCTGTGGTGGCGTTTCTTCTGTCCAGACACCTTTTGGCGCCTGTCGACAAGCTCATGGCCGGAACCCAGGCATTAATGTCGCGTCGGTTTGATACCCGCATCGAGGTTGAGTCCAAGGATGAACTGGGGCAGTTGGCCGCCGATTTTAATACCATGGCCCAAACTCTGGAAAATTATGAGCACATGCGCCGGCAATGGATATCCGATATTGCACATGAACTCAGGACGCCCCTGTCGATTCTGCGCGGCGAGATCGAGGCGCTGAGAGACGGGGTCAGGGAAGTCAACCGCGATACCCTTGATTCACTGTACTCGGAAGCCAGGCACCTGAGCGAAATCGTAAACGATCTTCACGAACTTTCGCTTGCCGATACCGGAGAACTCTCTATTAAAAAAGTGCCGATCGATCCTGCGGCGATTTTAAAGGAGACCCTCGGCCATTTCAAACGGGGTTTCGCTGAGAAGCAGATAAAAATTGAAAATAACCTGGAAAATCTACCCCCCATCACCATCATCGGCGATGCCGACCGCCTGCAGCAGCTTTTTTCAAACCTGGTGGAAAACACCCTGCGTTATGCGGATGCTCCCGGCATATTGAAGATCGGGCAGGAGTGCACCGCAAACCGATGGATATTTTTTTTCGAGGATTCCGGGCCCGGTGTCCCGGAAGGCGCGTTGGACCGCCTATTTGATCGGCTGTATCGGGTGGATCGGTCAAGAAGCCGCGCCCAGGGCGGCAGCGGGCTGGGCCTGAGTATCTGCAAGAGCATCGTAAACGCCCTCGGCGGAGAAATCCGGGCCACCAACGGTAATTCGGGCGGGCTTCGAATCGAAGTTGAATTCCCCCATACTGGATAATATTATAAGACCCATGACCAGCAGACACATTCTTATTGTCGAGGACGAGGAAAAAATCGCCAGCTTGCTTTGCGACTATCTGAAAGAGGCCGGCTTTCGGACATCTACCCAGAACAACGGTGACCGCGTTATTGCTCAGATCAAAAAAGACCCGTCGGATTTGATTTTACTGGATATCATGCTGCCGGGGAAGAATGGGATGGAATTATGTCGGGAGATTCGGCAGTTTTCCAATATTCCCATCATCATGATCACCGCCCGGGTGGAAGAAATCGACCGGCTGCTGGGTCTGGAGCTCGGCGCAGACGATTATATCTGCAAACCTTTCAGCCCCCGGGAAGTGGTTGCCCGGGTCAAAGCGATTTTCAGAAGATTGCATGCCAAACCACTCACGCACAATCTGGTTATCGGTTCGATTTCACTGGATGATAAAACCCATCAAGTGATGATCGATAAACAGGTATTAAGCCTGACGCCCAACGAATTTGGGCTGTTAAAGATCATGATGAGCCAGCCCAATCGTGTATTTTCCAGAAACGAACTCATCAACCGGATTCAGGGATATGACTTTGAAGGCTATGACCGCACCATTGACACCCACATAAAAAATCTGCGCAAAAAGATTGCTCAGAAGCTCCCCGGCCAGGAAATCATCAGCACGGTTTACGGCGTTGGATACAAATTCAGCGCTTCGTCCGATTAATCCAAAGGGGAAACTCAACGCTGACAATTTTTTTGATTAATGACAATAGGAAGGTTATGTTACCATGAAATCAGGCGGCCCTAAAATTTTTATTCTAATGGTTCTTCTGATTGGAGCGGGCGGGATTAGGCTGGTTAATTTTCGGTCAATTTCAGGAGCGGGCCGGCTCGAGCAAAAGCGGTAGGGCTTTACGACCGGTGCCGGTAGAAGTGGCTCAGATTCAGCGCGGGCCGATCGCGTTGCAGCGGACATTCAGCGGGGAGTTGGAAGCCCTGGCTGAGTTTGTGGTTGCGCCGAAAGTCAGCGGCCGCGTGGAGCGTGTGATCGTGAATATCGCCGATACGGTAAAGCGGGGTCAGGTTGTGGCCGAGCTCGACAATGATGAATATGTCCAGGCGGTCGCCCAGGCCCAGGCCGATCTGGAAGTGGCCAGGGCCAACCTGTCCGAGGCCAAGAGCGCCCTGGAAATTGCCAAGCGCGAGTTTAAACGCACCGAGTCCCTTTTAAAGCGCGGGATCGCATCCGATTCTGAATTCGATGCCGCCAACCAGGATCAACTGGCCAAGCAGGCTCAACTTAAAGTCGCTGCGGCCCAGGTAACGAAGGCCGAATCATCGCTGGAAACCGCCAATATCCGGCTCCGCTATACCAAGGTAACAGCAGGCTGGACCGGCGGTGACGAGCATCGCGTCGTCGCCGAGCGCTATGTGGACGAAGGCCAGACCGTCGCCGCCAACGCGCCGCTGCTCCTGATCGTCGAACTCAATCCCATCGTCGGGGTGGTTTTCGTCACCGAGAGAGATTACGCTCACCTGAAACCCGGACAGCTCGTTGTCGTTAACAACGGACGCCTATCCGGGCGAACAGTATCCGGGCCGCATCGATCGCATTGCCCCCGTCTTCCGCAAGTCCACCCGGCAGGCGCGGATCGAAATGACCATCGACAATCCACAGCATCGACTCAAACCCGGTATGTTCATCCGGGCCACGGTGGTGTTGGCCCGGGTGCCGGAGGCCACCATCGTACCCCGAGCAGGCACTGACCATCCGTGATGACAGGAACGGTGTTTTCATCGTCAGTGAGGATGGGCGATCGGTGGCCTGGCACGAAGTAAAAGTGGGCATCCGCGAAGGCAACCGGGTGCAGGTGGAAGGCGAGGGGCTGTCCGGTCGGGTCGTAACCCTGGGGCAGCAACTGGTAAAGGACGGCTCAGCGATCACGATTCCTGCCGAGCAGAACAAAACCGCTGCCGGCCGCGAAAAGGTTGACTCCCAATGAATCTGCCGAGTTTCAGCGTCAAGCGCCCGATTTTCACGACCATGGTGACCCTGATCCTGGTCATCCTGGGGGCCGTCTCTTTGAGCAGGCTGCAGATCGACATGCTGCCCAACATCGAACTGCCGACGCTGAGCATCCGAACGGATTACGAGGGTGCCAGTCCCGAGGTGATGGAGCGGCTGGTGACTCAGATTATTGAAGAGATCGTGGCCACGGTGCCCGGGGTGGAGGAAATCACGTCATCATCCTCAGAGGGCCGCAGCAGGGTGCGTGTCAGCTTCGTGTGGGGTACGGAAATCGACACGGCGGCGATTGACGTTCAGGGCAAACTCGAAGACGAGATCAACGAGTTACCGGATGATATCGTCAGGCCCCGCATCCGAAAATTCGACATCGCCAGTTTTCCGGTCGTCCTGTTGGGAATTTCCAGCAATCTCGATCCCGTGGAACTCACGGAACTGATTGAAGTCCAGATCCGTTACCGCTTTGCCCGCATTCCGGGTGTGGCCCAGGTTGACGTTTGGGGAGGCTTCAACCGTGAGGTCCGGATCGAACTGGATCCTGACCGGATCAAGGCCGTAGGGTCTGCCGCTGGACCGGGTGCTCGAAGCCATTCGCGACGCCAACCTCGATCTTCCGGCGGGCAAGATCGAACAGGGACGTTATGAGGTCACGCTGCGCGCACCGGCCGAGTTTATCAACCTCGATCAGATTCGAGAGACGGTCATCGTCCAGCGTGACGGTGGCCGCCATCACGCTGGGTCAAATCGCCGAAATCAAAGACACCTATGAGAAGCTGACGCGCATCGTACGCGTTAACGGTGGGCGCGGACTGCGCGTGGCGATTCGCAAACAGGCCAATGCCAATACGGTCGAAGTGTCCAAGCGCATCCTGGCTGAAATTGAAGCGGTCAACCAGGCCTTTCCTCAGATCAACATTGTCCCGGTCATCAACCAGGGCAATTTCATCGAGCGGTCCATCGCCAACGTTGCCCGCTCGGTACTTTACGGGGGCGGGCTGGCAATCGTGGTTTTGCTGTTTTTCCTGCGCAACATCCGCAGCACGCTGGTGATTTCCCTGTCGATCCCGATCTCAATTGTGACCACTTTTGCCTTAATTTTCTTCGGGGGATTCACCCTCAATCTGATGACCCTGGGCGGGCTGGCCCTGGGGGTGGGCATGATGGTCGACAGTTCCATCGTCGTGCTCGAAAACATCTTCCGCCGCCGCAGTGAGAATGGCGAAGCGCCGGAGCAGGCAGCGGTGGAAGGTGCCCGGGAGGTCGGGACGGCAATCATCGCCAGCACCATCACCACGCTGGTAATTTTTCTGCCGTTGATTTTCGTCCGCGGCGTCTCGGGCATCCTCTTTAAGGAACTGGCCTACGTGATCATCTTTGCGCTGATCTGTTCGCTGACGGTGGCCCTGAGTCTGGTGCCCATGCTGGCCTCCAGGCTCCTGACCTCAAGCCACCAGCGGCTCAAGGCGCCGGCGTCTCCAACGAACCGCTGGGCCGCCGCCGCCAATTCTATCTTTTCGGGTCTCGAAAACGCTTACCTGGATTTGTTGCGCTGGGTTTTGGGCCATCGCCTGGTCACCGTCTTTGCGGCGGCTGCCGTGCTCGGCGCCAGTCTGCTGCTCTTGCCCCTGATCGGCAGTGAATTTCTGCCCCCCAGTGATGAGGGCGAGGTTCGCGTAACCGGTAAGATGGAAATCGGTACCCGGCTCGAGCTGGTCGATCGGCAGACCCGCATCATGGAGCAGATCATTCAACCGGCCGTGCCCGAGGCAGTGGCATCGGTGGTCAGTGTCGGCGCCTCCGGCTGGCGGGCTGACGCAGGCGCAGAGGGTGAAATACGCATGTCTCTGCTGCCGGCCGCCCAACGCGAGCGCTCCAATGTGGAAATCGCCCAAGACCTGCGACGCCGTTTGGACGGCAACATCCCCGGTATGGAGATCCGCACCCGGGCCCCGCAGGGTCAGTTTTTACTGGAACGACTCCTGGGCGGTGACGAGGGGCTGACCATCGAGATCCGCGGCTACGCGCTTGCCACGCTCGACGCCCTGGCCGCGAGCGTTGCGAAGTTGATTGTGGATGTGCCGGGCATCACGGACGTTCAGACCAGTCTCGAAGCCGGCATACCCCAGCAGGAAATCCGCGTAAACCGTGACAAAGTCGCCGATCTCGGTCTGAGCGTTCGCGACGTTACCCAACTCCTGCAGACCGCGGTGGCCGGTTCCAAAGCCGGCGAGTACCGAACGGGGGGCAATTCCTATCGCATTCTGGTGCAGCTCAAGGATGCCGAGAAACGCTCCTTAGACGAAATTCTCAACCTTACGCTGACAACGGCATCCGGTGAAAAGGTGGCGCTGCGCAACCTCGTCACGGCTGAATCGAGCCGCGGTCCGATTCTGATCGACCGCAAAGACCAGCAGCGCAGGGTGACGGTCAGCGCCAACGTCGCGGGGCGCGATCTGGGTTCTGTGGCCTTTGACGCACAGGCGCTGCTGGATCAAATTCCACGCCCCGTCGGCTATGACCTGACGGTCGCCGGAAATTTCGAAGAACAACAAAAGGCCTCCAGGGAACTGGTCATCTCACTCGTGCTGGCCTTGGTCCTCGTATATATGGTGCTGGCCTGTCAATATGAATCGTTACGGGATCCGCTGGTCGTCATGTTTTCCGTTCCTTTGGCAGCGATCGGGGTGCTGGTGACGTTGTTTATGACGAAAACGACGCTGAATGTGCAGTCCTACATCGGCTGCATTATGCTGGGGGGGATCGTGGTCAACAACGCGATTCTGCTGGTGGACCAGGCCGGTCGCTTGGTTCAGGACGGGATGCGCACACGCGATGCCCTGATCGAGGCCGGCCGTCGCAGATTGCGGCCGATTCTGATGACAACGTTGACCACCATCCTGGGCCTGCTGCCCCTGGCTCTGGGCATCGGCGAAGGGTCCGATGCCCAGGCCCCGCTGGCACGGGCGGTTGTCGGCGGCCTGACCGGATCGACGCTGATCACGCTGGTACTTATCCCGGTTGTCTATTCATTGTTTCATCCCGACCCGAAAGCGAGTGGCAAGTGAGCCGTTATTTCTTAATCAAAACTCCGGCATTTGCTGTGGCTTTAGGTTGCTTAGAAATTATTTTTGTGCATTTTATGGCAAAATTGTTCTTTACCAGCAAAGCAGGTTGCTCAGAAAATTGCCTAAATTTCAAAATGCCTAAAATTGATGAACTCGTAAAAAGTCAAAATATCCCCAAACCGGCTTTGTAACTAACTGAATTTATCAGGTGCGAAATTGGCAAAATGGCGATTTTCAGACTTTTTACGAAACCGTCAAAATTGAGGTATTCTGTCGATTTTATTTGAACTTCACATGTTAAGCTATGCATTGCTCAAATGATCACATACCTGCCAGGTTGCAACCTGGGTGATAATAAAAAGACCTAGCGAAGCGACACTACCATTTTAGTCATTTTAAATTTTAGCTCATTTTAGCTCATTTTTCCGGTTTATCCGGATTACATTTTGGCAATGCATAGCGGGTGTTCTCAAGTATACGGTCAACGAAAAAGCTTCAATGGGGGCTATTCAGAGTATCATGATTCTATAAGACGGCACCATGTTCGGCGACGCCGATTTAATTTTGTAGATAGACTCGTTAACTTGAATTAGGGGGAATCCATGTATGAATTGAAGTTTGACGAAGACATGTGTTTTGCTTGCGGGACACACGACTGCCTAGTTAAATGTCAGCATCTTGAGCTCGATGAGGATATGGCCCGCATTGAAATCGAGAAGATTATTAACAGTGAAGACTCTTGGGTACTGCACGATTGTGTCACGTGCTACGCCTGCGAGGAATATTGCCCGAACGGCAACCATCCCTTCTACCTGATCGTTCAGAAACAGGAAGAGCTCAATATTCCTCCGCTGCCGGAACCACTGATAAAGCAAGGGGTACAACTGGGAATCCCCTTCCGTGGAGATCCCGAGATCCAGGAAATAAATGGAACGGCACTGAATATGGGTGTATTTAGCGTGCTGACCAATCGTGTCCAGGGCAGGCTTTTTGAGGGACTCACGATCATGTCTGACGACCCGCGTAAAATGTTTCATTATTTCTGCCAGCTGATGTACCTGCACTATGGAAAGACCTCCGTTATCAACGAGCGGCTGGAAAAGATTATCGCCACCATTGCCGCTCATAAAGTGAAAAAAGTGGTTCATTTTCATGATGAATGCTATGGGACCTATACCTCTTATGCGCCCGCCTTCGGCATCGATGTGCCATTCGAATCCATCCATCTTTTCGAATACCTGTACAACAAGCTGGAAGAACTAAAAAACGATATAACGCCGCTGAACTATAAGGTGGCCTATCAGCGGCCCTGTTCTTCGCGGTTATCTCCGGACAAACATCGGTTTGTCGGCAAAATTTTCGACTTGATAGGTGTCGAATCTGTCGACCGCGAGTATGTGGACGAAAATGCCATGTGCTGCGGCTCGACGATTCTGGGTCAGAGAAAAGAAGGAAGTCGGCAGTATTGCGGTGAAATTCAAAAGAACAATATAGAGGACATGAAAAGCGCGGGTGCTCAGATTTGCGTTTTTAATTGTCCGGCCTGTATGCAGACACTCGGCAAACCGGTGAGCAAAAGCGGCATCATGCCATTATTTATGAGTGATCTCTGCCGACTCGCCATCGGAGAAAAGGTTGTTTAATGGGGGAGAAAATCATGAGCTCTATCTATCAAGCATTAATCGAAATCGTTGGGGAAGACTATGCCTCCAACCGGCAGGAGGAACTGTTCACCTACTCCAAAGACCTGGGGACGTCAGAACCGAAATGGCCGGAATACGTAGTGGCACCCAAAACAACGGAAGAAGTGCAAAAAATTGTCTGGCTGGCGAACAAAGAGAAAATAGCCATCGTACCCCTGGGCGGTGGAATGACTCTGGCCGGTCTTGCGTTGCCGTTAAAAGGCGGCATTACCATTGATATGAAACGCATGGAAAAAATCATCGAGGTCAACGAGCCAGGCCGGTACATGGTTGTCGAAGCGGGTATATCCCAGGGAAAGATTACCTCCTACCTGCATAAGCACCATCCCCATCTAATGCATTCGGAACCGGGCGCGCCGCCCGCGGCCACCGTTGGAGGGAATCTGGCCATCCATGGCCAGGGGGATCTGGCCCATCCTTACGGATTCAATTCCGACATGGTCAGCGGCCTGGAAGTGATCTTGCCCACCGGAGAAATCGCACGATTCGGGTCCTGTGCCATCGATGCCGGCTGGTACACCATGCACCCCCTGCCGGACCTGGGTCTGTTTTTGGGCTGGAACGGTACCACCGGTATTATGACCAAGGTGTCGCTGCGATTGTTTCCCCACAAACAAATCCGGGAAATGGATTTGTTTTCGGTTGAAAATGAGGAGCTTGTCCCTGAAATTTTGTATGAACTGACGCACGTTGGACTGTCGGAGGACCTGGTCGCCTTCAGCTCGGAAATCCCGCCGATGATGAACAAACTGCATTCGATCAGTATCGTCATTACCGGTGATTCAGAGGAAGAAATCGAATTCAAACGTCATCTCTTTTTCGATGTCAAGCTGGCCAAATATATTCGCAGCGGCGTCGGCGGTATCGCTGCCGTTTCGCAGGACAGGCAAAGACCGCAGATCAGCAAATCGGCAGATTGGAAAAAGGGGGGCGGTTTTGAATATGTCGGCGCGATCATGCCGGTTTCAGCCTACCCTGAATGTTACCGGAGAGGGGCCGAAATCTCCGCCCGCCACGATATTCCTTACACCGTATTGGGAAGAGTCATCGGCAGTTCCCATGGCATGATGTTTTCCTGGTCGTATGCCTTTAATCGCGCCGACCCCAAAACCGTCAGGCATGCCAGGGAAGCCTTGCACGAAACTGACGAACAGGTGATGGAAATGAACGGTGCCATCTGGAAACCGGCGGTCTTCGGTCAAAAACTGATGCTGGATAGAATGGATACCAATACGCTTCAATTAATGAAAAAAGTAAAAAACCTGCTCGACCCGAATGGCATCATGAATCCTGGAAATTGGGAGGCAATCCAATGACATTTATGGAATATAAATATAAAGACATCATACACCGATGTTTCCGGTGTGGTTACTGCAAATTTCCAACGGATTGGGGCGCCGTCACCAACTGTCCTTCTTATGCCAGATATCGGCTGGAGAGCTACTCCGCAGGTGGACGGCTCTGGCTGATCAGGGCCTGGTTGAACGATGAACTGCAATGGTCTGAGAACCTGGCCAAGATCGTTTATTCTTGTGTTTCCTGCAAGAACTGCGTCGAGAAATGCCCCTTGAGTTTTAGCGACGACATCGTGAACATGGTCGTTGCCGCTAAAACTGAAATGGTCGAGATGGGAACGTTGCCTAAACCGGTCAAAACCTTTTTGCAGAATGTTCAGCTATATGGGAATCCATACGGGATTTCCGCAAAAAAAAGAGCCGACTGGATGGAAGGGCTCGAGATTCCACCCTACCAGGGGCAGGAGTTTCTTTATTACGTCGGGCTGTGAAGGTTCCTTTGACAGCCGGGCGCAAAGCGCCGCCAGAGCCACCGCCAAGTTGCTGCTGAAATCGGGAGTGTCCTTCGGCGTTTTGGGGGTCGATGAAATTTCTGATGGCAATGAAGTGGAAATGCTGGGGGAGGATGGATTGCTGGAAGATTTGGCAAGAAAGAACATCCAGCAGTTTTCGGATTTGGGCGTAAAAAATATCATTACCTTGTCACCCCATTCATATAACGTTTTTAAAAACAGATATCCCGATTTCGATGGTCGTATTAACGTTTTTCACTACACACAAATTCTGAGTGAACTTATAAAAACCGGGAAGCTGAGTGCTCCCGAAACATCTGAAATGCGAATCACTTTTCACGATCCGTGTTTCCTCGGGCGCTGGAACCAGGAATACGACGCACCCAGAAAGGTGTTGAGGGCAATGAAAGGCGTCGACCTGGCTGAAATGGAGCGAAATAAAAAAGGCGCTTTGTGCTGTGGTGGCGGTGCCGGCAATTTTCTCACCGATTTTTTGGGTGGAAGCGATGAAAGCCCGGCAAGGATACGGGCCAGGGAAGCCTGCGATGTCAAGGCGGATATCCTGGCCGTGGCCTGTCCCAATTGTCTAACGATGCTTGAGGATGCCGTCAAGGTCGAAGGGTTGGAAGATGAAATCAAGGTGATGGATATCTCTGAAATATTCTGCCAAGCCTGAGCCCTTCAGTACATTTCGGTAATGAAGCCGATAAAATTTTCACTGACGTACATTCGCTTCAGCTTCATCGTAGCGGTCAGCTCCAGGTCTTCGCTGGTGAGTTCGACGTCGATGAGTCTGAACTTTTTTAGTTTTTTGACCTGTGCCAGCGTTTTATTGATCTTGTCGAGTTCTTCCTGAATCAGTTCGATAATGGCCTGATTATGGCAAAGGCTTTTATGGGTTGTGAAGGGGATGCGATTATAGGCCCGAAAGATTTTAACGACAAATGTATATGAGGTTGACCCCAGATCTTTTGTCGTAATTATACAAGGCCATCAAACCAGGGGCGGTAGACTGCGATGGGCCCTTCATTAAATCATCGATACCTGAGTGGATTTCCTAACAACCGAAATAAATACCCGCCTGTGATTAAGAAAAGAAACCACTAAACATTGGTCTTCATAGGGCCTGATGACTTGATCTCGCCCGGCGGCTCTCAGCAGGTTGAGATTATGTAACAATATCTACAATCGTATCAAATCTGAAAGCTGTTAGAATTGTGGATATGTTTTGAAAAGCTGAAAATATCAGGCGTTTTGAAAAGTGGAGCTCTATTGGGAACATGCAAACTTTGTCAAAATTTCAGAATGTCTAATCTATCTGATTGACGTCACATAGAAATGGATCCCTTACGGAAATCCGTTTTGCCGATCAGGGCATTGATCAATACCGGATGCCCGGCTTTGGCCGCCTGCCTGGCTTCTCCAAAAACACGCTCGATATCTTCTTGCTTTGTCCACAACAAAGCCCTTGGCGCCGTATCCTTCGGCCACCAGATGATAATCGGTGCGCCTTAACACCGTGGCCACATCGTCTCCGAAAATGGTCGTCTGGTCCCGGGCAATCTGGGTCCAGCCGGCGTCGTTGCCCACTAGGGCGATCACCGGGACCCGGTGGCGCACAAAGGTGTCAAACTCCTGGAGGCTGAATCCGGCCGCCCCGTCGCCGTAGATCAGCCAGACTTCGGCCTCCGGATGAGTCAATTTGGAGCCAAGGGCAAAGCCGGCGCCCACTCCGAGGGTGCCGAAAGCACCCGGATCCAGCCATGTCAATGGTCCCCGGGGTTGCAGAATATAGGCTGCTGTTCCCACAAAATCACCCCCGTCCGCTACAATCATGCTCTTATCATCCATAAAATCATTGAGTTTTTGCAGCAACAAAAGCGGATTGAGGAAGTCGGTTTTTTCCCGGGCGGTTTTTGTAATAAATTCCTCGCGGCCGTCGTCATTTTTTTTAAGTTCCTGGGTCCACGGATCCCAGGCGGAGGCGTCGGCGGCCAGCACTTCAGCCAGGGCACATAAAAAAAGAAACGGGTCGGACAAAACCGCCAAATCCGGTCTGCAATTCAATTTCAGATCGGCTTTACTGCGGTTGATTGAAATAATCCTGGCCCCGGACCCGAACGACCGCCCATAGCCCAGACGAAAATCACACGGCATCCCCGCCAGGATCACCAGGTCCGCACTTTTCAAGGCCTTTTTTCGTTGATGGCGCATCTGCAACACATGTGATCTGCCCAGAAGCCCGCGCGCCATCCCGGTCAGAAACACCGGAATTCCCAAAGACCCCACCGCCCCGGCAAGCTTTTGGGGCATTTCGGGATGAAGCATGGCCTGACTGCCGACGACCAGAACAGGCTTTTGCGAAATGGCAACCAGTTCTATTGCTTTGGCCACCATGCTGTCGTCAAAATCCGGTGAGGTGACGCTGTCCTCACCGGGTTTCATTTCCTCAAATTCACAGGCAAAAATGCGATCCACATGCCGCTTCAGATAAAAATCCAGCAGTTTGCTCCGCAGTCCCCCCCCTGCCCCGCCTCAGGTTTGGCACCATACCATTGCCGCACAAGGGATTCACCGTAGAGCATATCGATCGGGCACTCGACGAATACCGGTCCGGGAACCCCCGACCGGCAAACATCAAAGGCACTCTCCAGCACGGGAATAATATCGCAGTTGCGACGGATGGTGACCGCCATCTTGACAATGGATTTCACCAGGGAAAGCTGGTCGATATCCTGCAGCGCCCCCCTGTTTTTCAAAACCGTCGGCGCCGCCCCGCCCAGCAGGATCAAGGGGGTTTGAGCTAGCTGGGCGTTTTTCAGCGCTGTCAGCGAATTGGTCAGGCCCGGGCCCGCGGTCACCGCCGCAACCCCGGGTACACCGGTAATCCGGCCGACGGCATCCGCGGCAAACACCGCATTGACCTCATCGCGGACATCGATCACGCGGACACCTTCTTTTTTGGCGCCGGTGAGGATCGGAGAAATATGCCCGCCGCATAGTGTAAATAAAAATTTGACGCCGCGGTCACGCAACACCTGTCCGATGATGTCACCGCTGTTTATTTCCATGAGACCTCCAACGATCGGTCTGGTTTAAAAGGACCCCGTTCCCGGTTCAGGGCTTAAGCCCGCCCTGGCCTCAGGCTCGTAGACTATGCATAGGAAAGCGCAACGGGATAGGGATAGATTCTAATTTAAAAAAAATATCAGACAGGATTTACAAGATCATCTGGATAGAAGGGCCTCCGGCCTAAGAGTATCTCGCCGCATGCAAAAAAATTCCATTGATCCTGTCAATTCTGTCAAATAAGAAACTAGGCTTTTTCCGAGACTACGCTTGAAAAAAGTGGCCCCTGCAGGGCAACAAGCACGCCGATAATTTTTCTAGGTTTCAGGTGTCGGGTGTCAGGAAGGTGAGTCACAAAGTCATGAAACCTGAACACTGACACCTGAAACCTTCAGTTTCTTACAAAGCGATTCCATCATTCGTCACTCGTCATTCGACATTCTTCATTCGGCCATGCTTACCAGTTTTCACCCAGCAGTTCAAAATTATCCCGGGGTCTGACACAGGCCGGGCATTTTTCCGGTGCTTCCGTGCCGGTGTGCAAATAACCGCAGTTACGGCATTTCCAGACGACCTCCCGGTTTCGTTTGAAAACTCTATCGGCCTCGATGTTGGCTGCCAATTCCCGGTAGCGCTTCTCGTGCTGTTTTTCGGAAACACAGATGGCCTCCCATGTTTCGGCAGCCCGGCCGAAGCCCTCTTCGCGGGCAGTCGCGGCAAAACCGGGATATAGTTCCGAATGCTCAAATTTTTCGCCGGCAGCCGCAGCCAGCAGATTGTCATACGTAGGGCCGATCACGCCGGCAGGGAAACTGGCAGTAATTTCCAGTTCGCCGCCGTTGAAAAACTTGAAAAACCTCAAGGCGTGTTCACATTCCTGGTTGGCTGTTTCTTCAAAAATCTCGGCAATTTGAGCATAACCCTCTTCTTTGGCTCTTCTCGCAAAATAAGTATAGCGGTTTCTTGCCTGGGACTCCCCGGCAAAGGAACCGAGCAGATTCTGCGCCGTCTTACTTTCTCTGAATTTTCCCATCTCATTAATCCTTTCTGTTTAAGGTAATTTCAAAATACCCGCTTGAAGCCGGTATCTTCATCAGGCTACCCGGCGGATTAATCCTCGACATACTCAATTTAGGTTTCCTTTAGTCCTGCAACAGCTCGCCTGTCAGTGAAAATTGTATAACGGAGTCGAAATTAGGTGTCAACACTGAACTGCCCGGCGGCAGATTCGAATGACGAAGGACCAACGAGGAAGGGCGAGGGAGGAGGGACGATGAGCGATGGATGAACAAATAAGGATTATTTATATATATTTAAAAAACTTATAATATATTTACAATGTTTTACTTTAATACTTTTTTGGAATTAACCCAGCAACTAAACTCGTCATTCCCCGCAAAAGGCATCGGGATATTCGACCGGCCGCAGCGCAGCGGGAACCTGGGCACGCAGTGAAGCATTAGCGCTATCCGGAAAAGGCTTTGCGATCACTGAATTCCAATGATTTCATCGCCGCACCTGCCTACCACCGCAACAGCATATTTCCTAATGTAATACGTTAATCCTGTCTATCCAACCTCTAAACATTCTTTAATTATGGTGATTGGTGCAATCTGTGAAATCGGCGGATTCAAATTACTCCAAAGACGTATCCGCTTCCCGCCGCATGAACTCATCAGCTAATACTATAGAAAATGTCTAAATAATTATTGTCGCACTAGTATCTAGCCGATCGCGAAACTGGTCTGTCCATAAATAGCTGCACGCAGTCCGGGCATGGCTAAGAGACCCCGCTGCATGTGGCGGTTTGTGAGCACATGGTTAAAACCGTAACGCCCGAGCAGGTCTGAGGCCGCCGTGTTTGTTTCCGGGGCGATGGCCAGAGGAACACCCTTATAGGTGAGTGTCAAAGCGGCTTGCAGGAGGGATTCCGCAGCCCGCAGCGAGCGAGCCGCCCATGGGCCCAAGCGCCGGGTCTGGGCAAACAGGTACCCAGCCATGTCCCCGGACGCATCGTAGACTGCAAAGCCGCGCTCGGGGAAATCCGTCAGCAGCGCATGGAAGAGGCCGGCGCGATTGGCCCCGAAAATCGGGGTATCAAAATCAGCCAGGGCCTGGATATCTGGCAAACGCAGGGGCTGAACCTGTTGCGGAAAATTTGAAGAGGGTAAATAATCCGCCGGCTGGAACATAAGCGCCTGATCGAGCACTTCGAAGCCGAATCGAAGGTACAACGGAAATCCGGCATCACTGGCGTCAAGTCGCAGGTAGGATATCCCCTGCGCCGCCGACCAGTCCAGCATATGCTGCAGCAATGCCTGTCCGATGCCCTTGCGCTGCAACTCCTTGCGGACCGTCATCATGCCCAGATAGGTAAAGGGCCCATAATTCGTGGCCCCCACCACACCCGCCGGCTGATCCCTATAGGTGGCAAGAAACCAGCGGTTTGGCTCTAAAGTAAAATACCGTTGGATCTCCCCTGCCCTGCTGTCTTTAAATCCAAAGGCCGACGTGACGAGACCGTCGGCGATGTCGAGATCGTCAGGTGCTAAAACTCGAATTGAGATGTCCATTTGTTCTGGGTTCTGGGTTCAGGGGTTTAGGGTTCAGGGGTTTAGTGGTTCGTTTATTAAAAAAGGTAAAAAGGGTTAAAGAAAAAAGGCTAAATTTTAGTCCTGGCTTATCTTTTTCTATCTTTTGGGCTACACGCCTGCAGGCCTGTGATACCCCGGATTCCCAAATGCCGAAATGCAGACCGGTTCCCTTTAACTTTTTTGCCGGTCTATCTCTGACAAAGATACATTTTTACAGCTCTTTCAAAAGTCGTTTTGCCTGGCAGACGAGATAATGCGGTAATGAAAGAAATAGATAGGGATGTTCGAATGTGCCTTTAATTTTCACAGCTAATTCCGTTAAGGACGGTGTCATGGAGTTGAAACGCAGTGCTACAGGGACTCTTTTCTCTGCTAAAAAAACCTGCAGTGATTTTAATGATCCCGATGCTCCCGCTTTGACTTCGACCGGAATAACCTTGTTCTCAATTGATACCAGGTAATCCACTTCTGCTGAAGAACTCTTTTTCTCTCTGTTCCAGTAATACAATTCTGGTTTCTCGTAACTCAGATTTTGATAAAGAAGGTGTTGACCGATAAATTGTTCCGCTACCGCACCATTATTTACCAAAGTCAAATCCTTCACAGCCTGCAGAGTCGATAGATTCAGTCCAAGGGATTGAGTCATTAATCCGGTATCCAGAAAAAGTGGTTTAAAATCTTTTGCTTTCATCTCCGCACCAAGAGGAACACCATTGCCTGCACTATGGTGAACTCTGTAAATAACTTTTGCCATTTCCAAAAGATCTAGCGTGTCCGCCAGATCTTTTGATCTTTCATCAGAATCAAGACTGACATATTTAAGCTTCTTTCCCACCAACGCCGGTATTCGATGAAACACTTTTCGGATTCTTTGTGGATAGATACGTTTTCGGTATTTTGAAAAATCATCTTCATATGTTTGAAGTATGATCCCATGCTCTTTGTTTGGCTGCTGAAATGATTTGGAGTCCCGATATGCTACTACGGCAGCAGGCATTCCACCAACAATCCAGAAAAGTTTCAAAGAATCTAATAATTTCTGATGTATCGATTCCGGAATAGAATCATGAGGATTGATGCCGGACAAAAATGAGACCAGCCGCTGCTGATCCAATGCCAATAAAAACTCCTCAATCGTCATTGGCCCCAGATGCAAATACTCTATTCTTCCAACGGGCATTGAAAAATCATGCTCAGACAATAAAAACTCCAGAAGAGAACCAGCTGCTAGAACAAATATATCCGGTCGTTTCTCATAAAAATATCGTAAATAAGGGAGAATCTCAGGTACGGCTTGTATCTCATCCAAAAATATAAGAGTTTTACCAGGGATGATATCCAGATTGTGCTCCATTTCCAATAACTGCAGACATCGATCGACATCGCCTTTGACAAAAAGCTTCGCCTGTTCCGGCGTTTGATCAAAATTGATCTCTATTAAGTGATCAAAATTTTCTTTGGCAAACTCTCTAACCAGCCAGGTCTTGCCGACTTGTCTGGCTCCTCGCAAGACCAAGGGTTTGCGATTTTTCTGATTTTTCCAGTCCTTCAAATCTGTCAGAGCATTTCGATACATAATTTAAATCCTTAGTTTTGAAAACCAAGCAAAAAATCTCGCTCAAACGTACATGATAACTCCAAAATCAGCAGCCGACAGGGTATGGAAACTTGAGGACAAACAATCTTAGCAATAAACAGTATCTAATTTTATCATTTTTCTATAAAAAGACAAGGTTGTTTTTTGACAATTAGGTCAAATCTTCGTTTGACCTTTCAGGATGTTGCTTTCGATACAATCAAGTCGCTCTTTAAATTTTCTGATCATGAGTATTTATTAGTTTATTAATGAAGAAGGCCTGGAAAATCTAGCGCGCTACATCATCTGAGCCTCCTTTTCTCAGGAGCGCATGACCTATAATTCAAAAAATTTACCATGTAGACCCCTTATTATGCCCTAAATGTATGGGATCTATGAAAATAATTTCTTTCATCGAAGATTCGGAAATAGTTAAAAAGATCCTCAAGCATCTGAATTTGTGGGATGTCAAGCGCAAACCACCTCCACGAGCCAATGACCCGCCAACTGAAGCCATAATTATTTATGATGAGTCCTCATCGCCCAGCGCGGATGATTACATAATCGATGTTGATTATCCGATTGAAACTTACCTATAAAAAAATCCAGCCCCGGGCAACGTGGTGAGCTACGCTCAAATTTGCCTAAATGCTCAATTTATCGTCTAAAAATCACTGTTGACAATAAAGCCCGCTTTCGTTATCTGGATAGCTATCGGTTCCGATTAATTAACGCCTCAATATGTTGCGCTGCAGCTGATGCCGGGGCACAATTCACCTTTTCCGATTTTTCCGCTTCGGAAAAGCAACTTCTTATCTTTATCTTTTCAGCCTTATAATCTTCAATCTGCGAGCAGATGGGGTGTCATGTCTGCAATATAGGGTTTGAGGATTGAGAGTGTTTCTCTAAACGATACAACGGCTTGGTCGATATCCTCTTGTGTCATGGGTGTGGACAGGGCGAACATGCCCCGGCCGGCGGCGTAAACGCCGCGATTCATCATCTCCAGGTGGATCAGCCTGGGCAATTCCCCGGCTTTCGTCAATCCCACGATGGAATCCCTTGCGTTGGCGGGCTTCCGTTCCTGCCAGTGCACTTGCAACAGGGAACCCAGGCCTGAGATGCACCCTTTCAGAGCGATGTCTTTCAAGGCGGCCGTGAAGCCGTCTCGGAGCCTGTCGCCCAGCTGATTGAGCCGTGTGACCGCCGCCCGGTCGTATAGCCTCATCGCGGCCATGCCGGCTGCCAGGGTGATATTGTTGCCGTTGAAAGTGCCTGAATGAAAAATCGGATCTTCATGGGCCGGATCAAATCGCGACATGATGTCCTTGCGGCCGCCGAAAGCGCCGATGGGCAGTCCTCCGCCGATTATTTTAGCCAGGGTGGTCAGGTCCGGTTGGACGTCCTCTATTTCCTGCAGCCCTCCCGCACTGAGACGAAACGTCATGACTTCGTCGAAAATGAGCACCACGTTGTATTTGTCGGCCAATGCCCGCAGTCCTTTAAGATAACCGGGCTGGGGGCATATGACGCCGGCCGCACCCATCAGCGGCTCGGTCAGAATAGCGGCGACTTTGTTAACGTTGGTTTTGAGCATGTCCTCGACGGCATCGAGGTCGTTGAAAGCCACGACTAACACGTCCTCGAGAACGCTGCCCGGCATACCGGGCCCGATGTGTTTGGCGGGCGAGCCTTCGGAGTCGGACTCGGGGTCGGCAAAAATGTTGACTTCAACGGCATCGTGGCAGCCATGATAGCCGCCGTCCATTTTGATGAAGATATCCTTGCCCGTAAACGCGCGGGCAGCCCGGATGGCAAACAGCGTCGCCTCGGTGCCCGAGTTGCAATAGCGGACCTGGTCCATTGAGGGAATGCGGTGGCACAAATGTTCGGCATGCTGGAACTGAATTTCGCCGGCCGCACCGAACACCGTACCTTTTTCAAGCTGAGTCGTGGCGGCTGTAGTGATGTCCGGATGGGCGTGGCCATGAATCAGTGAGGTGTAGTTGTTCAGCAGATCGAGGTACTCGTTGCCGTCGACATCATAGAGATAGCAGCCGCTGCCGGAAGTCATGTAAGCCGGATAAGGGGCGAAATAGGTCGCCGCCCGGGTGTCGCCGCCGGGCAGGCGCGCTTTAGCTCTGGCGTCGAAATTCTTGGATCGAAGGGTCCGTTGGGCGAAGCGTTTTATAATTTCTGCAGCTATCGGGTGTTGGACTTTTTCGACCATTTCTGTAAACCTCCTTGCACCCTTGGGCAACCTGCCCCCGGTAGTGAATATTGAATGTCGAGTAGATTTGAAGGGGAGATGAAAAAAACCCTGTCCCGAAAATTACAGGACAGGGTTTGGAGTCGGTTTCAATCCGGACCTTGTCTGAAGGATGTCATATCATGCATTCGCGAACTGAAAATGACCTTCGCGGGCCGGATCAATCCACCTGGGGTCTTGGCAGTACCTTGGCCTTTTCGGCAATTTCCGGCACCTTGTGCTCCCACTCGATGGCCATCAGATGAACACCGGCGACACCTTTCATTTCCTTGAATTCTTCGATCTGTTCGCAGGCTATCTTGATGCCTTCGTCGGCGACTTTGCCTTTGCCGGCGCCCTGCAACCTTTTTATAATTTCATCGGGCACGTCCATTCCCGGAACTTTGGCCTTCATGTACCTGGCCATACCAACACTTTTCATGGGAGTGACACCTGCCAGGATATAAGCTTTTTCCGTCAACCCCATGTCATTGGCCTGCTTGACCCATTCCCGAAATTTGTCCATGTTGTAAATGCACTGGGTCTGAATAAAATCCACGCCGGCGTTGACTTTTTTTGCCAGGCGATACACCCGCCAGTTAAAGGGCTCTGCAAACGGATTGGCGGCTGCGCCGATAAAAATCCGGGGCGGTTCTTCGATATCCCCGCCACCGATGAATTTACCGTCATCCCGCATGCCCTTGACCATGCTGATCAGTTGCATGGAATCGATGTCAAATACGCCTTTGGCGGTGGGATGATCTCCAAACTGTTGATGGTCGCCTGAAAGACACAACATGTTTCGAATACCATGCGCATAGGCACCCAGGATATCGGCTTGCATGGCCAGACGGTTGCGATCGCGGCAAACCATCTGAAAATTGGGCTCCAGACCTTCCTGTATCAAGATCAGGCAGGCAGCCCAGCTTGACATGCGCACCACGGAGGTCTGATTATCCGTGATGTTGACTGCATCCACACTTCCTTTCAGATGGGATGCTTTTTTCCTCACCTCTCCGGCGTTGGTTCCCCGCGGCGGCCCCAATTCACCGGTAAATGCAAAATGGCCTGCCTTCAACACCTTCTCCAGATTACTGCCTGATTTCATTTCCATTTTCCTTTATAAAAAAGATCATAAAAAATGACAGCGCGAAGCCTCCGGCTCGTAGGGGTTGTACGCCTACGCCTCGGAGAGCGATTCCATCATTCGTCATTTGTCATTCGTCATTTTTTTGATTCCGGCTCTTCCGGTTTTTTATATCCGGGTTGAACCAGGGTTCGCGGCACCTGGTTGTGCCAGTCCACCGCCGGGGTAATCTCCAGGATACAGTCCAACCGTCCCTGTCTTTCCAATCTCTCATATATCAAATACCAGGCACAGGGCTGTTCCGTATTGATTTCACAGCTGCCCAGATTGGTTCCGCCACAGGGTCCGTTGTACAAGCCTTTGGCGCACATGGTAACCGGACAAATCCCCCCGGTGAGTCCGAGCACACAACTGCTGCACGAGCGGCACCGTTCTTCATACCAGCCCACCGCCTGGTTCACCGCCAGGCCGGACGTGTCCACAGCGGGGAAAACAGGAATGTTCGGGAATCTTTCCGCCAGAAACTGAATGCCGACACCGCAGGCCATTGACAGGATGGCATCATAGTCTTTCACCACATCATCCAGCTCTGCCAGATATTCCCGGTCACACTGTCTTTCTACCGTCTTGGCACCCAATTCGATCGGGTTGTCCTCAAGCTTGCGGGCCATATCCAATTCGGCATTCAGAACATCGACCTCCTTTTCACCGCCTGCAAGGCAAACCGACACACAGGTGCCGCATCCCACGTTGAGGACTTTCTTGTAGTTCTTGAGCAAATTTTTTATTTCTGCAAAAGGTTTTCTTTTGGCAACGATCATATTTCCTCCTAATTAATCCGCCCTGAAAAGTAGCACATTTATGGTTGGAAATTTTTCTTTGAAAACTAAAAAAAGTTGTTAGATTGAAGGTCCGGCGGATTAATTATTTTATGCTGCGCATTTTTTGATGCTTTTTTTGACTTTTTAATTTCATCTCAGATGCTGATGTAAAAAAATAGTGCCACCTAAGCATCTGAAATTTCGTATTTTTTTTGGATTTAGAAAAATTTTTCAGTACGTATACGCCTTTGTGCACTTCTTTTATAAAAAATGATTAATTAATCCGCCCGGATTAACATCAAAATATTTTCACCAGATTTTAAAGACAAATTTGTTTTGTCCACACCTGCTATCGTTATTTTTCAGGGCGGAGTAATTACATGGCCGACTCGGGATGGAAGACCAAAACATCCTGGAGGTCCTCTCCCAGATACACCCGTTCGTTCGGGCCCA
>CAVXXE010000027.1:0-108529 GCA_963765595.1 uncultured delta proteobacterium
AACTGCGCTCATGGAAGGCGCCAGCAGCGCCCATGGTTTCCAGCGTTTTTCTTTCATACCTACCCCGCGTTGGTCTAATACTGCGACATCTCGGGCCGCTCAGGACAGCTTTAATTGTTTCTGATTTTTCCGGTGTGACGGGTCGTTGGAAATTCGTCATTACGGCTCATTCGGGATGACCGCCCGGGCATGATCACAATTAAAACGGACTGAAATCAGGTCGAGCCTAAATAGTAAAGCAGTAAATGTCAATATATTTAAATAATATCTTACATTAATTTTTGATGTGTTAATCTGGTCCGACAAGCATTTAAAGCCGGCGTTCACCGTGGTCCGATCTCGATCTGCACGCCTATGGGAAGGGCAAAATTGGAAGTTGACTTTTAATCACGATAAGCCTTAAAAAGGGACATTGGCATCGAAACCCACATAGGGTTATACCATCGGGGCAGACATACAAGTTTTCTTTGTTAGACGTGTTTGATTTCGGGAAAAGATACGGGTTCTATTGCGCCGCCGGGGTGTGCTCTGTTCCGGCGACCCAACAGATGGCAAAAATGAGCCTCGAGCCCGTTAGCCAGATTGGCGGTGGGTTCAGCGAGTGGAAATATTGGGGGGCACCGATTGAGAGGTTGAAAAACTGTGAGTCAAGACGTTCAGACTTATGATTTGATTATTGTGGGGGCGGGCTCCGGCAACATGATCCCGGTGCCTGAGATGGAGAATTGGCGCCTGGCAATTGTGGAGCCGGATAAGTTCGGGGGCACCTGTCTAAATCGTGGTTGCATTCCGTCTAAAATGTTGTTGTATCCAGCTGAGGTGGTCGAAACGGCCCGGCATGCGGCCAAGCTGGGTGTACACCACACCCTCGACCGAATAGATTGGCAGCACATGCAATTTTTGGTCACCCGCAGGTTGCCAGTGTCGGCCTGACAGAACGTACGGCTCAGCAACGTGGCGTGGATCACGTGAAGGCGACGCGCAAGTATGCGGATACGGCCTGCGGGTGGGCCAGTGAAGATACCGATAGCTTTGTTAAAGTGGTGGCGAATCCCACCACCCGACAATTACTTGGGGCCCATATTATCGGGCCGCAGGCCTCCCTGCTGATTCAGCCCCTGGTGCAGGGGATGAAGTACGGTCAAACCGTCGATGAGATGGCACAGGTAATCTACATCCATCCCGCCTTAACGGAAGTCGTGGAGCAGGCGCTATTAGAGCTGTAGTCCAAATCATGCACTGACTCAATTCATAAGACACCGGCCGGTGAGAATTTAAAAGGTTTTACCGTTTCCGCGAGGGCATGCTTGATAGGTGCAAATCCGAACATTTATTCCGTTCCCGAACCCTGGCTAGCAGGGGAAATTGCGAAACATGCTGAAATAAAAAAAGGATTTAGAAATGAATGATCAGTTGTTCGAATACGTCAGGAAACAGTTTCCGGCTTTACAAAGAGAAGTCAACGGTTACCCGGTCGCCTATCTTGACGGCCCCGGCGGCTACCAGGTGCCGGACTCTGTAATTGCGGCCGTAAAACATTATCTTGTTAACATGAACGCCAATATGGGGGACCAGTTTGAAACCGCGCAAAACACATCCGCCATGATTCAAGCTGCCCGGGACATCTTTGCCGACTTTTTCAATTGCAGTTGGGATGAGGTCGTCTTCGGTGCCAACATGACCACCCTGAATTTCGCTTTGGCGCAAGCCCTGGTGCGGCAGATGGCGCCCGGGGATACCGTGCTGATTACTGAATTGGACCACGAAGCCAATCGGGGACCCTGGCTGCAGTTACAGGACCGGGGTATTGAGGTGGGAGATGTCGCCATGGATATCAGTACCTGTACCCTCGATATGGAAGATTTCCGGAACAAGCTTTTAAAAAAACCGAAGGTGGTGGCCGTCAATTATGCCAGCAATGGGGTGGGGACCATCAGCGACGTTCAGAAAATTATTCAGATGTCTCATGAGGTCGGCGCCATTGCGGTGGTGGATGCCGTTCATTACGCGGCCCACGGGCCCCTCGATGTCAAAAAACTGGATGCGGATTTTCTTTTGTGCTCGGCCTATAAATTTTTCGGGCCCCATATCGGCGTGATGTATGCTAAAAAAGAAGTGTTGAGTAAACTGAGCCCTTTAAATCTTCGGACCCAGCAGCAGACTCCGCCCTTTATGATCGAAACCGGAACGCTTCAGCACGAAGGAATTGCCGGTGCCTTTGCGGCGGTGGAATTTATTGCAGACACCGGCCTGAAATTCGGAACTGAATTTGATGGGCAAGCCGGGGATTTGAAAGACAGCCGCAGGACTCAGATCCTGGCCGGGTTGCGGGCTTTTGAAGAATACGAAATGACGCTGACCGGGTATTTAATCGAGACCATCACAGCCAATGTTCCCAAAGCAACCATTTACGGGCCGGTAGCGGGACAGCCGCGCACTTCCACCGTCTCTTTGACCTACGAAGGATACACCGCGGATCAGGTCGCTAAATATCTGGGAAGCAGGGGACTGTTTGTCTGGGGTGGTCATTTTTATGCCATTCGCCTGGTTGAAAGGCTGGGGCTTCTGGATCGAGGCGGACTGGTGCGCATCGGCATTGCCCCTTACAACGGCGTAACGGAACTGGACCGTCTCATAGAAGCTTTGAGTGGTGAAGATGCGCTGAAACATTTTGTGAAAAGGAAATCAAGTTGAAACGAATTTGCGTCTTCTGCGGCTCCAGTGCCGGAAATAACGCTAAATATATAAAATCTGCCCGTAAATTGGGGGAAACACTAACGCAAAACGATATCACGCTGATTTATGGCGGAAGCAACGTCGGTCTGATGGGTGAAATCGCCAACGCCATGATTGGCAGAAACGGCAACGTTATCGGTATCATCCCGCAGGTTCTGGTCGAAAAGGAAGTTGCTTTTACCCATCTTCAGGATTTGCGGATTGTCGACTCGATGCATGAACGCAAAGCTCTGATGGCAGAATTGGCAGATGGCTTTATCTCGATGCCGGGCGGGTTTGGAACGCTTGAAGAAACCATAGAAATGCTGACCTGGACGCAGCTCGGGATCCATGAAAAACCCCTCGGATTATTGAATGTCGAGGGGTATTTCGATCGTCTATGTGAGTTTATCGATCATATGGTGTCGGAAGGTTTTCTGGTGCAGGGATTCAGGGACATGGTTTTAATGGATGCTAATCCTGAAGGCCTGCTGGACAAACTGATTAAATTCAGCCCGCCTCGAATCGATAAATGGTGGGTGGATAGAAAAGGATAAGGTAAACGTTCAAAGGTTCAGGGTTCAGAGGTTCAAGGTTTGGCTCGTGTGAAACATTGCCAATGATTTAGATCCAATCCTGTTTCGGTCATTGAATATTGAAATTACCAAAGCGACAATTTAGACCGATTGGGTTATCTATCTCCGATCTTAAAGCATTTTGCAGGCTCAGGGGTTGACTGGCAGATAAACCCCAAGGGTAAAATCGGTAGCAAATCACAAATACCAAACAAATCATAATGACCGAAATTCAAAATCCCAAACAATTGGGTTTTGATCTTATTTGAGATTTGGATATTATGATTTAGAATTTATTTGTAATTTGGTGTTTGTTATTTGTTATTTCCGGTTTATCCGGGTTAGGTTCTATAATTTAATTTGTGCACTAAAATCGATAGGTATAACGAAGACCCACGGTATCAAGACCTTCATTCGGGTCGGCCAGATAGGCATTGGATACATGATCGAACATAACTGATACCCCCTGATGCGGGGTAAATAACAGACCCATTTCAATCGGTATCCGAAAGAGAATCCGTGATCCCAGCTCCTTTTTATCATCACTATTTTCTAAATCCCCGTCATGCGCAGCCAATCCAAGGCCAAGATTCAAAAAGAGACCGGAATCCCACATATATTCCCAAAGCAGACCGGAATAAATTTTACTCGTATCTCCCCGGTTATTCAGGCTAAAGCCCAGATTGGTGCGGACGATACCGGAAAATATCCGGTAGTTTGGAAACCCGAAAATAAACTCGGCATTAAAGTCAACGCCTCCTTCCTGGCGAGAGCGACTCCAAACCGGCACATCATGGGCTAAAATACCTGCCCGTATCTCATACAACCATTTGTGATGTTGCCGGACTGGTTCTTCCTCAACGCATATTGCCTGGGAAGCTGACAAAATTGCCAGAATTGTAAAAATTGCTGTCCTTGCAGTTTGATTCAAATTTGAAACCCCATGACCGCACTCTCAACTGACGCCAGGTGGTTTGCCTGTTTAAGTTACCATCAGATGATTTAAATTTCGGTGGTGCCGACTCCTAAAGTATCGACTTTCGGTACCCTTTATTTATCAGCATGCGCTGCCAAAGGGCAATTATAAAAAAAGGATCAATTTACGGATTTTGAGAGGTTCATTTTTTTTGATATTACAGTTTGAATGGATAGCTTATATGACCATTAACGTGCGGATGGTAAGCCGGGATACCAATTGTATCGACCTTAAATATAGTTTATAGTACCATAATTTATTGTACCGCTGAGCAAGACAAAAAATAAGAGGGGTGACGCATGGATCAGTTTAAAAATCCTATGGAAATCTTCAAGCTACTAGATAAATCAAATTGCAGAAAGTGTAACAAACCGACCTGTCTGGCTTTTGCTGCGGCAGTGTTCCAGGGTCAAAAGCGGCTTGATGAATGCCCTCAACTTGATCGAGAGATAATCGAACGGCACGGTGGGATGGCCGCCAATCAGATACCCCTTGAACAGATGCAATACGAATCAATTGAACATTTGAAAAGAAAAATCGTTAAAATAGATCTTTCCTCATCAGCCCAGAGGCTGGGTGAGAAAATATCCAACGAAAAATTGACGATCAAGTGTCTTGGCAAGGACTTCAGCGTTGACACAGACGGCAATATATCGACTGATATTCACGTCCATTCATGGATAGCGGTGCCGGTACTCAACTATATATTAGAGGGCGCGGGAACTCCTGTTTCAGGCAAATGGGTTCCGTTCCGGGAACTGGAAGGCGGGAAGAAATGGTACCGGCTTTTTGAGCAGAGATGTGAAAAACCCTTAAAAAAGGTTGCCGATACCTATACGGACCTTTTTGAGGACATGATTCATCTTTTCAATGGAAGGCAGGTAAAAAATCATTACGCATCTGATATTTCACTTGTTTTGCATCCACTGCCGAAAGTACCGCTTCTGATTTGTTATTGGAAGCCGGAAGATGATCTGGCATCCGATCTCCATGTCTTTTTCGATTCAAAAGCCGAAGATAATCTCCCCATTGAATCCATTTATACCCTTGGCGCCGGACTTGTGGTCATGTTTGAAAAGATCGCGTTGCGACACGGCTAACCAAAAACAGTTCTCGAATATTGCCGATGGAATTTCAAGCACCCCTTGTAGGATAAAATTGACTTGATGTCGCAAGCCAATAAAAAATTTTTCTCCCGGACAAGGAATATCCATAAAACAGGGCCTGTCTTTTGGGGCTGGTATGTGGTTTTCAGCTCCTTTGTCATGCTGACTTTGATTTATGGTGCACGCTATTCCTTCGGGGTTTTTGTCAAGCCCATGTTCGCTGAATACAACTGGCCCATGACCGTCATTTCCCTGGCCGCATCCATCAACCTGTTGATGTATGCCAGTGCCGGTGTTTTTGCGGGCTGGCTGCTGGACCGGGTCGCCCCAAAATGGATCACCACCGTCAGTGTTCTTTTTACCACCGCCGGTTTTGTTGCGGCAAGCTTTGTCACCTCCCCGCTGGGACTCTACCTGTCCTATGGCGTGCTGGTCGGGATCGGTTCGGCCGGAAGCGGTGCTGTTGCCTGTACAGCCTCGATCGGAAAATGGTTTGTCAAAAAGAGGGGCATCGCCATTGGGATAGCCGCTATGGGGATTGGGTTGGGTACCATGATCATGGCGCCGCTAGCCGGTTATATCGTTAAAAATTTTGGGTGGCGGGTCGGATTCCTGTGCATCGGCGCCCTGACATGCGTTGTTGGAATCGTCATGTCACAGATATTCATGGGAAAAGATCATCCTGAACGCTATGGACTGCAGCCGGACGGTGAGCCGCTGTCCCCCAGGGCATCGAATACCGATCCACCCGACGGCACCATTGGAAAACCGTCCCTGAAACCGATTCTGGCAGACTCCCGGTTCTGGCTGCTGGTGGTCTGTAATATATTTGCCGTTATGACGGTGATGATGACCTTTGTCCATCAGGTGGCGTATGCAATAAATAACGGAATCGATAAAATAGAGGCGGCTGCGGCCATCGGCGTTATCGGCATAATGGGCAGCGGTGGTAAATTTTTTTTCGGGTGGCTCTGCGATCGGATCCGAGATGCCAAATATTCGGCGGCACTCGGCTTCTTGGCGATGGCAGTGGGTATGTTCCTGCTCTACCGGACAACCAACGTTGTCATGTTATACGGGTTTGCAATATTTTATGGATTTGGTTACGGGTCCCTGGCACCGGTGACACCCTATTTAATCTCGGATCGATTCGGCCGGCAGGTCCTGGGGGTCACCTATGGCCTGCTCACCCTTTTTTCAACGGGAATCGGCGGCGCTCTGGGCCCTATTCTGGGCGGTTTTATTTTCGATAGAACCGGCTCCTACAGACCGGGGTGGATCATGAACACCGTTTTTCTGTTGATTATTTCTTTGCTTATTCTAGCTCTGAAAGCCAAGTCTCAGGAAAGATAGGTGGGGATGCCACCCTAAGAATTCGATTCTAAATTAGCCGGTATATCGCATTGGACCGTTAACATTTGGCGCTTTAGGGGCCTGAAACTTGAGACTGCTTTAGAAAAAGCCCATTTCCTCCATTAATTAGTACTTTCCAGTAAAGATTTTCCAATTTATGCCGATATTTTCTTAGACCTATCTTGGGTGCGATTTCAACAAAAGGAGTTCGATGGTGCAAAAAAAGCGGCATTTCATCAATCGTAAGTCGATGGTGGAGGTAATTTACCGAAAAAACACCAAATCCCCCCGAAAATCAAATGAACCACCGAAATCCGGCGATACGTCGGATCAGACATGGAACCCGGATGATTACGGAAATATCCAGTCCAAAAAAAAGAAAGAACTTGCAGCGCAGGAGTAGTTTATTAAATTTTGTTTGACCTCCAATTATTCAATCTGATATTCAGGTATTGAAATTTTTACATACCGCATTTGCTGAATTAGATATCAGGTTACCATGAGTTGCTTTCCTAAACCCCATTTATCCTTGAAAGTGGGGTTTTGGCTTTTCTTAGATATCCTTATTACTTAGTAATCAAAAAACATGGGGGTCACGACCCCTGGATTTTTTTACCGGAGGATCTGAATTATGAGCACCGAGCCGAACAAGATCATTTATTCGATGATCAAAGTCAGCAAGTTTTACGATAAAAAACCGGTTATAAAGGATATCTCGCTGTCCTATTTTTATGGGGCCAAAATCGGCGTACTGGGCCTGAACGGCGCCGGCAAAAGTTCCCTGCTGCGCATACTCGCCGGGGAGGACAGGAATTTCAATGGCGAGACAATCCTTTCTCCGGGACACACCGTGGGCTATCTTGAACAGGAACCGTTGGTAGATGTCGATCTGACGGTCCGGCAGGTTGTTGAGCAGGGTGTTCAGGAAACGGTTGACCTCCTCAAGGCGTTTGAGGAGATCAATATGAAATTCGCCGAACCCATGAGCGACGATGAGATGGACAAGCTCATCCAGAATCAGGCCCAGGTCCAGGAAAAGCTCGATATGGTGGACGCCTGGGACCTGGATGCACGCCTGGAAATGGCCATGGACGCATTGCGCTGTCCCCCGGGAGACACTCCGGTCAAAGTTCTTTCCGGCGGTGAGAAACGCCGCGTGGCCCTTTGCCGCCTGCTGCTGCAAAAGCCCGACATTTTGCTGCTGGACGAGCCGACCAACCACCTTGATGCCGAGAGTGTCGCCTGGCTCGAGCAGCACCTGAAAAAGTATCCGGGGACCGTCATTGCGGTTACCCACGATCGCTATTTTCTCGACAACGTGGCCGGGTGGATACTCGAACTCGACCGTGGTGAGGGGATTCCCTGGAAGGGGAATTATTCCAGTTGGCTGGAGCAGAAGAGAGAGCGCCTGCGACGGGAGGAAAAGTCTGAAAGTGCACGACAAAGGACCCTGGAACGTGAGCTCGAATGGATCCGCATGTCTCCCAAAGGACGCCATGCCAAAGGCCAGGCCCGGATCAACGCCTACGAAAAGCTACTCTCCCAGGAGGCGCAAAACCAGGAGAAAGATCTTGAACTTTATATTCCGCCGGGGCAACGATTGGGTGACGTGGTGATTGAAGCGGAACAGGTCAGCAAGTCTTTTGACGGACGGCTGCTGGTCGAAGACATGAACTTCCGCCTTCCGCCCGGCGGCATTGTCGGTGTGATCGGCCCCAATGGGGCAGGTAAAACGACCCTGTTTAATATGATCACCGGTCGGGACAGACCCGACACCGGCAGTATTCGAGTCGGTGAGACGGTGCAACTCGCCTATGTCGACCAGGGGCGGGAGCTGAATCCCGCTAAGTCCATCTGGGAGGAAATTACCGCCGGCAACGAACAGCTCGAACTCGGCAACCGGATGATCAACTCGCGTGCTTACGTTGCCCGTTTCAACTTTTCGGGATCCGATCAGCAGAAAAAGGTGGGGACCATCTCCGGCGGCCAGCGTAACCGGGTGCATCTGGCCAAGATGCTCAAGGAGGGGGCGAACGTCATCTTGCTGGACGAGCCGACCAACGATCTGGATGTCAACACCCTGCGTGCGCTGGAAGAGGCCCTGGAGAAATTCGGCGGGTGTGCGGTGGTGATCAGCCACGACCGCTGGTTCCTGGACCGTATTGCGACCCACATCTTGGCTTTCGAAGGAGACAGCCAGGTGGTTTTTTTCCAGGGCAACTGGTCGGAGTATGATGCCGACCGCAGAAAGCGCTTAGGTGCGGAAGCCGACCGGCCGCACCGCATTAAATATCGCCAGTTGACGCGCTGAGCGGCGGTGGGGAACTTGAATGACGAAGGATGGATTCGCTCAACTTAGGCCCTTATCGCGGCTTTTCTGACAACATGTTGTCAGAAAATAAAGTTTTCAGCGCCGCCGACGGAGCACTTATAACGATAGAGTGAGACATTATTACAAGAATACGACTTTAGTTTGTGTGACCCCGCCAGCGGGAGAATATCGCAACAACACCGTGCTGCCGTCGTTTATCGCGGCTGGAAAGCCGCTCCCACATGGATAACACCATGTCTTAGGTTAATGACATTTTGATACGAATCGGTTCGGTTTTTCAACCAGAAACGTTGAACTCTGAACGGTTTAACCTAAATTTTAAAACATGTCCGGCGGTACATCCTGTGAATAATCAATCCCCGGCATGCCGAATCCGTGGTGCCGCAGAAATTCTTCTCTTAATCCCCGGATGTCTGACAGCTCCCCAATATTTTCCTGATTTATTTCGTTCCAGAGGGCGGCAACTTCACGTTGGACATCCGGTCGCATTTCCCAGTCATCGATGCGGATTCGTCCTTCGTCATCCACTTTGGGAGAATTCCCGCTAAACAAAAAATCATGGTAGAGCCGGTACATTTGCTGGATGCAGCCTTCGTGCAGGTTCTTATCTTTCATGATTCGGTAGAGCAGTGCGGTATACAGGGGGACTGCCGGTATGACTGCGCTGGCACGGGTGATCAGCGCCTTGTTGACGCTGATGAGGGCCTGGCCTTCAATGGCAGTCAGCATGGTGTTGATATGCTCAGCTTTTTGTTCCAGGTCCTTCTTGGCGGCACCGATGGTACCGTCGCGGTACAAAGAACGAGTGTGTTCAGAGCCGATATAGGAAAATGCAATCGTCTTGAACCCCATGGCAAGAAGATTTTCATTCAGCAGTTTCTCGATCCAAAGCTTCCAATCCTCGCCGCCCATCACCTTGACGGTATGGGCGATTTGCTCAGCGGTTGCCGGCTCGGCGGAGACCTCGCTGATGACACCGGAGAGGAAATCGACTGAACTTGCGGCGAAGGGTTTGCCGATGGGTTTGATGACGGAAGAATATATTTCGCCCGTCGCCGGATCGATCCTTCTGGGGGCTGCGATGCTGTATACCAAAAAATCAATGGTATCCAGTTGGTCCTTGATAATGTCCAGGATGTTGGATTTCGTTTCTTCCGAAAACGCATCGCCATTGACATTCCAGGCCGGCAACTCCGCTTTTTCAGCTTCCTGTCTGAATGCTTCGATGTTATACCACCCGGCCGTACCGGTTCGCTTTGGCGTTGCGGGCTTTTCGAAGCCGACCCCGATGGTTGCGGCCTTGGATGCAAAGGCCGAGACAATTCTGGCTGCGAGGCCAAAGCCGTTGGAAGCGCCGATAACCAGCACCTTTTTAGGACCGACGATTTTTTCACGATCCATGACATAATTAATTTGGGCTCTGACCTGGGCGGCACACCCCAGCGGGTGGGCGTTGATGCAGATATTGCGGCGTATGATGGGCTTGATGATCATAATTTGTCCCTCTATATTTCGATGGTGTCCATAATCTAGCAATGATTTGAATAAGATCAACTAATGATAATGAGTGTTGAATGGATCCGATATTTAGCATTTTTTTTGATAGTATTTGCAGGATTAATATCCCCGGTTAATCACGACGTTGTGCCCCGATGAAATAAATGCAACAGAGATTTAACCCCGATGAAATAAGGGCAACAAAGATTTCATTGGGCAGGCTGTTCTTCGAAAGTTAACCGGGTAAAGATTTTTTTCGCCTGCGGCCGAATACCCTAAGCCGATGGCCCTTCTATCCAGGCGAGTATACCATCTGCATGGGAATGCCCAGCATATCCCTGATAGGTTCGGGCTCGGACGGCAGAGTTTCCATTGAAATATCCAGACGGGCCGCAGTTACGGCGTTCACCAGGGCGTCATGGATATCATCACGGGCAAGCTGTTTGCGGGGGAATCGATCGAGGGCTGTTTTGACAACGGTCGGTGATTGACCGAAGTAGTTTCTAAGGACTGCGAACCGTTCGGCAAGCCCTTCCGGGCTTTTTTTATAATGGGCCATAGGGTTTTTGCCGGCCAGGGCCCAGAAACAGATTTCGGGATGCGCCTCTCTCATCTTCATTTGCGCCATTGAGTGGGCAGCTATCAGATCATCAACCTCTTTTATCTTTCGGCTGATGTGCCATACCTGCTTGCTGATTTTGCGGCCGCAGACATTCCGGTTGATTCTGCATGCTTCAGGATAGTTATCAGCCTCCAATGCTTCCCGGCAGGGTGGTGAGAAAATGCTGGAATGACGTTTGGGGCTCAATACTTGCCTGGCAGTCTTGTCGCATTGCCGTGTCTCGACTTCTTTTGAAGGCAGCCCGATGGGAATGTCTATCAATATCCACTTTGCTTCCGAATAGGTCTGCCATAGGTTTTCTATGGTTTCGAAAATACCGATTTCGACATTATCGTCCGGTCCGATAGCGCTAAAAAACCAGCCGGCTTTGCAGCCGTCAACACCGATGTATTTTTCGATTGGCATTTGAATATCACGTGATTTCATGCGTCCATATAGATAGCAAAAATCACCCATATTAATAATTTTTCCTAATCAGATATGGTTACAAGATATTATAAGTAAAAATTTTATATCTTCTCCATAACATTCTTTGTCTTATCAAGCCAGTAGACCATTCCCATCTCTTGGAACATTTCTTGGGACCTCTTGAGATTTTTTATAGCCTTTTCTTTCTCGGCCGTATTAAGATAGAGCTCGCCCAAAAACAGATGCCCTTGGGCATATTCTGGTTTTATTTTTAGTTTCTTTTGGTGTATCTCCAGGGCCCATAGTGGTCAATTTTTCAGATTCAAATTTAAATGTCAATAGAAACAACTGCCTATCTTAACAGCATCAATTTTGATATTATTTGCAATTTGAGTATTGCGATTTGGGATTTTGTGCCTGCCCGTTAGAGTAGACCGCTTTGATCTGAATCAATTAAAGTTAACTCTGACGTTTTCCTGGGAACCAGCCAGGCTGTCTTGAAACAGCATGATATCGGTGTTATTGTTTATGAATCAAACCATCTTTTAAGAACAAAGAAACCGGGGACGCTATCGACCCCGCTAAATGGTGAAATTACAGACTACTATTTAACCTAAAAGCTGATTGATGAAAGGAGATCGGAGTAATGGCGGAAAATATATTGGAGATTGATGACAACAGCTTTGAAACCCAAGTCTTGCAGGCCGACAAACCGGCCTTGGTTGATTTTTGGGCGCCCTGGTGCGGGCCCTGTAAAGGAGTCGGCATGATGGTTGACAAACTGGCTGAAAGTTATGGCGACCGGATCGTGTTTGCCAAAATTAACGCCGACGACAGCCAGCAGACCGCTGAAAGATATGGCATTAAATCCATTCCTACGCTGATGTTCTTCAAAGACGGCAACGTCTTCGATAAGATCTCCGGGATGACGAATCAGGTCAAAATTGAGGGAGTGCTTAAAAAAATCCTGGCAGGTGGGCAAGGTGCGGCGCCCTTCATTGTTCAGTGATGAATGATAATTTCGACTTTTCTCTGAATTCCGTTAGCCTTAACCCCGATGCTGCATAAACAACATGGCTGAGGAGTCGCTAAATTTTACCCTTCAAAGCGGTGTTTTTTGTGAAGTTTTAGCTTTCCTTTGCGTTCAAAAAATATCCACGACGATCCCATTCAAATCAATTTTTTCGCGGGTTTACTTAACCTTGCGGTAAAAATAAGAGGATCTGAAATCCGTGGTATTTTCATAAACAAGTTCCGGGACGAGATTGGCGTAGGTCTTTTTGGGATCAGAGGCGCCAAATTCGATGTTGCCGCTTGCGTCCGCCTTTAAGCTGGCCACCGGTTCTTTCCTCATCGTAGAGTTCGTCCACAGGGTGACACCACTGCCGGTTTCCCAGAGTTTAGAAATGAGTAGTGCCTCAATTGTCGCGCCTGCGTGCATTGACTGCCATGTCGAAGACAGCCGAACATTCGGCTTGGGTTCCGAGGCGCTAAAATGACCGAATATTAATGCGTCGACATGATAGGCGCTGCCGATGAATTTAATCGCCGCCGGATCCAGTTGCTTCCGGCTGACAGTCGTCAAAACATGCTCTTTGGTCCCCAGTTCCAGTAGCCGCACGCCCGGCTGCGCAGATTGAACGGTCTGGATATAGCGTTGGGTGACGAATTCCCTTAAATCACTTTCAGCGGTGATGGAGAAATCGATGACACCGATTGTTTTATAGGCTTTAAGGTCTATTCTCGGAGGCACCCGCACTTTTTCGGTATGAGAACAACCGAATAGAATTGACAAGCTCAACGATAAGATGACTGCAATGGTTCTGAACTTCAATTTCGTGTAATGTTGAAAGCCGAATATTAGACAATTGTTCATTTGATTCTCCTCGGATCAAGAAATTTTGGTGAGCCGCCTGATCTCGAACCTGATCCGGGGTTTTGAGACAGCTGCTAAGACAGTGAACGCCCAAGGGCGTCCTCTACTGTTTTTTTGAACTCATCCGATATATCGATTTCAACCTTCATTTCTGAAATACCGGCTTCATCGGCTGTTTTTTCATTTTAATGCCCCCAACACAATTTACTTCCTCATTGACAACCGGGTTCTTTAGACCAATCTAGACATACCTGCCTCTGTCGCAGACAAATGCCGTGGAATGATGGAATACTGGAATGGTGGAATAATGGGATCAGAAGGATGAGGCCTTTTTTCAATAAACTTGGTCAATCAGAGATTAAAATCAAGATAATTTTTGCTGTTATACCCAATATTCCATTCTTCAATCATCCCACTATTCCCTTGGGTTTAAATGACACTCCTGCAGGGGGATCTCAACGTTTGTTTTCGAGTCTCCAGTACCTCTTAATGATATCGACAAATTTTTAGATTTATTGAGAAAAAACAAGGAAAATATGGTCGCGAGAAATTTTGACGACAATTTCGGTGTGCTGATGTCGATTTAGCGGAAAAGCCTGCCTCTTGCAAACGTGCGGTTGGGATCTTATACTTTTTATATCAATTACAAATATTGGAGGAATATCATGCCCATATACGAATATAATTGTGAACACTGCAAATACAAATTTAACCCTTCGGTTTGACCCGTGCGGTGGCCTGGGCTTGTAGCGGATCGTCCGGCCAATAATGTTTGGGATAGCGGCCCTTCATTTCTTTTTTTACCTCATGATAACCTGACTGCCAGAATCCCGCCAGATCATGCGTGATCTGCACCGGACGACCGGCCGGCGAAAGCAAATGAATCAGCAAGGGCTGCCGGCCGCCGGCCACAGTGGGAGTCTGGGCAAGACCGAACATCTCTTGCAGGCGCACTGCCAGCACCGGTACTTCGCCCGAATAGTCGATGGGAATGCGCGAGCCGCTCGGCACGGTCAGATGGGTGGGAGCCAGTTTGTCAAGCCGTTGATGTTGCCGATGGGGCAGCATACTGAACAGCGCCGCTTTAAGCGGCGCTCGGGCCAGGTCACGCAGTCGGGTCATTCCGGTCAAATAAGGTGCCAGCCATTGCATCAGATGCGCTTCCAGTCCCTCATTGGTGACATCGGGCCACTGTTGCTCGGCTTCCGGAATCCGTCGTAAAAAGCATACGCGTTCCTGCCAGCGCTTCAGGGATCTGGTCCAGGGCAGGCACTGAAGCCCCTGCTTGCGGATACCGTTGAGCAGTGCCTTCAAGACTTGTTGAGGATCGGGTGCGGCCAGCGGCTCACTGCGCAGGGTCAGGGCACCCAGTTTTAAATCGCGCCGCGCGGCGACCGCCAGGCGGTCGGGATCCCAGTCGACTGCTTCCGTCCAGCGAAGCTGCTCGGCGAATTGTTCCGAGAGAATTTCCATGCTGTAAGCCGCGGCTCGGAAAATTCGTGCTTCGCGGCGTTCGCCATCCAGCTCGACAGCTACCAGAAATTTCTCGGCCGCCAATGGCGAAACAGGATCAAGATAGGCGCCACGGCCGTTGGTCAACAGGAATTTTCCCCGGACACCCGGGCGGCGTCGGGCGATTCGATCCGGATACGCCCAGCCCAATAGCCGTCCGATGGAAACCGCATCATCGTCGCCGGCGTTGCAGCCAAGCTGTCGGCGCAGCTGATCCGCCGAACGGATCACCCGGCGAAGGGCGGAATAATCGATGGTCGCGCCCTGACGGATCAGGGGCCGTTTGCGCCGCAAGGCCTGAAGCAGATCCAGCCGGATACGTATGTCAGCATCCTGTTGGCCGGGGTCAAAACGAACCACATCGCGTTCGCCGAGCAGGGCCGCCATATCGCAAGCGATCTCTCCATACCCGAGATGATCCGCAGCAACCAGCATGTGGGCCAACCTTGGATGCATCGGCAAGGCGGCCATCTGCCGGCCCTGATCGGTAATCCCGCCATCAAGATCCAGGGCGCCGAGGGATCGGAGAAGGTCGCAGGCACTGTCAAAAATGCTGCGGGGTGGCGGATCCAGCCATTTCAGTTGGCCGGGATCATCCACACCCCAGAGAGCCAGCTCCAGGGCCAGGCCGGCCAAGTCGGCCTCTAGAATTTCAGGCCGGTGCGCCGGGACCAGCGTGTGGTGCATTTCCCGGGACCACAGGCGCAGACAGACTCCCGGTCCGATCCGTGCGGCCCGCCCCCGCCGCTGGTCGGCCGATGCCCGTGACACAGGGAGAGTGACCAGCCGGGTCAGGCCGCTGCGCATTTCAAAACGCGGCACCCGCTGTAAACCGCTGTCCACCACGACCCGGATGTCCTCGATGGTCAGGCTGGTTTCGGCAATGGAGGTGGCCAGCACGATCTTGCGCCGTCCGGCCGGTGTCGGCGAAATGGCCTGGTTCTGGGCGCTGTGCGTCAGGTTGCCGAAAAGTGGCGCGATGATCCACTGCGGTCCCAGCCGGGCTTTTCCCAACCGCTGCGCCACCTGACGAATTTCGAAAGCACCGGGTAAAAAAACCAGGATACTGCCCGACTCCTCACGGACAGCAGAAAGCACCACCTCACAGAGAGCATCAATGGATTCAGTGGGAGTGTGGCGGCCGACATAACGGGTTTCAACCGGAAACTTCCGTCCCGGGCAGGTGAGCACCGGCGCATCTTCCATCATGGCGGCCACCGGTGCGGTATCGATGGTGGCGGACATGATCAGCAGCCGCAGATCCCGGTTCAACACGCCTTGCATATCCAAACACAAGGCCAAACCCAGGTCGGCATCCAGGCTGCGTTCGTGAAACTCGTCGAAAATCACCAGTCCGACTCCCTCCAGGGATGGATCACTTTGCAGCATTCGGGTCAGCACGCCTTCGGTGATCACTTCGATGCGCGTTGCAGGGCTGACACGGCTATCCATTCGAACCCGATAGCCCACCGTCCGGCCCACCTTTTCTCCCAGAAGGTCGGACATGCGCATGGCCGCCGCCCGGGCTGCCAGTCGGCGGGGTGCCGACACAATGATTTTTCGGCCACCGAGCCAGGGTGCCTTCCGCAGGAAAAGGGGTATGCAGGTCGTCTTGCCGGCCCCGGGCGGAGCCTGCAATACCGCACAGGCATTGTCTGCAAGTGTCCTTTGCAATCGATCAAGGACCGTCGCTATGGGAAGGCCTATCCACGGTAAGCTATTCAATTATTTTCACTTCCATGACAGCTGGCTGAATAATGAATTACCCAGTCGATTCTGACAGTGCACCCCAATGTTGCAATATCAGGGTACAGTTACCCACAAAAATGCCAAAATACAGAACGATTTGCAAGGATTAGTACAAATTCAAAAAAGCAGAAAGTGTCACCGATTCTTCAGCATGAGGTCCTACAGAAAAAGATTCGCATTTTTAAAAAAGCCGCCGCGGGCCGCGCGTTTCTTGAGAAACAATCCCTGCGGGCTTATCTGGATGCCCGCCATTATCAGCGTAAGCGAGCCTTTGGGAGAAAATCCAATGGTCAAAATCGCCGTCATTCAACGCTTGTTGAATAATCTTGCAAGTTATGTGATGGATCGATCTTGAAGAAAGCCGGGAAAATGCCTGAACCCCGCCCGCCGGATAAGCGGTGAATAGCCGTGTCCGGCTACCGATGTTGGAGAAAGCTTAAGGGATGTCATGATGATGATGCGTGATTGGGGACGGAACCATTTTGGGCTGTAGATTTTACCAAAAGGAATGGGTGACGTTTTCAACTACAATTCGTTAAACATAAAAAAGTCCATTCTGTATATCCCGCCTTTCATGATGTCTTCCCGGATGGGGTTTTCTAGCAAAGGTGAACTTTTAATGCGATAAGATACCTTGATATAACCTGATGCAAAATAGATCCTTAAACTGAATCAATTTTTATTGCCTGAATTGCAGGTACCTACAGGATATCTTAAATGAATCTCAGGTTTTCAATTTGACATACAATGGAGTTTAACATACATTAATTTTTTATCTTACGACTTTTTTATTTAATATTGTACAGCGTAAAAGGGGTATCCTATGAAAAAACACAGAGACGAATATGATTCGCCTTTAGACGCCCTCATAACTTTAGCAAAGAGACTGAGTTTAAATGAAAATCGATATCATATGTCATCGGAGGACTTTTTTGACAGATATTCAAAGGGACAGCTTGAGGACTCT
The DNA here is from genome assembly GCA_963765595.1 of uncultured delta proteobacterium. Lineage (GTDB taxonomy): Bacteria > Desulfobacterota > Desulfobacteria > Desulfobacterales > JAFDCJ01 > JAFDCJ01. The sequence continues at coordinate 17,689 of CAVXXE010000027.1, forward strand.
ATTGATTTCATTGAGTGGTCCAATGATTATAAACATTACACTACGGTTAAATTTGATATAGAAAGACATTTGCAGAATGTTGCATGATATCTTGTCTCAATATCTCGGAGATATTGAGGATTCAATTCGGAGACTTGAAAGTGCTAATGTTGAACGTTATGAAGAGGAGATCCTGACTTCTTCACGTGCTAACCTGAGAATTCGGGTTCGTTTCCTAAGCGGTCATCTCTTTGAAGTGAATGAAGCAATTGTTATAGAAGCAAATCAAATAAAACACCTTGGTTATAGGTATCATTTTCAGGATCAGCAAAATAACCTGATCTTCCGCTATGATAACACTCCCCATTTTCCAGATCTAAAAAGCTTCCCTCATCACAAGCATCTTAAAAATAAGGTTGAAGACTCTGATGGGCCTTTAATTCTCAATGTTATCAAGGAGGCCAAACTTTTGGCACAATAAGGTATAAATTCCGGAATACCAATAATCCATCCATCCAGAAAATTGGTTGTATTTCCATTTCTTTACCACACACAACTGACCACGGACTACAAACATTGAGCTTTTTCGCTCAATTATAGTTTCGGCTTCTTAATGCCGAGTTTCTTCATGCGGCCGCGTAACGTATTGACATGCATCCCCAAGATCGATGCCGCACTGTCATTACCCCGATTCTCCAGTTTTTGGCTTCCAGAACCTGCAGGATATATTCGCGCTCCATTTCCTCAAAGGATTTAAAGCCGCTGAGCGCAGCGTCTGCAATTTTGGGGAGCTCGAAATTCAGTTTCTTGCCCCGGGCGGTTATCATGGCGCCTTCGACGGCATGCTTCAATTCTCTGACGTTGCCGGGCCAGGGGTAGCGCTGCAACATCGGCATGGTGCGTTTGGGGATTTCGGCGGCGCGTTTTCCCATTTTTCTTACGAGTTCGTCATAAAACCACTTGATCAGCAGGGGGATGTCTTCCTTGCGTTCACGCAGCGGGGGCACCGCAAGGGGAGCTGTACCGGGTACCACCAACTTACTCAATTCATAAGCCACCGGCTATGCCGGTGAGAATTTAAAAGGTTCTACCGTTACCGCGAGGGCATGCTTGATGGGTTCAAATCTGATCGATGCCGGCGGCTTATGAATTGATATAAAATTTTTTTGCATATTTTTTACAATTTGTTGGCATGCGCCAGCAGTACAACCACCACCAAAGCTGGCTGAGGCAGATAAGATACTTGCCAATGATTAGTTGGTCAAGTGGCCATCAAAACCAACAGATCCGATAAACAGAGATTAAAAAAATTTTAACAATCAGCGGCCACCAGCAGAGGTGGCCCCGGCCCCTTCCAGGGGCCATCCTCATACCCCCAGCTCTGCTGGTGGCCGCTGATTCCCCCCTCTCTTAGAGCCTCCCGCAGCCTCTTAAGGTACATGAAGGAAGTATTGAAGGGGACAACCTTGCACTATCGTATAGGTGCGATAGGCTCAACACAGCATCCTGGCTTTCATCACAGCCAAAGGGTGAGCAGTTGAGACTCAGGGCCGTCCAATCTCTTTAATTCAAAATGAATTATTGTAGAGCGCTGGAATGACAAGGATGGTAATCCCTGCTGTCAAGCTGATTTTTAATCTCATTTGCCAACCACCGCATTCCGCACAAACTGTTTCCTCTGCTGTCTGTAATGGATATTATTACCCAAGGGTGGGTCATCGGAAATTTTATCGAGCCGTCTTTTGAATTGGTCGATACCTGGAATGGATACTGGAATGCGGTCATGCCCATCCTGGCACTTTGGTCCAAGTCGGGGGTGGATTTTTTGAAAATATATATCTTGTGTGATCTACATGTTGAGTTCGACAATTTCGTGCCGCCAGTTGTCGGCGCCAACGTTGTTGTCTTGGCCGGCGACGTCCATGTCAGGAATCGGGGGCTTCAGTGGATATTAGACCAGAAATTTGAGATTCCCGTGCTGTATATTTTGGGCAACCACGAGTTTTACCGGGAGAAATTCCCTGGACTCATCGATAAGCTAAAAATGGGTTCCGAAGGAACCAATGTCCATGTCCTCGAAAACGACTCCGTAGAGATCGGAGGCTACCGGTTTTTTGGTTGTACACTTTGGTCAGATATGGAGTTGTTCGATGACCAACACGCCTCAACGATTGCCGCTGCTGAGACCATGAGTGATTACAGGCTGATCCGGCACAGCAAGACTTACAGGCGGCTTTCACCGAAAGACACAAGAATGTATCATTTCCGGAGTGTCCGGAAGCTAACAGAATTCCTAAAAGCTGGAGAGCCGGAAAGGTCGATTGTGGTGACGCACCATGCCCCGTCTATCCGGTCAATCGCGAATCGGTACAGGGCGGACCCGGTGAGTGCCGCGTTCGCCTCCAACATGGACGACTTCATATTGGAACACCAACCGCGCCTATGGATTCATGGTCACACCCACGAAAGCTTTGATTACGAAATAGGTAAGACGAGGGTGGTGTGTAACCCGCGGGGCTACGCCTCAATCGAAGAAAACAAGGGGTTTAAGCCGGATTACACAGTAGTGTTATGAAAAACTTCGGTATCATTTCGATCCATATAAAGGCAGAGGCAATAATGTTTGCAGATATGGTATGGATATCATAAAAAAATCAGGTGCTTAAAAGGTTAAGATAGATAGCAGATAGTGCAAGTCTTGAGTTGATGATTTAATGATTAAGAAAGGCAGGGCCGAATGACCCTGCCTGAGTAAATTCCGGCCCAATTTTCACGGTCTATGGTGTTATATTCACCTCCACGCTGTCATAATATAAAGGCCCATCCAAATTACCATTCATGGTTCCATCAACTCCGAAATAAAAGATATAACCGCCTGTGGGTAAATCAGACACATTCAAAACTTCAGATGGAGGGGTGAGCTCAAATAAAGGCCCTTGATATGAGACATGAAATCCTGGTAACCAGTCCTCTGTATACGAATCATAGTATTGCCACCCAAAAGGTCCATCAGCCAAACACCACCAGTCTGTCTTAACACCCGGGTAATCTCCAGGGTCGAGCTCTATTGTTACAGAAAGAGTCTCACCAAGAGTAAGCCCTACAGGTCCATCTGAGCCGTTGGCCTTAATATTAGGAGTGGGGGCGGGACCGTCGGGGACTCTGTAGGATATTTCATTTGAATAGTCACTTTCCTGCTGTTCTGTGTTATAGGCGGTGGCAGCGAAATAATAGGTTGTACCCTCGATAAGAGCGGAGATGGTGCAGCTGGTTACATTTCCCAAATCAACAGTATATTGATAATTCCCACTGTAATTACCGTAGCGAATTTTATAGCCGGCCACGTCCGGTCCGGTGCTTTCTTCCCAGGCAAGGCTAACCTGGGCAGCACCAGCCACTGAAGGGGTAAGGATGAAAACAAAAGAAAGAAAATAAAGCAGAAGTCGGATATCTGAACGCGGGCAAAAGAAATTTTTAAAAATAAAATTTGCGAATTTTTGGGGAGCAGAACAAAAACTTTTCAAAACAATACCTCCGTTAGCCTAATTTTTCCAGTTCGGTGCGGGACGCAGCTAACAGAGGTGCTGTCTCCACTCGCATCGCGTGTTAACGCGATAACGGAGTGGCCCGCCCGGCAGCTCTGCTTTCCTACTGTTTTGTTCAATAGGATCAGTGGCTTTACATCCCATCTTTTCAGATGGTTTGCCTTTTCGAGAACATTTTTTCATTTTTTTAATAAAAGTCCCGCCCCCTTCGTCTGAACGAAAGTGATCCGCATGTCGTGCAAAGTATAGGGGCAGGTGAAGGGCAGGGATGATTAAATGCATGAATACAGCAAAACGGATGCCAAGGTGTAACGGGAATTATACAGGAGAAAATAACATGGAAGGAATTTCGACTAATCTACCTTAATTATTCAGTATAATAATTAATAGCCTGGACCTGTGGTATCTAGCGGATTTTGTGATAATGAGTGCACCAATCAAATGATGTAGGGTTTTTCCTACAATCAGTTTAACAAAATTATACATCAAGCTTTAGCTCTATCTCAACGCTTCGATTTAGTTTTCTCCCCGCAAAAGTTCTGTTAGAAAAAATTGGGCTTTGAGGACCTTCTCCGGAAGTTTGCAAATAAGCTGGATTGATCCCTTTCGCAATTAGTTAACTGCGAAATCTTTAGAATTATTAATGGTGCAACCGGTTCGGGCGGCACGGTTTTCTTTGAAGCACTGTTTTAGATCCACCGATTTGTAGTTAATGTGGATGCGGGGTAGGCCGCCGTTAGTGATAATCCGAGTACGAAATTTTCCAGGGGGCGATTTGATAATTTTGCGATCAAAAAGGAGTTGAACACGGTCAGGCCGTAACGGTTTGACGGTGTCTGCGTTTTTATTACTAACCATATCGAAAGACAGGGGCGCGGATTTAAAATTAGTCCCAGCAAAGTCATACGCGCATAGATACTCGGTACGCAAAATGTTTCCTGATTAAAATTTTCTTTGATTGATCCTCTTATACGCACTTTCTGATTTGCCTCAGCGGTCAGAGCGGTCAGAGGCGGTGATGAATGAGATTTTTTAAGCCTCCTTGGTTTTGACTCTTGGAATTTGATCTGTCCATTTGTCTTGAAAATTAGGTTTCCCCTGTTCATCGATATAAAATTTCAGCTTGTGATTGTTTTCTTCGAAGTATTTTGATAATGCCTCCGCATCTGACGGTTCAAAATAGGTTTTGACATACTCAACACACATTTGTTTAATCTGTTCCCGCGTATCGTTATATTCTTTGAATGCAATGTTCGGGTCCATTATTCAGATTCCTTCGCTTAAATTTTCTTCGGTTTAATTTTGAAATTGATTTGGTAAATCTGGCAAATGCCTCTCACCTGTCTGGGATATTCGTTCAAAATTTTTCTTTTAAGCTTGTTCAGAAACAATAGCATAGCAGTATTTACATAGCAGTATCTTTACTGAATACCCCTCAAATTAGAGCATCATCTATGCATTCGCTTCTGGTTATACCGTTCGGTTTAAGATCATTATTTTCCGTACATATCGCAACTTCAATTCCGAACTCTTTGCCCATTTCACCAAAGTGCTGTGCAACGTATCGTCTTCAGCAAGTTCAGCAAGAGACGTGCCAAACAAAGGAAAATCAATATGACTATTTAAATTCAGTTGCTTTCTGAAAAGATGAGAAAAAAAACTCAATGAATATGAAAATCAGCTAATAAAATTGTGGCAAAAAGGTCATACGTTTCAGGTGGATTTGGTATGGATCTGTAAGGAGCAGTAGGATTAGATGATGAAAAGAGTTACGTTGAAACTCGGATGACTAATGCCATCGCCGAGGGGTTAAATCGAATTATTAAAATTGTTAAAAATAGAGCAAGTGGATTCCGAACATTAGAAGCATTTACAGACCTGATTTTCTTAACCGTGGGTGATGTAAATATTCCTGAACAAATTCCGAAGAATTTTCGTACAATATAAGTTCATCTCAATGACAGTATTTGTAAGATTTTAAAGGTTCTTTACTAGTTGGGAATTCCGAATATAGCCAAAAAAATAACATGGAAATCCCGGATAATCAAATAAATACTGAATACAGAAGCATTGTAATCCGGTTCGGTAAGCTTTTAAGAAAAATTGTTCGAACGATAGCCAATCTGGAGTTAAGAGTATGGATAAGTCATCCCAAAAATGGGATTAGCAATGTAAAGGATGCGGTTTTTATGGCGGTTTGGGACAGCTTCCATGCCAATGGGATTGAAATCGCTTTTCCCCAACGCGACCTGCATATTAAAGACGCTGTGCCGTTGAAAATACTCAAAGATAGTGCGCAACCCGTCGAGAAGGATTCTAAGGATGTTAACGGAAAATAGCCAGGCGTCTTTGTTCCGCCGAAAATACGGAAAAAATTTGGGCCATTGAGGCAAGATATAAATTTAGAATCTCATTGTTTAGATTTCATAACACAATATTAAATTTGGCTGGATGATATATAACGGCTTAATACACAACTCACCGCACTTACCATGGGTTTTAGATTACACTTAGAAATTCAAAAGAAAAATTAAAATCACTGACCCTCAAATTGTGACCAAAATTGTGTCTATTTTTAATGATAAGCAATGATCTTTAGTGATAACCAGTGACATCCCAACCGGAAAGGGTGGTGGTTAAAAAGCTAATTATTTCATCATTATAGTTCATTTGTTATCATCATTTATCATCGGTTATCATCACCGTAAATGCGGCTTCGACTCCCGCCGCCCTTGCGATTAGCTCTTTGAGCGGTGAGGGACTGACGACATCGGCGTTCAGGCAAAAAAAAGGCGAGGCCCCTCAGTTCTTGTTGAACATCCACAGCACCCTCCAGGATGAAGGTGTGGTGCCGATCGGAGTTGTGTGGACGGCTGCCGCCCGATCCTCAGATTTTAGGAAATCTGAAATATTTGCTTAATCCACGATGTCTATGTTACCGGCATATCGACCGGCGACGGCATCATCCACACAATTTTGCAATTCCTCATCCGTCGCCGATCCTCGGTCTTTTAGGGCATTGAGAGGGCAGATAAACTCATTGCCGGCATCGTCCTTAACCCGCACCCAGACATCTTTCTTATCATTTTCGGTCATTTCTCCCATCCTATGAGTGTCAAAACATTATGGTGGTAACTAGGTTATAAAAAGTATCTTTTATCATGTCAATCCGAAAGCTTCTGCAAATAAGATAACTGCCGGCCGGATATAGTGACGGCTCGGCGTTGCAGGATCTTACCTAAGCTGTTTCAAGCTCATTTAAAAAATCCTGATTTTCTGGAACCCCTTTTTGAACAAACCGGATAACACCGCTCCTGTCGATAAGGTATGTAACCCTGCTTTGATAACAATAATTGGACAGCCACGATGCAATGTCAAATTGAAACAAATAATTTTGCGAAATTGAAAGAACGCTCCTTATCCCCTCGACGACTTCCCGGATGCCCCCGAGGCGCAACAGCTGCTTGCCCCGTATGGTTTTGACATCCAATCTTTTGTGGACGAGCCGCAATTGTACATCCTCACCGCTGTGAAACAAAGATGAGGGGCTGCAGATGCATGCATACCTATCCCACCTTAGCCAATGAAGGACTGATAATTGTATTCCTTTCATCCAAATCGGTTTATAGAAATACCGGTCTCTTTTCCCGACGCAACTGCCGCGGGAATTCCATCGTAAATTGTCGGATACCGTGGTGATAGTCCAAGGTCCTTCCATAAGAGCTCCGGATCGACGGCGAGATTAAAATTGTAGGTGCGAACGGCACCCGGTGTTTCTAAGCCTGGGTTGGGACGAATCTTTCGGAATGGGGTCAGCAGGGCCGTGGACAGCAGAGCCAACCATTGGGGCATCAAAATGACGCGGGCTTTCGGATAGTGCTGTCTGACAACTTTAAGGAATGCGGCCCAGGTAGATGGAAGGCGGTCGCCAAAGGGCAAGATGCCCGAATAAGACTGTTCGGCACAGGCGATGATGGCCGCGGCCGCATCAGCCACGTGAAGGTGTGTATAGACGTTTTTTCCAAGGCCCGGCAGGATGAGTCGGCCAGCTTGCAGCTGACGAAAATAGAGATCTCGGATCCCGTATACATGCGGCAGGCGCAGCGCAGCGAAAGAGATTCCTGCGGATGCGGCCATCTTCGACAGCTGCATTTCAGTGTCCACTTTAATCCGGCCATAATCGAGAACCGGATTGACCTGAGTATCGGCATTTACGAGGGATGCACTCCCACTGTAAACCAATAGGCTCGAACTGTAGACAAACCGGCGAACTCCCGCTTCGATCCCGGCCCTCATCAGGGCTATTGACCCATCCAGTATGGAGGGTTTCAGTGTGGCGTAGGATTCGAAGGTGGCCCTTGCTCCGAGGTGAATGATACCGTCAACCCCTTTAACCGCTTGCCGAAGGCTGGTGTGCTCTCTCAGATCGGCCAGAGAAAAATCCGCATCGAAATGGCAGATCTCGCAGTCATCGCCCGGTTGGCGAATCATCAGCCTTGGCCGGTAATCTCCGAGCGAAAGTTGGCGAGATACCTCATGGCCAATGAAACCAGAAGCCCCGGTGACCAGCAATTTTATTTTCTTGGCGGTGGTCGTCATATCAATTCATACGTCTCGTAATTTCTACAACTTATTGGAATTATGTTGATTTTTGTGGCCATTTCTTTTGTAAGCCACATGGAATGATGGAATAGTGGAATATTGGCCCACCCCGGCGCGACTTATTTAACCTTTGCTGTAAATCAATAATATTCATGCAAAAGACTTTTTGAAGCCAGGCTTAGAGTAATTGATCTGGGCCAGTGATTACTGGGAATGGAAAGCGGAAAATAGCACTTTCTATAAAAAATGTTGAGTCTACATTTTTTGTTGATGTTCATCAGGCAGCCATTTTCTACTTTTGCCACACCGAATAGTGCATCAGAACAAGAAAATCAATGCAAAAATATGCGCTATGAATTCCCTGCTCTTTAAACCCATCATTCCACAATTCCATATCGTCAATGCAGCTCATGTCTAAAAATCCCTGCCTGCGCTTCGAGCTCTCCTGCCAGCTCAAGGACCCTGCGGTGGTGAGTGAAAAGCAGGACCTGGGTACCGACCGCCAGCTCCGCGAGGACCTCGAGGCAAATCCTGGTGCGATTGTCGTCAAAGCCGATGAGAATGTCGTCGACGACAAAGGGCATCGGCTCTCCCTTACCCAGATGTTGCTCGAGGGTAGCGAGCCGCAGCGACAGGTAGAGCTGATCGCGGGTTCCGTCACTCATCCCATCGACAGATACCTCTGCATCGTTAGGACGAACACCCAATAGGATGGGCTTACCGCTTTGGTCCAATTCATCCCGAAGATTCGCATAAGACCCCAGGGTGAGCTTGGAAAAAAGTTCACCAGCCCTCGCCAGAACTGGCGCCTGGTTTTTTTTCCGATAGTCCTCTATGCGCTGTTCAAGGATGAGTGCTGCGATTTGCAAACGAAGGTACTGCTCGACACCCGAAACCATGGTGGCAAGTTGCTGCTCGGCCTCCTCTGATGCCTTGGCAGCGAAGGCACTGCCATCCTTGGCCTTTATCTCGTTATGAACCGTTTGTCTTTTGTCGCGCAGCGTGTCTCGATCTGCCTGCAGCGCTTTCAGTTCCGATGAGACTCTCTCCAATTCGCCCTCGATTGCATCGATATCCGACTCGCCGGCCTCTTTTTCCAATTCTAGAATACTCAGGCCATCCCCATTGCGGGTGAGCTCTTGTTCAAGCGTATCAAACTTCTGCTGCAGCGCACGCCTTTTTCGGGAGCTTTCAGCGGCCGATTCCAGCTCACCGTCTGTCTCAACACACGCTTGATCTCTCAAAGCAGCAAGTTGATCCTGTGCGTTTTGAATCGTTATGTCAGCGTTTTCGATTTCTTCCGCGATTTCTTTTTCCTGGGTCCTTATCTTTTTGAGGCTTGCGCGCGCTTCGCGCGCCTCATTCAGTTCCCGATTTAGCTGGGCGGCAATCGTGACCGCCGCCTGGTCGTCACTTCTGAAGCCAATCCTATCGGCGACCTCGAACACCTTTTTTTCAAATTTTTCCGATACCTGGTCTATGCCGTAAATTCGTTTGGCCAGCTCCTCTGATTTGTCCAATTTCTCAAAAAATGCCAGCAGTTGATCGAAGGCCCCAGTCGCTTGTTCGGGGTGGACATCCGGTTTCAAGCCCAAGCCATCGATTGCCTGACCCCATTCCTGGGCCCAGCCGGCCTGATCGTTCTCGATTGAGGAAAGCTCCTGGCGTGCTCTTTTGATGCGAACCTCGGTATCGCCCAGTGAATGCTCCAATTGGCGCCTGCGTTCGAGAGCGGCGTCCTCTTGCTCGATTCGCTGTTCACATATACTAAGCAGGCCCCCAAGGCTCATCTCCGGCAGGTTTATTGAATGATCGAATTTTGATATCTGTAGAGAGATAGATTCCTTGAGGGCTTTACAATCGGCGGCTAGTTTTTTAGCATCACCCGCAACCGTATGCGCGGCCTGAACGTTCGCTAGAAGATGAGCTACTCTAAGCAGCCATTGTTTCATCTCCCTTGGCGTTCCGGGAGCTACTCCCAATGGTTCCCAAATTGAATTCCATTCCTTTTGAAGCGCTTGCTTGTCCGCATCTGCCTTGCTGACTTCTTTTGTGATACCGTCGTGACGCGATTTCAGATTTTCAATCTTGGCCTCAAGATCTGCCCGTTTCACCACCTGGTCTGCGGCTGACCGGAGTCGATCCGATACGTGATCTGCAAAGTCGACTTTTTGCTCATAAATTGTCGGGAGATCGGAATCCGGCGCAAACTCTGCAATGTCCTTGTCCACATCGAATTTTTCGATGTACTTTTGCTTAATGAGATTCCAGCCGGTGTTCCGTTCCAAGCGTGCTCGATCAAGTTCCGAAATTGTCGGCACGTCACTTGTCAACAACAACGATTTTAAGTCCTGCTCAGCCTGTTTCTGCTCCGCTTCGATTTCGTTTTGCCTGCGACCATTATCCTTTATTTTCTCGGATAGTTGGTCAAAGCGTCGCTCGAAAGTGTCCAACGTCTCCGGCACAGGCATGGCAACTTCTGAAAGCGCTTCGATGCTTCCGGAAAATCTTCCGAGCCTGGAAAGTTCACTCTCACAGGTCGCTTTCTCATCTAAAGCGCGTTTTTGTGAATCCGCCAAGCGCTGCTCCAGGTCACCGGGCTTGCGGGCAACGGCGACCGCCGCTTTCAGTTCGCTGAGGTCCAAATGCGACTGAGCCTGTGCCCCCAGCTCTTGCTTGACTTTCTCTTGCTCGTCTTCGACATCCCGCAGGGTTGCCTCGGCCTTTTCCTTGTTTTGATTCAGGAGACCATGCTTGTGAGCTAAACCGGAGATCCACTTTTTGTTGTTGATCAGCGGTCGCAGCCGGTCGGCCTCATCGAGACCGATATCAGGACTTACGCCTTTTAGCAGTTGCTCCGCCTCATTGCGCAACAAACGCCGTTTTCCATCTTGCCGGGGACGATCTTTGATTGCGGTTTCAACAGCGCCAAGTTCTTTGTGAATGGTCAGAATGGCCTCTTCGCTATCCAGTAATTCGTTGCGAACATCCAACGTTTCTGATTCTTGTTTCAAGCGCAATAGCTTGGCTTCAGCTCTTGCTTTAGTTTCAGCGGCATTGTGCAATTTGTCAGCGGCGATTTTTCGTTTGTCGTCGATATCTTGCGGCAGAAGCAATACGTCTCCCAACTCTTCAATTCGAGCCATTACCGCACGGCGCTCAGCCAACGCATTTTTTACGCGATTGAGTCTATCCAGGCGGCTTTTTTCTTTGCTTTTGCCATGGATATCTTCTTCAACCTGTTGAATGGCAGAGCGGGTGTCAGCGAGTTCTTTTTGCAGCCTTTTCCATTCTGCAACCGGAAGACTCAAATCCTTGATTTGCTTTTGCGCTTCTTTGAAACTCGATATCGCCCGGTTCACGATTTTCTTAGAAGCTCGGGGCTTGAAAAGTTTTTCGGCGTCATTTTGTAAATCGGACAATATTTCACGAAGACTTGCGGTACCGACCGCCGCACTGAAGAGTGCCTGACCGAGGTCGCCGGACTGGTCGAGCAACTCCTGGCCACCCGCAACCAGTCCATCATGGTCGATACCATACAATTTCGTGAATAGATTCTCGTCAATCCCAACCGGTAAAAACGGAGATAAGACCGAATCGTCGAGGCTAGCATCGGTGTCCGGTTCCAACAGGGTGCCTTTTTTACCCTTCCTTCGAACGAATTCTATTTCTGCGCCGCCTGAAAGGCGGAGCTTACCGCCAATTCGCAGGTGAGGGTTCGAGTGAAGGTAATTGTCGTTGGTACGCATTGGAATGCCAAACAACCACGCGATGAGGGCCCTCAGCGAGGTACTTTTGCCCGCCTCATTGTCCCCGTATATCAGGTGCAGTCCCGCAGCTCCGTCTGATAGATTCAATGATTTATCGCTGAAGGGGCCGTATGCAATTAAATCAAGTCGGTCGATTCTCATTTGGCACCTCCGACCGTCAACAACCTGCCAATCAACATATGTTTGGCCTCATCGACCAATCGATCGACGGTTTGACTTTCATCAAGATTCAAGATGGAGTCAGCGCCAAAAGCCTCTGATGGAATTTTCTGCCTGAGATCGGCAATCACATCCTTGAGGCCAACGATTTCGTCCGGATTGGGAGGTGTCGCCAATATGTCCTTAAGCAGTTTTCCGAATGCGCTGTCCTCGGACAACGTAGATTCCAAATCGAGTTTGCCGACCGTTGCATTTTCGACCCTCTCGATCCACAAATCATCACCGGCAATTTCCGCGCCAATTGCTTTGATTTGTTGATCAAATCGTTCTGGAAACGCTGACAGCTCATCCGATATTGAGGTTGCACCTTCAAAACGGATGCGCATGGCGATCGGCCGGCCATCTGCTGATGCGCTATGGTTTTCAATGGATTTTCGAGCGAGTTCAAATACCTCTCGCATTTCAGCAGCCGCTGTTAGATCAACCCTGCACTCAACCCAGCGCAAGACATCCAAGGGGCACTTCTCAACTGTGCTCACAACATTGTCTTCGACGGTGACGAGCACACATCCCTTAGCACCGGTTTCTCGGATATGACGTCCCTGAATACAGCCGGGAAACACGATCCATGGGTCCTCGGACACAAATTCCTGCTTGTGAATGTGCCCCAACGCCCAATATTGGTAGCCTTTGGAGCGGAGATCACCTGCCGAACAGGGGGCATACACCGCATGGCCTTCGCGGCCATCGAGACTGGTGTGCAACAGGCCAATGTTAAAGATTCCTCGCTCAGCAGCAGCAAACCCGGCCGCAAGATTTTCATCAACATGCTGTCTTCCAAAACTCTGCCCATGAATCGCAACGGCCAATTCATCCAACCTTATTGTTTCAACCTTGCGCGACGACAAGATTTTCATGTTGGCGGGGTTATCAAGGGCTTTGGTCATTTGATTGGCGGCATCGTGGTTGCCGGCAACCGTGAAAACTGAGATGTTGTGTTGGCCGAGTCGGCCCATTTGCCGGCTAAGAAAAATGCCGGTACTATAATCTTTCCAATCACTGTCATATAGATCGCCTGCCAACAAAACGAATGCGGCCTTTTCTTCAATGGCCAGATCCACAAGATTCTCAAAAGCCCTACGGCAGGCATTGCGAATGGATTCCGCCGGCGCAGACTCATAGCGAGATAGGCCGCGCAACGGGCTATCTAAATGAACATCGGCGGCGTGAATGAATTTAAACATTTTCATTGCCTATAAAATTGAAGCGATGCGCGTTTTGAACCAAGCGTATACTATCCGCATGCAAAAGGCCGCCGGTTTCCGCCCGGTGAAATTTACCGGCCAATACGTCACCACAGTATACGGGTACCGTAATCCGCAAAGGTTCTGTCTTTGGTAAGAACAGACACGTTTTCTTTGAGGGCGTCAGCGATGATGATACGGTCAAACGGGTCGCGGTGAACAAGAGGCAGAGTTGCTGCCGATATGGCAGTGTCAAAGCCAATGGGCAGTGGAATTACACTGAGTTTTTGCAGAGCTTCGGGGATGAACCGTTGGGGCTGATCCGGCAACACCAAACGTTTGAGATGCCAAAGCAAGGCGATCTCCCAACCACTTGCCGCACTCAACAACAAGTGGTTGTCTGATGCCTGGACAATCCGTATAATTTTTGCGGAGAGCTTTGCCGGATCTGCCGCCATCCAGAGAAACGTATGCGTGTCAAGTAGATAGCGCATCTTCATCCTTTACCAGCCAAAACCGATTTAAAATTTCTTCCGGCAGGGGCTCCAAAAGGTCACCATTGATCCGGACCTTGCCCGCATAGGCACCCAGCGGTCTTTCCCTGCCCTGTTCGGCAACAGGAACCAGTTTCACAAGTGGGTGGCCGGCCTTGGTGATGATCACCTCCTCGCCTGCCAGCACGGCAGGAATGAGTTTGGAAAGCTTGGTTTTAGCTTCATGTATTCCGACTTTCATGATTTTAAACCCCCTATGTAGTTTAGCTATAAACTAAGCTATTATATGTTTTTTGTCAAGAAACCTTTGTTTAAAATAATCAATCATCTATGAACTCAGCGCTCTGTGGTTTAACCATAATTGACCCAATTGCGTAACCAAAATTGTGAAACAAAGCGCTCAGGCCCTTAGCGGCCTTTTTCTGACAACATGTTGTAAGGAACAAAAGGTGTCAGGTGTCAGTGTTCATGTTTTAGCAATAAAAATCTCAAATAACAAAACACAATGACCGATCCGCCTGCGGGGGACCAAACAATTGGCTTTTGATCTTATTTGAGATTTGGCTAATGTGATTTGGAATTTATTTGGCCCAATTTTAAGATTAGGTGGTGCTTGTAATTTGTTATTTCCGGTATATATGGGTCAGACATTTGCAGTTCCAATTTTGGCATTGACAACTGCCCTTCAGGGGCCACTTTTTCCGAGCGTAGTCTCGGAAAAAGCTAAGTATCTATTTATTGAAATCACATCATGTTTGCACATGATTTATGCCATAGCCAGATTGAATATTTTAGCCCCCGGCTCGTAGATCCTACGGCTCGGAGAGGAATGCTATCGATTTTAATAGAAAAGACAGAGCGACACGCGGCGCAAGCGTCTGCGCTGCGCGAGCGATTCCACAAATCTTCAATCGTCAATATTCAATTCCGGCTTGTCCGGGTTGGTTTATTTTTGACAAACCGCAGTAATTCAAATATGGTCTTTTCCGAGTATATTGTCATAGACATTATTTAGGTAAAGGGGGAACATCCATGATTCAGGTGATTGCCACAATTGAGTTAAAGCCGAATTGTCTGAACGAGTATTTGGCCATTTTACACGAGAATGTCCCGAAGGTAAAAGCTGAAGAAGGATGCCTGGCCTATGAACCGTCGATTGATGTGGATTCCGGTTTGCCTGTTCAAGGTGAAATCCGACCGAACACCGTCACCCTGGTTGAAGCCTGGATAAGTCTGGATGCTCTCCATGCCCACCTGAGAACTTCCCATATGGCTGCTTACCGCGAAGCGGCAAAAGATTATGTGCAGGATATCAGGCTGCAGGTTTTGCAACCAGTCTAGAGCCAATGTAAGTTATCAGTGTGTCACTGCCCCTTAGAGGCCGCTTTTTCCGAGTGCGGCATCGAATAATTTTCACTAAACCAGTCAATCAACTGCCTGGCAATACTGATTTTAGGAGGAATAGGCGGAAGATTGCGGGCTGAATACCAGGCGGCTTCGACAATTTCGGATTTGTCGACGTTGATCCGGCCGCCGGCGTAATCCGCAATAAATCCAACCATCAGAGAATTCGGAAAAGGCCAGGGCTGACTGCCGAAATAGCGGATATTCTTTACAGCGACACCCACCTCCTCGTTGATTTCCCTGGCAACGCATTCTTCAAGACTTTCGCTTGGTTCTGCAAACCCGGCCAGCACGCTGTAGAAGCCGTTTTTAAAGCGCCTGTTGCTGCCCAGCAGGATTTGATGATCTTTGATCACGGCGACGATGACGGCCGGCGAGACGCGCGGATAATTGATTAGACAGCACTGCGGGCATATCTTGGCGCGTTCATTATGCTTGTCTTCAGTGACATGGCCGCATTTGCCGCAAAATTGGTGGTTTTGGCTCCAATCTACCAGTTGATTTGCGCGGCCCGCCACCCAGATCAGTTCTTCTTCCAGTCGGCCGAAAAGCCGGCGTAAATCTTCAAACGCAAAACGGTCGGAAACAATGCTATTGTGCACTAATTCAGCGGCATAACATGGAAGGCCGTCCAATGTCCCCAGGTATTGTTTGCGGATCGGGGAGATATCGAGTTGTGCTAAATCCCGGGCGTGCGGAATAAACTGACCCTCGCTACCGGTTTTTATCAACAGCCGGCCTTCATGAAAGACAAACCACAATGAACGGGCTGATTCAGTTGTCGGAAGGGTGAAGTCAGGTTTAAAGGGCATTGGTATAAAATCCTAACATCGTTGTCATTTAGCAAAAAAGGGCTGTCTTTTTTGGACAAAAGCATTCTGTCTGAAGTGCAACAAGATGCTTGATACTGGATTAACGAGGTATTCTGCCGATTTTATAAATAGATGACGAGCGAGCCGACTCCGTAATATTAGCCAATGGCTGCGACGGCCGAGAGTGACTCCTTTTTCCAGCATCCAGCAACCAGTAGCCAGCATCAAGTATCAAGCATCATGAATGTCTTACTTTTTCGCAAGCCTATGTCACAATAAGGCACGTCGCAATTTTTTGATGATTAATGACGAGATCTGATATCTATTCTATACCTTCATACTTTTCGGAAATTTGCTGAAACCGACGGGCTTCTTCCAGGTTACCCTGAGCCGAATAAATTCTGCTGATTTTTTGATAATATTCGACTGCATTCTGCGGATCTTCGCGGGCCAGTGAAAGATAGAGCTCCAGAACGGCGGTCGTATTTAGACCGGATGCAAAACTCAGATCGGCAAATCTCCGTTTTATGTAAGGATCGATACGAGCGTGGCAGCTGTGGCACTGAGCCATGATCTCGCTGTATATATTGCGGGCGTTAGCCATTTCGCCCAATGCTTCATGGGTTTTGGCCAGGGCCCGGGCAATGGACTCATGCCAGTCGTAGCGTTTTAAAAATTCGCGGTAAAAGGATCTTGCCTCGCCGTATTTGCCCGCCTGAAAAAGGGTTTCGCCACGCAGTAGATAACCGGCTACGGATTGCGCCAGTTCCGGTGGCAGAGAAACCAGAAGCTCTGTGGCACGATCAAAAGCCTTTGTTTCCCAGAAAACTTCGCACAGAAGCTGATAGGCCGGCAGGGCATCTGAATGGTGTTCCAGGAACGATTCCAGCAGCCGGCGGGCTTCGTCATGTTTGCCGAGGTTCAGGTATGCTGTGGCCAGCTCCAGGGGAATGTAACTTGCCGGATCGGGATGCTCTTCCATGGCGGTGGTCAAATGCTCGGCCGCTTTTTCGAAATCGCCCAGGTTCAGAGCCAGGTAGCCGGTTTTAAATGCCTCTCCATAACCCAAATAAACGTCTTGAACATCATCCGGCAAGGTGCCGACAAGTGCACCGAAATGTTCATCATCCTCTTCTCCGTTAACCGGTTCTTCAACCGGCTCATCTTCGTACTCCGGGTCAGGATCCTGAATTTCAACCTCCGAAAGGTCGCTTTCTAATTCTCCAGCCTCATTTACTTCCTTGTTTTGCAGTTGTTGCTCAAGGGCATTTTTTAATTCCGGCTTTTCGGTTAATTCCAGCGCCAGATCAATGTACTGGCGGGCATCGTAATCATGGCCGGCCTCCATCAGGCTTGCGGCTGTTTGTTGATGCTCAAGCGCCAGGCTTTCTTTGCTGGTGCGAATTTTATCCTGGAGATTTTGCCGGTAACCTTCATCCCAGGGTGACGTCTTTTCCAGCCTGTCCAGGGCCCGCTCATATTCCACGATAGCTTTTCCATAGGCGTTGGCTTCAAAGAGCGCATCTCCTTTTTGCTCATAGTTTTCGGGGTCTTTTCCTGAAAATATGTTTAACAATCCCATATTGGTACCTTAGAAATAATTGAGAAAATGATCTAAATTTTAAAATGAGCTAAAATGATCTAAAATTTTGGTATTCTGCCGGTCGAGAGCCTCTGGGTCGAACGATCAATTTCATAAGACAGATAGAGCGCAGCGTTTCAATAATTTTAGGCAATTTAGGTCAATTTAGGAATTCGTTTATTATGTTATATCAGATTCGTTATAGCGCAATGCTGAAGTAAAAATAAATATGACAAAGAAGAAATAGTAATCAGGTTGAAAACTTACTCTCGTTTAGGTCCTTCAAGGGACGATGATACGCGAGTCGGGCTTCTGGATTTGGGATTGTTCCTGTTCCTGGTATTTCTTGACTTCTTCCATCAACCGGTCCATGGCTGCGTGCATCGCCTCGGGGAATTTTTTTATTGCCTGCTGTAGTTCCTTGGCGGCAATGACGTTTTGAATCGGAAGGGGTCCGTTGGGGGTAAGGATACTGGTGTGTCCGACAAAAACAGTTTTACGGGTATTGTCCTGCGAGCCATCGGCGCGCACCGGTGTGAGGCGTTTGACGGTGCCGGCTTTCAGATCGGTAAATGATTCCTCGCGGTAGAGGTTTGATCGTTCGATGGTGAATTCAAGGTTATTTGGCTGTTCGTCCGTCATGTAATACGCTCTCCTTATCACTAATTTTTTATGCCGCACCGTATCAGATCAAGATCAAGAACGCAACCGTCTCGATAAATTTTGGCAGCTGATCAAGGGTTGATTTGGAATGCTGAGGGTCTTAGCTTTATAAATAGCTTCGTACCTAGATTCCTAAATACAGGACCGTAAAGCTTGGGGAATGGATTCTAGCATAAAAAGAATATAAGAAATTAACAATCGAATTCATCCAACTATTAAAATTCATGGAATATGTAAAATGATTGATTGGAAAAATAAACGATTACGGAGTTCATTATGAAAATATTCAAAAAATTAACCCGGCGTGAATTTATGACTTCTGCCGGTGGAACCATGGTGTCAATCGGTTTGCCGGGTGTGTTTGTAAAATTAATGGATTCCGGGAACCGGGCGCTGGCGGCACAGCTTAGGCCGGACGGAAGACCGCGCATCCCTCCCGGGCAGCATGCCGTAAAAGCACTCCCCAACATGGGGGGCGGGCAGCCAGACGAAAACGTGCCGGAATGGCGTCTGCAGATCACAGGTGAAGTCGAAAAGCCGATGACCTTAATGATCTCGGATCTGATGGAGTTAAAACAGTTCGATCTGATCTGTGATGTCCATTGTGTCACCGGTTGGACCCTGCTGGATTCTCGCTGGCGCGGGATCTCAATGAAAACGATTATGAGCCTTGCAAAGGTCAAAGAAACCGGCGCTTTTGTTATTTTAGAAGCTTCCGGAGTTTATACCAGCAGCATTCCCCGTACTGAGGCCCTAAAGGACAATGTGATCCTGGCCCATGGTTTCAACGATCGAAAGCTCCCCCAGGCCCATGGCGCCCCTCTACGAGCTCTGATACCCGATCGCTATTTTTACAAAAGTGTTAAATGGCTCAAAAGAATCAAGTTCTCCGCCGTTGATGAGCCGGGATATTATGAAAGTGCGGGCTACAGCAACAGCGCGGATCCCTGGAAGGAAGAACGATTCGATTAGGCTCTTGGTGGCATTTTTCTGACAACATGTTGTAAGGAACGTAAGGTGTCAGGTTTCAGGTGTCAGGGAAAGGAAGTGTTAGATACTGACACCTGGCACCCGACACCTATATAAATAATCATCGCGCTGGCTGCCCTTCAGGGGTCTCTTTTTCCGGGCGTAGTCTCAGAACCAGCTTCATTATTTCCCAGGTAATCTAAAAATAAACGGAATACCAATCAGGCCCATGGCGGCGCTGATTAAATAGGTGGCCTGCAGCCCGATGCGGTCGGCAGTGAACCCGACCAGGACAACCACAGCCGACCGGGCGATAAACGATATCATCATAAACAATCCATTGGCTGCAGCCGGAGCATTCCTGGCGTGTTCCTGGACCAGGGCCAGCATGACCGGGGTCGTGGACAAGAGGGTGAAGCCGGTAACAAGCAGAGCAGCTATCCGAAACCAGCCGCCGGTTATTGTAAAAACGAACAGGCAAACCGGTGCGCCGATCAGAGAAACCAGCAGTGTCTTGCGGCGGCCGAACAGGTCGCTCATGAAGCCGGCCGTCAAAACTCCGGCCACACCGGCGAATTCAAACAACGTCAATGCTATGCCGGCCAGCCAGAGGTTACCGGTTTCCAGGTTGATATAGGTCGGTAAAAATGCGGTCAGGGAGGCGTGCATAAACCCGCGAGCAACCAGGATTGCCGACAAGGGCCCAAGGATGTAGCGCAGCTGGCGCCAAGTTTGCAGCGCCGATAAATTGCGTTTTGTGTGAACACTGTTTGCCGGGACATCGCGAAGTTTTAAATACAGCCAACCGGTTGAAATTAAACCAAAAATCATCACCGGATAAAATCCTTCGAGACCCAGGAGAGAAACCCCCGCCACCGCCACCAGGGGACCGATGGTCCTGGCAAGCTCTCCCCCGGTCATAAAAAAACTCATTCCGCGGCCTTTCCTGGCAGCGGAAAGGTGTGAAATCATCACCGGCGCGGGCACATGAAAAATGGAAACGCTGATGCCGGTGATAAATAAAAGGAGCAGCAGAACACCGTAACTGGGGGCTATTCCAATAAGGCTCATGGGAACGGCTGTCATGGCGGGAGCCAGAATAACAAAATAGCGGACGCTGATGCGGTCGGCCAACACGCCGATGAAAGGGTTCAACAGCGCGGGTAACTGCATGACCGTTGAGAGAAAACCGGCCTGGGTCAGGGTTAAGGACAGCTTATCAATCAAAAGGGGCAAGAGCGGGGAGAGAAAACTGGAATAGACGTCGTGGATAAAATGGCCGATTGAGAGGGCCAGGATTTTTCCGGCTTGAAAGCGGTTGCTGCGGCCATACGGTTTTTTATTTGTTTGTGTATCGGTTTTAGACACCATAACCAAACGTTCCTTACAACATGTTGTCAGAAGATCCGCGATAAGGGCCTAAATTGAGCGAATTTTACTCGATCGGCCCTGGTTTTTTGTGCATTCCGTCGAAGGCGGACGGCACCAAGATCTTGGCACATCTCTTCGCAAAAAATCGCCCAACTCAGGTAATACCGTCATTGCGGCAAAGACTAAAGCAACTATAATTTTGTCGATGCGCTGTCAACCGGAAAAGGAGCCTTGATTATTCTGAAAATAAGCTTAACTTGATCTGTATGCTTCTCCAAGGAGACGTATAAGTAATGATAATAGACGGCGACAGCTGTTGGATTCATAAAACTGGAAATGATTACGAGGAGATCGAAAATGGGAAAATCAGTTGTGATAGACGCCGATGAATGCATTGGCTGTGAAAGCTGTGTGGAGCTTTGCCCGGATGTTTTTACATTCAACGAAGCGGAAGAGAAAGCGGAAGTCGCCATGCCCGAAGGCGGCCCCGAGGATTGCATTGAAGAGGCCATGGATACATGCCCGGTGGAGTGTATTCACTGGGAGGAAGATTGAAAAAGCGCCTGAATTTTAGCTCAACCTATGTTAGCGTATCTGTCCTATCGAAGTGGTTGTCTGCCCCACTGGTATGGCGCTTTCCTCACCCCTGTCGAGTAAAATTCGCATGGTGGCTGAAGACGACAGGCTTCCCAGAGTCAGTCCCAGCGGTCCAATCAATTGCCCCGGAGCCCCTAAATAGAGCAGCGTAAAACCGGTTGCGATGATGGTACCCATAAACATTGCATGTCCAGTAAGAACCGTTATGGGCTTTTTTGTCCAGGCTGCCAGACCTTCGCTCTGGGCCCGTATGGCAACACTCAAGGGGAAAAAGATCAGAGACAACACGGTCATTCTGACAAGGTGCAGATCCTGCGCGCCCAGCTTCTGCAGTTTGATAAAGTAAAATTCTGCAAGACCGGGCAGGATGAATATCAGGGGTAAAATACCCAGGACGGCGCCGGCCGTCAGACAAAATCGAAATGTCCGGTTATCCTTGCTTGATTGCGGAGGAAAAGCGAGCACAATGGTTTGGATGCGGGTCGCCGCGAATGCGACAGGATTGGCGAGACCCAATGCGAGGTAATACACCGGGAGGATGCGATCGGGCTCGGGTGAACGGGCAATAAATCCTGCCAGGATGATGGCCGAGGCCGAGAGAAAATATCCGCCGACCGAAAGGGGAAGATTGAAATAAAAGATTTCCTTTGCCCCGGGGGGATCCTCCGGGCAGGATTTAAGGGATTTTAAAAAGGGAGCTGCAAATATCCTGGAAAACAGAACTTCCATTGCAACCGGGATCGTCAGACACACGACGGCCCAGATTGGACCAACCCGTTCCAGGGTGCAAAAAAGCCAAGACAGCAATGCGGTCAGGAGGATACGGGCGATGGTTGCCAGGCTGGCTTTAGCGGTGGCTTTGCCGATGTACATGACAACAAAATAGGGAATCCGCAGAAAAAAAAGAAATTGCAGCGGAATGCTGATCGCGAAGGTGGTGTAGGCCGGCTGCTCTATCGAAGGCGGCAGGCCGATAAGTCGACCAAACAGCAGGTGCGACAGAGCCGGGATGCACAAGCAGGCCTGGATTGCTATAACTCCCAAACCGGTAAACAGGGTAACTTTTCGAAACCTTTGATAGCCTTCGCGTGTTTTGGCATAAACCATGCCTGTTGTAACGGAACTGATGGCGATCATCCCGAGAAAAAACATGACGGTACTCGCTTGCGCCAGGCCGGCCAGATTCAACGGACCGCCGGGGCCGCGCGAGGCGACCATGGCTACCAGGGGATAACTCAGGGCCTGGGAGGCTGCCTGGATTGCCAGTGGTATAAAAAAACGGGTGAGGGTCCGATTGTCCGGCACGTTCTAAAATTCTCCGATTAACTTAACTTCGCGTTTAAGCTGGATCCCGAAGCGGTCCAGCACCCTGGCTTCGATGAGCTGAATTAAAGCGTAGACATCGACGGCTTTAGCGTTGTCCACATTCAGAATAAATCCGGCGTGTTTCCGGCTGATCATGGCGCCGCCGATGCGTTTGCCCTTCAAACCGGTCTCCTCGATTAAAGCGCCCGCATAGTAGCCGGCCGGACGTTTGAACACACTGCCGCAGGAAGGGTAGTTCAACGGCTGCTTCCCGGCACGCAGTGCGAGGATGTCTTCCATGCGTGCCCTTGAAACCCCCGCATCTCCTTCGGTGAATTGAAAAAGAGCAGAAGTAATGACAACTTTATCCAGTTGAGGAGCCCGCCGATAATCGAAATTAATTTTGCAGCGATCGGCAGAAAAAGGAGCCCCGTCCCATCTGAAACCGCTGACCGAGACGGTAACCTGCTCGATTTCCTGTCCGAATGCACCGGCATTCATGCGCAGCGCTCCGCCCACCCCCCCTGGAATCCCCGCCAGTAGCTCCAAACCGGAAAGGCCCCTTTTCACCGCAGCATGAATTAAATCCATTAAAAGTGTGCCGGCCATCACTTTCGCCTGTCTGCGATCAAAGGTCGAGTTGCTGAAGTTTTCACCCAGGTAAAGGGTCACCCCATCCCAGCCGTGGTCCGAAACCAGCAGATTTGAACCCCGACCGAGAATAAACAGCGGTGCATTTTTTTCGTGGATGATTTCAAGGGCGCGGCCCACACCGGCTTCCGAGACCGGGGCGACCCAGACGGCTGTGGGACCGCCGATTTTGTACGAAGTAAATGGTGCCAGGGGTCTGCCGGTCCCTATCTGCCCGTCAATTGCATCGGCCAGTTGAGCTGCTAATTCGACAGGTTCAACATTCATTTTCGTTTCATCTGTTTCAGGATTTCCGCGAATCTTAACGAATCGCAATTTCTACAACTTACCAACAACATGCTGATTCCAATTGGGCGATGGGCCTCGTTGTGAGGCGTTGAAGAATCTTTAGATCCGGAACATGCTTTGATTGCAACATGCATTGGGTTTTGTCAAGCCGTAAACCGGTCTCGGTCATTTTTCCGAACGATCTGAAACGGCCCAAACCATCCAAAATAAAAGCCGATTAAACCAGAAAAAACTCAAGATTCTGTGGCATGGTGCCGATAACCACCATGGCTGAAGCAAATAATGAAAATTAGTTTAGCTTATTGAATTTGGATTAATTTTTTAATTTTCGGGGGAAAATTATTAATAAAGGGGAACAATTATGGAATCAGAAGATTTTTTAAGGGTAATCACTGAATTTGAATTTATTTGTGAAGATATTGGCGAACTCCAAGAGCAAATTGATCTGACCAAATCCGAGGTTCAGAAAATTTTACAAGCCATCAGCAGCATTGAAAATGCAAAAAAAATTCTATCAGATCTTTTCCCGAAGATTGAATCTCTAAACAACGACGTGCGCGAGGATCTGGCGGCTGAATTCGCAGACATGGGCTGATTCGGTATGGGGATTCTGAGTCGGTCGGTGATTTTAGCCGACCGACTGAATGATCCTGAAATAAACCAGACCTACTCCATCCAGCATATTAATCCCAAAGTTGTTGACCTATCGGCTTTTGCAATTCTAGAATAAATTCCGATTTCCATCCCCCATAAAAACAGCTAAAGAACAATCCGGGCTTGATTAATCCATCCAAATTGGAATATATTAACAGCCGGATTGCCCAATACGCGCTTTTTAATATTCCGTAAGAGAAGGATGGCATCATGAACAACTTTATGCGAAGTTTGTTTATATTTTGTACTCTGGCGGTTTTTTCCGGCTGTGTCGGCGGTAAGTTCTCGACGTGGGGACACTTCCATGGTGATCTGTCGAATCAAGGCTTCCAGGCGATAGACAGCGGATTTGCGCTTTCCTCCAGCTGGGTTTCTAAGTCCTATAAAATTACCGGCGCATCACCGGTTATCGGCAAAGATTTACAGAATAGAGAGATCGTCTACATCGGCACCTCCGACGGCATGCTGGTCGCAGTAAGGTCAAAAGATGGAAGTGAAAAGTGGAAAAGATCATTTGGACCGGCCGGTTCAGAGACCCGCATCATTTCTTCTGCTTCTGTATCAGACAAGGGCAATATTTATGTCATCACCAGTCGCGAGGTGGGCGATGGACGCGCTTCGAGCACGCTTCACAAAGTTGATCATTTCGGCGATCCGAAATGGTCTTACACATTTCCGAACAAAGGGTTTACCTCCGGATCACCTAAGGTTGCCACCGTGCGAAACGATACGCTTATTTTTGTGTATGTGGCGGTGGACATCAACAGCGGCTTCCAGGGTGAGCTTTTTGTGCTGCGGGATGATGGATACAAGGCCCACCTGCTTGATCGTAAATCACTGGGAACCTGTCACTTTGATATTTCGGATCGCTACACGAGTTTTGTCGATTCTTGGGAAGACACCTGGCGTCTGCTCAGCACTTTTCCCGTTTCGTTTGATGAACAACACAATGCCGGTATTTCAGACTATTTTTTAGACCCAACCGTTGCGGTTGTCACCGATCGGGAAAAACCACTGATTGCCATTGCAGACAACCTATGCAGCCTTGGCGTGTTTGAGTGGAATGGGCTCGAATTATCAGTGCTCTGGCATCAGGAACATAACTTTGATAAGCATTCTTCCGCCATGGTTTCACCCAATGGTTTGATGGTTTTTGGACGACGGGATGGAAAGGTGGTGGCCTACGATTTGGAGACCGGGGTAAAAATGTGGGAGTATAGCGCCGGGCAGGCTGTTTTCGCCACACCGGCCGCTGCCCGCGAGAAGTATTTTTTTGTTGTATCCAACGATCAGATCCAGGTGATCAACGCCCTGGACGGCACCCTGATCCAAGACGACAACTTGCCGCGCAAACTTCAATTGTTGGAGAGCACACATTCATCACCAGCTGTCACCGCAAACCGGGTTTATGTCTCGGCCTTCGAAATGCTGACCACCACTTATGATCTCAAAGCAAGAGGTCATGACACCAATTTTCATGGCAACGGGCTATCATCTGTAATTGTCGGCAGCGATGGCGCTGTTTATGGGATTGCCACGGATGGTACCATTCGAAAATATGCCGGTAGGCAAGCAGATTAGTTGTCAGGTTTCAGGCTGACGCCTGAAACCGATAATTTACGACATTACATTAGCAGAATAAAGATTACCCTCAGCATCCTTTACGTCTCTGCCTGCCCAACCTGCCCAATGAAATCTTTGTTGCCCTTATTTCATCGGGGTTAAATCTCTGTTGCACTTATTATTTCATCGGGGCGATGAACTCCTACACCGATTATTCGCCGCCTTCATCTGAAGAATCATTCTCCTTGGGGTGAGACAGGGGGGATTTCTGCAGCAGCTTTAAGATTTCATCCCAATCTTTTACTGTTTTACCGTCTTCGGTTTTCTCAAACGAAAATCGCGTCTCAATTCGTTCTGTTGCCGCCGATATAACCTCAGCAGAACCGATAATAGCGTGCAGATGCACGCTGTTATTTTTCAAGTTCTCCAACGTTGTTGGTCCGCGCCAGCGGAGAATGACGGATTTGGGGAAGTTTTGTTTCTCCAGCCAGCTTCCGGTGATGCCTTTTCCCAAAAACCGGCTCAGGTAAATGATTTTATAATTTTCGCTGAGTGCGTTGACGGCCTTTAGGCTGCTTGCTCTGATTTCATCTGAAAATACGGTATCTTTAAATGCCCCTTCGATTTCAATGATAATCGCCTTTTCGTTTTCGTCCATCACCAGGATTAGCCCGGAGGCGCTGTCGGTGTTCGAGCGGGCGGTAATCTTTTTTAATCCCGCTTCCCCGGGTGTATATTTTAAGTAACCATACCCATCGCCACCGGTTAATATTTTTTTCAGAAGATTATTTTCCAGATAGATGTCCACCATCCGTCCACCCGCAGAAAAGAATCCATCCCGGGTCAGCACCCTGATTTTGATCGGTGTCTGAATAGTTGTCACACGGTCAAAAACGATTACTTTGCTGTGAGATACAGGTACAATAGTCAATATAATTAGGATAGGCAGGATGTATTTTTTTAAGCAGATGATCATGGGTGCCTTTTGTTAGAACTATTGAACGGAAATACCGAAAACAGAAAGCAATGAGACGTATATCAAGCCCTGTGAAATTGCGCTGATGATCCAACCAATCATGCAAACGCCCACCGCACGATAGATGCTTTGATAATTCATTGCCTGTTTTAGGGCCACAACGGTGGCCGCGAACACCCAAACGGAGGCGATTAGCAGAGTAACACCTGTAAAACCCGGTATAAGACCCAGCATGCGAATCAACCCGGGCGAACTGGCAAAGCCCATTGCGCGCAACACGGCTTTTCTATCTCCTTTGGTTTCGGTTTCGGGTAATAATCTCACGGCAATAAAATAGGTTGAAAAAGCCCAGATGTACCATCCAATTAGGGTGGTAATCATTCCGAAATTGATCCCGGTGACACCCGCCCTGCCAAAGCCGCCGTATGCAGAGGCTGCGCTATAAATAAAAACGGCCATCATGGCTTGAAACATGGTTTTCGGGTCCGCAATGACTTCTTCATACAGGCTGGCATCGAGCATTGCGGCACGAATCAAACGATTCAGAAAGAGACTCATAGGACCTCGCATCAGTCGGCAGGTTTATAAATCTGAATTGAACATTTTCCCGGCTTTTCCGGGGTTAGATAGATTATGCGGAAATTTCAAAATTAACGGCTATCATTTTGTCGGCGGTGTGTCAATAAAACGCGGGATCAGGGCAGGGAAATTCCAAAGTGCCTATTTAACAGGGCAGGCAATATCCAAATTCGAAAGTCCAATGACCCAAACAATCTACCGACGCACACGGAAAATTTATTTGAGGGAAAAAGACGTCTGTGTATTTCTGTGTGGGTCTGGAGCCAATTTAAAGAAATTATAAGGTCGACCTCGTCCGGGTTAAGGGCGGGGGTTCCGAAACATAAATCCAAAAAATCCGACCCGTGAGCAAACACGCAGTCGGATTTGTTTGATATTGACGAAGATTGGTGTTTTTCTGTTGAGCTATCGAAGGCGTTTTGCCGACAGTTTACGGTTTAATCTGATTTACCGGTGCTTTTGGACTTAGTGGATGAATACCCGTCGGCATACCACCCGCCGCCTTTCAACTCAAAGGAACAGGTGGAGAGAATTTTTCTGGCTTTTTTTTTGCATGTGGAGCATTGACAGTATTTGGTTCCCATGGGAACGAGTTTTTCGGAAATGTGTCCGTTTGTACATTCAAATTCGTAAACCGGCATGTTCATCCTCCTGAAATGGCTAATATCCGGATATCTGCGTTCAAATCCCGGGCTTTTGGACTTTTATTTTCTGGTAGAATTCTATTCATTTTATTCTTTTTGTCAAGAAAAATCAAGCTATGAAATTTGTCTCAATTGGAAAGCCTGTTATATTGAAATTTTGCTTGACAGGATTGCCGCTGGCAATATAAAAATCATAAATATTTTCAGATATTAAGCGCTTCAATTACCCATCGCTGGCTCCGATCACCCTGGATTGGTCACTTTATACCAACTAACCCGGACGAACCGGGGGGAAAATGAATAAATCTTTAAATTAGAAACTAGGCTGCTGTTCGTATGAATCAAAAATCTTCTTTCTTAAAATTCTTGAAACTGGGTCAGCTAAAAACCAACGAGCATACCGTAATGGCCATTCTGGCGGTTATTGTGGGCTTGACCGGCGGACTGGGGGCCGTCGGATTTCGCTATCTCATAAGTTTTATTCAAACCCTTGCCTATGGGTCTCCCAGTGAATTGCTCGAGGTCGTAAAGACGATCCCCTGGAGCTATAAAGTGGGCATTCCGGCTGCCGGCGGACTTATAGTCGGGCCACTTGTGTATTTTTTTGCAAGAGAGGCCAAAGGTCACGGCGTGCCCGAAGTGATGGAAGCGGTTGCCCTAAGGGCCGGGGTTATCAGAAAAAGAGTCGTTCTCGTAAAAACCTTGGCCTCTGCGATCAGTATCGGTACCGGCGGCTCCGTCGGCCGGGAAGGCCCCATCGTTCAAATCGGTTCCGCCATCGGATCCACCCTCGGTCAGGCACTGAATGTATCGGCGGATCGAATGCGGGCCCTGGTAGGATGCGGCGCCGCGGCCGGAATTGCCGCGACCTTCAATGCGCCCATCGCCGGTTCCATGTTTGCTCTGGAGGTTGTCCTTGGAGATTTCGGACTGGCCACATTCAGTCCGATCGTGATCTCTTCCGTGGTGGCCACCGCCGTTTCACGAGCTTTTCTGGGTGATACACCGGCATTTATCGTTCCCGCTTATCAATTGGTCAGCGCCTGGGAATTTCCCATCTATCTGGTCCTTGGCCTTTTTTGTGCCGCCGTGGGCGTTACATTTACCAAAACCTTGTACCGTTTTGAGGATTTATTCGATAGTTTTAAGTTTCCCGAATATTTAAAGCCGATTATCGGGGGGATAATCCTGGGAGTGTGCGGTCTGTATATTCCTCAAATTCTGGGCGTGGGCTATGGCGCTATGGACCTGGCGCTAGGCCAACAGCTTGCCTGGTGGTTAATGCTATTGTTGGTGGCGGCCAAGTTGCTGGCGACTTCCATCACCATTGGTTCCGGGGGGTCTGGGGGCGTTTTTGCGCCATCGCTGTATCTGGGCGTGATGACCGGCGGATTTTTTGGGATGGTGGTACACCATTTGTTTCCAAATGTGACGGCATCTCCCGGTGCTTACAGTATTGTCGGAATGGGGGCGGTTGTCAGTGCCACCACCCATGGACCCCTGGCGGCCATTTTAATTCTCTTTGAAATGACGGGCAGCTATGAAATTATTCTGCCCCTGATGTTTTCCTGCATCATCGCGACGATTGCCGGCGGCCAGTTGATGAAAGAGTCGATTTATACGCTCAAGCTGGTCAGGCGCGGCATTGACATCCGAGAAGGAAAAGAGGTCAATGTGCTAAAATCCATGCACGTCAAGGACGTGATGAGTCCCCGGGTGGAAACCGTGTCTGAGGACTGGTCTTTGGATAGAATGTCCGATAAAATTTCAAAAAGCAAATACAACAGCTTTCCGGTACTCAATTCAGAGAACAAACTGGCCGGTATCATTTCTTTTAACGATTATAGTGAAGCTATATTTGATGAAGATTTAAAATTTATCGTAGTGGCCAAGGATCTGGCATCCTCCGACGTTGTCACCGTATCCTCGAGCGATAATCTCTACACCGCGCTTGAAAAAATCAGCCGCTATGATTTCTCGACCCTGCCGGTGGTTTCACCCAACGATCCCGCGCAGTTGGTCGGTATCGTCAGCCGGCGGGATGTTATCGGGGCCTATGAGAAAGCCGTGCTTAAAAAATCACTGTTTCAAAATTCAATCGATTCAGGACAGTGAAACTAATCAGCTAAAAAATATTCTGACAGAAAATTCACGATCCTAAGTATCAAGTGCCAAAAAAGCCTTAACAATGATTTCAGCCACGCCAGATTGTGCCTGTTTTTTTCGCATTCCCGCAGACAAGCCGGGGGAAGACGGTGACACAACAACCGTAGAAAAAGAAGCCGAGGAACGATCGCCTGAAGAAGAGGAATATATACTTTGCCGCCAGTGCCATCGGGCGATCACCAAACCGGCCGAACGTATTGCGATGCAGGGATCGCACCGGCATACCTTTGCCAATCCCCATGGTATTGTTTTTGAAATCGGATGTTTCAGAAGTGTAAAAGGATGCGGATATGCCGGAGTCGCCTCAGATGACTTCAGCTGGTTTGCCGGCTATAGCTGGCGGGTCTGTTTCTGCAGCATGTGCCTGACGCATTTGGGATGGATGTTTAGTCTGAAGGGGGGCGATATTTTTCACGGATTGATACTGGATCGTCTGATAGAGCCGGGTTAAGCCGTGACTAGGGCGGTGAAAAGATGCTGAATCCGCTTTTAAAAAGTTATCCCGATTTTATTCCCAAGGAGCTATTGGTCTTAATTTTGGATTTTAGATTGCGGATTTTGGATTTGTGGAATCGCTACGCTCTGTCAAATTTATAATAGACAGAATACCTTAAATCCAAAATCTAATATTGCACCTAAACCTTTAGCGGAACAAAAGCGGGCTTAAAGAGGAATCTATTACGGAAAGGGTAATTTCCAATGGGAGAGATAAAAAGCACACTGGATCTTGTTCTGGAAAAAACGAAGAACCTTACACTCAGCTCCGAAGAGAAGGAGGAGCAGCAGCAAAAAGAAATTGAAAATCGCATCAAAGGCATGATGCAGAAATATCAAGACGGGATACTGTCCAAAAACCAGCTGATAACCGATTATGAGATACTGAAAAAAGAATACAATATGTCGCAAAATAGGGCATTGATCACTGAAGTTACTAGGCGTGTCGAACCGGACCGGGATAATCAGCTTTTGCTTGAGGTATTGCAGGAGTGCTGTGCCATCGATACAGCAACCATTGAATCTATTATCGAGAATTTCCGGAAGGCTTATCTAGCAGCTTCGCAGAACCGGATGGAGTTGCTGAAAGATAATCTTGCGCAGCAATATAACATTGCCGGTTCTGCCGTCCTTCCAAACCTGGAAGCGGACGGACAATGGCGGCAGGAAGCTCGCGAGATGCGTGCCGGATATGAAGACCAATTAAATCGGGTGAAGGATAATCTGCTGGGCGGGATGAGCTAATTTCCGCCTTCCCGCCGGGGCGTAGGCCCCTATGGCTTCCGGCTTGACTCCGTCCCGAAGGGGACAACGCCCGAAGGGTAGCGCCTGCAGCTCGGAGAGGCCGGAGGCCTAAGCCAGAGTTCTTTTATCTTCTGACTCCTGTCCTCTGACTTCTGTCGTCTGTCCTCTGACCTCTGTCATCCAGCCTCTGACGGCTGTTCTCTTGCTTAAACGTATGCAAAATAGAACTGCTCAATTTCTGCAAAATTTTTCCGTACTTTTTCTGCTCCCGCAATAATTTCACCATGTCCCGGCAGGAGCCATTCCACCTCAAGGTCCGTAAGTCGTTGAATACTTTCCTTGAGCTTCGACCCGTCACCACCGGGCAGATCCGTTCGGCCCAGGCCTTCCTTGAAAACAAGATCTCCGGTAAACAAGGCTTTTTGTGAAGGCCAGTGCAAGCTTATGGATCCGGGTGAATGCCCCGGGGTGTGAAAAATGTTCAGTTCGATACCATCAATAGAAAGGTGGCCCTCCTTGAGGAAAAAATCAGGCCGCAACGCGTCCATATCGATGCCGTAGGCGGCACTCATCTGTTTTCCGATGGTGGCCGCCCATTGCCATTCATCCTCGTGTAAAGTGAAGCGTGTCGGTATATCCTTGAATAATTGAACCGCCTCAATGTGGTCCGGGTGGGCATGGGTGCAGATTATCAAATCGATGTCCGTGACTGCCAGGCCCAGCTGCTCGAGGCCCTGCGCAACATGGTCGAACATTCCGCTGTGGCCCGGGTCGATCAGCACCCGGGCGGGGCCGTCAATGAGATAGGCATTGCAGTTGTTGGTGGTCATAGACTGCCAAATAAAGGCATGCAGGTTTTTGAATACTTTCATAATTTTTGTTTTACTCCCTTATTTCGGTGTATGAGTATCCAGGTCTTTGAAATAATTTCTGTAGAAACCGCTATCCCTGATTATCAACCTGTCAGCTTGAATCTTTATGTAATCTTCATAACACAAAAAATACCGTTTTACAGGGGGATATATCGAGATATCCTCGATCATGAAAACAAAAGGTGGGCCATCATATTTTGTGGTTGCCATCCGTCCATAATGTCCCCTTTAGCTCTGGATGCTTTATAATCTGTATTTGTCGTTATCTTGAATCCTATGTCAGGGACAACTTGTCGCCAATGCCCCATAGGCATAATTTACCATGGTTACCGCATCGAATACAGGCAGGCCTGTCGCCTGCCTGACCGTATCGGCATATGGCGGCATGTTGGTGCACTCTAAAATGATGGCCCCCACTTCCGGATGCGCGCTCACCAGTTTCAATGCAGTCGATTCCATTTCGCGCCGACATTTTGTCTCATTCAGTGTCTGCTTCCCGCCAATAAATACGGCGCTGAACTCCTCAGCTTCCTCCATACCCACCACCGCCAGGGGATAGTCCTGAACGCCGACGCCGGCGAAATGGGCGCCGGTCAGAGATTGATTGCGTGCCGTGATGATTCCGATTTTCTGATCCCTGCGGATCACCGTACCGGCGAAATGCACCTGCAAAAGGCTGGAGGTATAAACAGGAACGGGCAAAGCCTCAACCAACTGTCGATGAAACAAGGCCAGGAAGCCGCAACTGGTGGTGATGAGTTTGACACCCTGGGCCACCAGGGCATGGCCGGCATCGATAAACCCCTCGATCAATCCGGCATCGGCGTCAATGACGACCTTTTGAGGAGAGGCTCCACTGACGGTTTTGTGGATGATGGGAAAGGAGAAGGTTTTGGGATTGCCGATATCTCCGGGTATTCTCGGAAAAGTGGTCTCCAGCATCAGGATGCCGATAGCCGGTTTCGCTTGAGTGCAATGGGAATGATCCGTCATATCATCGAAGCCCTTCAATTTAGTTGCTGCATTTGTTTCCATCGTCTTGAGAAGTGCTTACCGTCATTTTCGCCAGGGCACCTAAAGTGACCGTTTTAACCGGTGCGCGGGCCGAGGTGCACCCGATTGCTTCCGGTGGCCGCTGACTGTGAGCACTGAGAATATCGAACAGGACCGGCCCGCAGATCCGTCCCTGGCAATTTCCCATACCGCCTCGGGTGGCCTTCTTAATACCGTTCATGGTGGTAAAATTATTTTTCAACTGACTGCGGATAGTGCCCATTGTGATCTCTTCGCATCGGCAAATCACCGTCTCATCAGGGATATCCGCATAACAGCCCGGTTGCAACCGGCACAGATGGTTTAAAAAACGACCGTATTGAACCTGCCGGCTGCGCTGGCGCATTAAAGGTCTGGCATTCGATTCGTATGTCTGCCGATCCACCACGCTCCGTTTCTTGAGAATGTCCCAAGCGGCAAGCCGGCCTTCAATAAAGGATTTGCCGGCTCCTGCAATACCGGTTGTCTCGCCTGCGGCGTAGATGTCGCCCACCGTGGTCTTCATGGCATCGCCCACATCCACGAACCAACCGCCCTTTGCTTCACTGTAATTAATGTCACAACCCGCCTGCTGCGGCAGTTCGATATTGGGAGAAAATCCATACCCAACCGCCAAAGTGTCGGTGGGGTAAATTCGTTCTGTTCCCCGGACGATACGGCCGTCGACATCGACACTGGCCGCCACCACCTCTTCGAGTTGGTTCCGACCCCTGGCTTCAACAATACGCACCCCTTGTTTCATGGAAACCCGGGCGGCTGCCATTCGGGCCAAGTAGGTAGCGCCCTCAAGGAGTTTGGGCCAAATGGCCGGTCCCGCAGTGACGGCTTTCAGTTTCATTCCAGCCGAGCTTTGATCCAGAACGGCCAGGACCTCGCCCCGGTTGGCGAGGATTTCCGCCGCTAGCACCAGCATCAATGGGCCGCAGCCGCCAATGAGTGTTTTTCTGCCGGGAAGAATTCCGGAGCTTTTCATAAGGATCTGGGCCGCACCGGTGGACATTACCCCCGGAAGGGTCCAGCCCTTAAACGGTAACTGCCTCTCTCTTGCACCAGTTGCCAAGATCAGTGCGGCCGCACGATATTCGGACACATGTCCCAGACTGTCTTCCACCAGAAGAATGTGTTCCGGGTAGATGCCCAACACCTGGGCGCCATTGAGGACTTGAACATTGCTTTTTTTTATACGTGCAGCCATCCGCGCCCCCTGCCGCTTAAGCCGATCTGGCTCGAATCGTTTGTCGGCGGCGGCAGCGTGGGGCAGCTTTCGCAGCAACTGACCGCCGATGTGAGCATTGTCGTCGATAACGAGGAGGTGAAGCCCATACCTGGAGAGAATGTCGGCGGCGGCCAGGCCGGCCAAGCCGCTGCCTACAATGATGACATGATCACTAGGTTTCATCGACCTCGATTTCCATGCGGTCTTCGACCCGGGTCATGCAAGCGCGTTGATTGGCTGCACCATTAATGGTGACCAAGCAGTCATAGCAAACACCCATGCCGCAGAAGATGCCACGTGGCTGATGCGTTTTCGGTGTTTTTCGCAGGACCCGATGCCCGGCTGCAAATAGGGCCGCGTGAACGGTTTCACCTTCGTATGCCGTGAACGCCTTCCCATTGACGCGGATATTTATTTTCGCTCCCCGCAACACCGATGAAATTCGCAGATCAGACATGGGAAACCTCTACTTTTTCCGACTCGACGGTAAAACGACTCAGTCGGAAGGCATCTATCGCAATGTCGCTCTTGCCCGTGGCGATCATCTGTGCGATGAGTTCCCCGGTAATGGGCGACAGGGCGATACCATCGCCTTCATGCCCGGCGGCCATGAAAAAACCGGAAACGTCGTCCACCGGACCGAGAATGGGCAATCCATCCGGGGTATGGGGCCGGAGGCCGGCAAAGGCACGGATGACATTGACCTGCTTCAGCGCCGGAATGATGCCTGCGGTTTTAGCAGCGATGCGATGCAGGCCGTCCGTGGTGGTTCGCTTGTCGAAACCGACAAACTCCCGGGTGGATCCCAGGAGAAAATTGCCGTTCTCCGTCTGCTCGATGGAAACCCCTTCCCCGATTGCCTTGGCGATCTCAGGGTTGAACTTAGCGGCGATATACTTGGCAGATATCATACAGTGACGTAGACGTAGCATCGGAGAGCAGGACCCGGTGACGATGATCTGTCCCCGCCTGGGTTTTATGGGGATGTCAAGACCCACCAGGGCACCGATCTCCGGAGCGTGGACACCGGCCGCATTGATAACGATATCGGCTTCAAATCGGCCTGCATCAGTTTCCACTGCCGACACTTTACCTGCGGTGGTATCGATGCCGTGAACAGCTGCGCCGGTGAACAGCCGGGCTCCGAGGGATTTGGCCCCCAAAGCGAATCCGAGGGTCAATGAAATGGGATTGACCTGCCCATCCAGTGGAGAATGGGTGGCACCTAAAACATGTTCGGAGAGATGGGGCTCTAATTTGCGGGCCTGATCTCTATTAATCAAGGAAACATCCAGACCGATTTCCTGCTGCTCTTTGACGAATTGCTGCATGGCCGCTAATTCGTCTTCGATTTCGATCACCACCATGCCGCCGGTTTCCTTGTATTCGATGGGAACCGGCAGCTGTCGGGCCAATCCATCAAACCGCTTGCGACTCTCCATGGCGAGCTGGAGATGAATCCCGGGCTTTTTGGACTGGAGAAACACCAGCCCGTCGCAGGCGCCGGAACTGCCGGAGGCGATATCGCCGCGTTCCAGCAAGGTGACGCGAAGCTTATACCGGGCCAGGTGATAGGCGATGGAACTGCCGATAATACCGGCCCCGATGACCACCACATCTGTTTGCGAGGGTTTATTCATTAAATCTCTTCAGACATTTGGCTCATGGCTTATTTTTTTGGCAGCCCCAGACTTTAACAACAGAGGCCGGAACAGAATCCCTGCCAGGACCAGGATACCCAGTATCCTGACCATGGGTGAATTGAGCAGATCCGGCTTGGCGCACAAAAAGGTGGTTAACCCGGCCAGGACAAAGAGAATGATCTGAAATCCCAGGTTCAGAGGCCTGAAAAAGTACCGGCTTAGTGCCCCTGCAAAAAGTATGATTGCCACCAAAAGCCACAGCGTGACGGTGATGATTTCAAAGGGAGTACCTCGCATAAGCAATGCCTGGTTGAATACAAAAACGTAAGGGATTAAAAATCCTGCCAGAGCCAGTTTAAAAGCCTCAAAACCGGTCTGCAGCGGCTTGGACTTGGCAATCGAGGCGGCGCAAAAGGCCGGCACGCACACCGGCGGGGTAACCCCGGCCAAGACGGCAAAATAATAGACAAAAAGATGGGCCGGCAGCATGTCGGTTCCCATGGCCAGCAGGGCCGGCCCGCCGATGGTAATGGCAATAATATAGGCCGGCGTGCAGGGCAGTCCCATACCCATAACCAGAGAGGTGACCATGATCAGAAGCAGGGCCGGCAGTATTTGGCCCCCGGACCAGTTTGTGATGACCGTGGCAATGCCCAGGGCAAGACCGGTATGGGTGACAATGGCAACCACCATGCCTGCGCCGGCACAGGCAAGGGCGATCATGATCATGTTATGGCCGGCAAGGCGGAGGGTTTCCCATATCCGGGCAGGCGTCATTCGGGTCTCTTTTTTAACAAAACTGATCAAAAATGTGATGCCAATGGCAGCGTTGGCCGCAAAAAAGGGCGAATACCCTTTAAGAAGCAGAACCACCAGGATGATCATGGGGATGAGGAGATAGGAATCCTTGAGGACCTGCTTTATGGGGACCATATCCTCTTCCTTTACCCCTGAAAGTTCTTCTCTCTGGGCTGTAAAATGGACCCGAACCACCATGCTGATATAGAGCAGCAACGATCCCAGCATGGCAGCGATAACGATGTTGACATAGGATATGCCCGTGATTTCCGCCATAACGAAGGCACCGGCCCCCATGACCGGCGGCATAAGCATGCCCCCGGTGGAGGCAGCGGCCTCCACTGCCCCGGCAAATCTACGCTTGTATCCAAGTTGTTTCATGAGCGGAATGGTGAATACCCCGGTGGAATAGACGTTGGCAGCAGCTACACCGGAGATAGATCCGAAAAGCCCTGAGGAGATAACGGCAATCTTGGCCGGCCCACCATTACTCTTGCCTGCGATCCGGCAGGCAAGATCGGTAAAAAACTGACCGGTTTTGGTGACCTCCATAAAAGCCCCAAAAATTACAAACAAGGCCACGAAGGTGGCTGAAACCCCGGTAATAGACCCAAAAATACCGGCATCGGTGATCAGATACTGCATTTCAATGATTTCGGCAAAGACGACGGGTTTGGCATAGAATACGCCGGAAAGATACGGCGCTGCATAAAGATAGACAAAAAAACCGGCAATGAGATATGCCATGGCCGGGACCACCGCCCGCCGAACGGCTTCCAGGAGCAGGACGATCATCGTGGCACCCAGAACCAGTTCAATGGTCAGGACATCGTCTACAAATTCCAAACGTTCGGTGAGCCGTTCATGAAAATATACAATATAGAGCGGTGGAAAAATTGAAAGAAATGCAAGAATCCAGTTGACGATCCCCACTTTCTCATGGCGTTTCTTTTTGAATGCCGGGAAGAGAACAAAGGCACACGGCAGCAGGAACAAAAGATGGATACCTCGCTGGATACGAGGCTGATAAATTCCCACTGTGGCAGTATAGATCTGAAAAAGGGAAATAATGACAAGCCAGGCACCAACTGCCTTGTTCTGCCAGGTATTAAGATGTTTCATGAACAGTCCTCCCTGGTTCGGGGCAGGGCATCAACAAATGCCCTGCCCATGCAAATATGCAAGGCCGTGGCCGCCCACCTATTCCTATTTCATGTAACCCGCATCTTTATAGTATTTTTCAGCACCCGGATGAAGCGGAAGGGCCACATTTTTCCATCCGGTTTCAGGTTTAAAATTCTTATTTGCCGGATTGATTTTGTATAATTCGTCGGTGTTTTCACAGATGATTTTAATGATCGTATGGGCAATGTTATCAGGTACATCCTTGTTGATGATCAGCTCGCCCGCAGATACAACCGTTGGGACATCAACATTCATGCCTTTGTAGGTGTCTTTGGGGATGAAGCTTCTGCCCGAATCCCGGGACAGCGTTCCAAGCTCTTTGTTAAGGTGATCAATGCAGGCATCGGATAAGGCAATCAGGGTAGAGTCACGGCTCACGCTCATCTCGGTAATAGCCGCGCCAGGAAGGCCAAGGTGAGTGAAGACAAAGTCTACATGTTTGTCTTTGTAAAGATTGACCATGTCGGAATAGACGGCATGGAAGATCTTGCCGCCTGCTTTTTCAATGTCTTTCAAGGAAATGCCGTAAAAATCCAGAATCGTATTCATCAGAGGTAGGTCGGATGTGCCTTTCATGGGCGCTGCCACTTTGATTTTCTTGCCGGCCTTGACCATATCCGCCAGCTGCTCCATGGTTGTGATGCCTTCTTCCTTGGCACCCAGAACATGGATGTGATAAATACCGAAAATACCGCCCAAGGAACGGACATCGGGGTTGGCTTTTTTATAGACCGGTGCCAGTCCCTTAAATGCCATTTTGTCCACAAAAGTGATGCCCCAACCAAGGTCGTCCTTGTGTCTGGACACCCTGACCGGATTGACCACGCCGCCGCCCGGGACCACTTTGATAATGAGTTTGGGTTCATTTTCAGCAATCATACGCGCGATGCCACCGGCCTGGACATACCAGCCGCCCCCAACGCCTCCAGCTACCCAGGTCAGTGTCGTTGGTTTTAGATCCTCCGCATTCGATACCGTGGAAAAACCCACTGTGAAAACAATCGCCAATACCATGACAAGCAGTGCCATCCCATTTCGTTGTTTCATTTTAACCCTCCTTGGTTTTATTTGACATGCCAATCAAAGCAATGATGCCTTGGTAAATGCGCCGCTTTTGGCATATCCTATTCATTTTCAGCGGCTTTATGCCACGAGAATACCGGTGGTAGATTATCCACTTCCGGCTCTGTGGCAACATCTAAAAAGACCGGATCGTTGCTGCTGAATGCCGCGCCCAGCCCTTCGATCAATTCTGCGGGCGTTTTAGCTTGTAACGCTTTCAATCCGAATCCTTCGGCGACCATGATGGGGTTGCCTGGGTTGAAATCTACCGAGAAGTATTTTCCTTCACAATGCAGCCGCTGCAGGGCTTTGATCCATCCAAAGGTGCTGTTGTTGAAGTGGATCAGTACGGCCGGAATATTCATCCGCGATATGGTCTCCAGATCACCGGCCGACATTCCCAGGCTGCCATCTCCGAACAGCCCCACCACTCTTGACTCCGGGCGAGCAAAATGGGCACCCACCACCGCTGGGATAGCATATCCCAGCCCGCCGTAGCTGCGCGGGATGATAAATCGTGAGCCTTGACCGCTCAATTTGAGATAGCGGGTAATATAGGGTGTCGGTGTGCCGGCGTCGGAAATCACGATGGCATGTTCGGGTAGGTGTTTATTCAGTTCGGCGATGACTCGCT
The DNA here is from genome assembly GCA_963765595.1 of uncultured delta proteobacterium. Classification (GTDB taxonomy): domain Bacteria; phylum Desulfobacterota; class Desulfobacteria; order Desulfobacterales; family JAFDCJ01; genus JAFDCJ01. Next base: position 57,408 of record CAVXXE010000027.1, read on the forward strand.
GCGGCTTTAAGGGAACGTCTGAAAGGGCCAGTTCCTTTTCGGCATGTTTCCAGAATTTAGCCCGCTGCTGATTCAACGCTGTAACCCACGCAGAAGGTTCCCGCTGGGCAGTCCGACTTTTCAGCAAAATGACGAGATCTTCAGTCACCAGCCTGGCATCGCCGGCAACGCTCAATGTGTTTTTAAAGTTGTTGCCCAACATCTCGGGATTGAGATCAATCTGGATGATGGTGCGTTCGGCAGCGTTGGCGGGCATGGTCCAGTTAATGGTGGACACGGACCCCATTTTGCAGCCGATATACAGCAGGGTGTCGCTTTCTTCGATGGCCCGGTGGGCGTGGGGGTGGAATCCGTTGTCGCCGATGACGCCCAGCGCCAGCGGGTGGTCGTCCGGCATCAAACCTTGTCCTGAAATGGTCGTTACCACGGGAGCGGACAACCACTCAGCAATGGCGATGATCGCGTCATTAGCCGTGGAGTGATTGGCTCCGCCGCCTGCGATGATCACCGGGCGTTTGGCAGCGGTCATCAGATCGGCAAGACGCTCCAGTATATTTCTGGCCCCGCGGGTGCGATAGGCTGGATAGTGGCAGCAAGCTTCTTCGGCATATATGTCAGTTTTTTCTTTCGGGATCGAGCCTGTCAAAACCTCTTGGGGTAAGGCGAGATGCACCGCTCCCGGCCGGCCGGTAGTGGCGATTCGAAACGCACGTCGAATGACCTCGGGAATCTTGCTCACATCCTTAATCACATTGGACCACTTGGTAATGGATTCAAAAAGTTTCTGGGTATCGAGTTCGGTGATGGTCTGTTTGCCTTCACCAGCCAAAGGGATATCCATGGTCATAAGGATTACTGGAATGGATGAGGCATTGGCTTCGGCAACGCCGGGAACTGAATAGAGGGAACCAGCCCCGCTGGGGCATTCGCAAACCCCGGGTTTGTGACTGAGTCTGGCATAGGCATCTGCCATAAAGGATGCCGAACGCTCATCCCGCGCCATGATGTGGCGGATACCCGGTTGGGCGTCATATAACGCCTCATAGAAAGGAATGCTGGTGTCACCCGGCACGCCGAAAATGACATCCACCTGATATTGTTTTAGCATTTCGACCAGCGTCTGGGCACCAATCATTTTGAATGTCCTTGAATAATATTTTATTAGATAACAAATAAATTATTTTATAAGATATATTTTTTTACTGACATGATAAATCTCCTTTGTCAAGTATTAATATAAATATTTTAAAATTAATTAATTTATTTATATTTCAATATATTATATTATATTCTTTTGAAAAAATTGCCTTGCACAATTCTGTGGTAATAAACCATAGAATATGGAATATTTGAAACAAGAATAAGATAATAGTCCAATGACAGAAAACGGTTGCTATTTTATAAAAAATCTTATAAAAAAATATACCAAAAATATTTTTCTGAGGGAAAAATGCCAAAAATAGATAGATTCAGAAAAACTATCGGAAACAGCGACTTGGACCAACATGCGTATCAAGGAATCCGACAGATGTTATTCTATAATGAAATTATCCCGGGTCAGAAAATTAAATACCAGGATCTTGCCGACCGGTTGGAGGTAAGCATTACGCCCGTGATACATGCTTTGAAATGGCTTGAATTTAGAGGAATTGTGCGGCATGAAACCAATAAAGGTTATTATATCAATGAAGTCAGTTCCCAGGAGATAGTAGAGATATATGACACCCGAATTCTTATAGAAGTTTCTTTGGTTCCGGATATCATGCACAATTTGAACGGCAAAGAGCTCCAACGCCTGGAAAAAACACTTGAAGAATTTAAGCAGGCCGTAGATGAAGAAGACTACTATAAACGGCTGATGACCGATATGAAATTCCATTTAACTCTGGCCTCGATAGCCAAACACCGCATACAACTGAAGATGCTTCAAGAGTTATTCGATCTTCTCCTTTTAAAGTACAGCAGGAACCTAGTCTTACTCGGCATAATGGATAGCTCTCAACATGAACATTTTCAGATTTTGGATGATGTGCAAAATGAAAATGCTTTGAAACTCCAAAAAGCAATTACAGCTCATCTACAAAATGTTAAAGAGCACATATCTGAAGGTTTTAAGAGGATGTTCGTTAGCAAAAGAGAATCAGTTGCCGACTTGTACTCATTCCAATAAAATAAAAATAAATTTGTTATTGAAAAACTTCACTCCGTCCTCATTTACGCCTTCCTGGTGTTTGAATATTCGAAGGTCAATATATTTAGTTTTGCTATTTTGTGGGTTGCGTTCGCTAGCCTCAAACCATTCCAACTTTTCAAACAGATCAGTGCTATCCTGCATCTTAACGGCCTGTCTGATATTTGCATTGTTGGGTAGATCCATAAAAATCAGATAACGTTTCCACTCGAAGCTATAGCGCTAAAGGCTTCGATTTCAGTTTTTAATTCGTCAAATGCGATCAACCCTTGCCCGAGGCGTGCGGGTAGGTCGTCATTGGTTACGCCCACGAATACGGCCAAAATCATTCCGCGGTGGACGTTATCGCCACCAGCATTCGCATTGGCAAGGAGCGCGGATTCCACATCAACATTGTGGGCTTTCGCAAAATACAGAAGCAATGGCAAACCAGACTCCGGATAGCACGCCGTGGCAAACAGACGATTGATCACTTCCGCTTCTATCGTATAGCCACCCCCCGAGTCAGACACCGATAAAGCTTCCGATCTGATGACCGAGAAATACAATACCGTAGAGCAAAACCATCGCTAGGGATGATACAGCCAGGATATTCAGGGCGATCATCCAGCCGGAGGCATCAATCAAAACTTGAGCAACGGAAACCACAGCAAACTGACCCAGAGAGCCGGCTGCGGTACCAAGCCCCAATGCTCACTGTCGCCGCGCTTCACCCACAGCTCTGGCCATGGCCGGCAGAATAATGCCGAATGACGTTCCAGCCACCCCGGCACCGATCAGCAACCCAGTCGAAGCATTCAGCATCTAGGGATTTTCGACCCCCGACATCAGCAACATGCCGAGATCATAGAGGATCGTACCGACTACAATTACTTTTACATTGCCGAAACGATCCGCCATTCCACCAGCAAATACAGCAACAATTCCCCAGAATAGATTCTGAACAGCCAGTGCTACGGAAATGACTTCACGTCCCCAACCGGTTGCTTCCGAAATCGGTTTGACAAGCAAGCCAAATCCAGAGCGATAACCGAGGAAATTTTCGTAGTTTGAGCATATTTATAGCCCAAAATTTGAAGTTCTGGAATTTTAGAGCGAGTTTAGAAAAGATAATTTCGTCTACAACCAGTGACCAGTGGCCGACAACAAGTCCCATCTTAAGCTTTTTCCACTTCTCTTACTATTTGCTGCAGTACTTCGCCTGCTTTTTCCCGGATAAGCACGTCGCAGATGTCGTCACAGGGCGTGTCGGAAAGATTGATGATGGCCAGAAAAGCACCGTTGTTTTTAGCATAAACCGGCATCTGGGCCGCCGGCTGAACCACCAGGGTTGATCCCACGATCAAGAAAAAATCGCATTTTCTGGACAGAGTGACGGACTTTTCTACCTCCGCTGCGGGCATTGCCTGGCCGAATGAGATCGTGTCCGGTTTCAAAAAGCCACCGCATTCACATTCCGGCGCCGGATCACCGGTTGTCAGGCGCTGCTGCACTTTATCGATGGGAGAAATTTTCTGGCAGCGCATGCAGCGTATGCGGCAGGTGTTACCATGCAGTTCGACAATTTTTTCAGCAGGCAGTCCTGAAGCCTGGTGCAGGCCGTCAATGTTTTGGGTGACCACTGCTTCAAGCAATCCCATATCATTTAATCTGGCCAGCGCCATGTGGGCCGGATTTGGCTCAGCCCTGGCGATTTCCTGATAAAGTTCCCCCCATCGCCGCCAATACTCCACCCGGGCTTCTCTCGAAGACATGAATTCATCGAAATAAACCGGGCGGAATTTATCCCAGATGCCGCCCTGGCTGCGGTAGTCGGGAATACCGCTTTCGGTGGATATGCCGGCGCCGGTAAAAACGACATTTTTGCCGCCTGCCTTAATTTTTGTCGCTATTTGAGCAATTTTTTCGATCATCGAGATTCAGCTTTCCTTGAACTGCGCCACCAGCTGCTGCACCGTTGCCTTGGCATCTCCGAAGAGCATCCGGGTATTTTCTTTTACAAAGAGTGGATTGTCAACGCCGGCAAAGCCGGCCGCCATGGATCGTTTCAACACCAGGACGGTTTTGGCCTTGTCCACATTGATGATCGGCATGCCGTAAATCGGGCTCGACTCGATTTCCCTGGCGGCCGGATTGACAACGTCATTGGCCCCGATGACCATGCAGACATCGACCGATTCCATGATGGGATTGACATCGTCCATTTCAGCCAGTTGTTCATAAAGAACGTTGGCTTCGGCCAGCAGCACATTCATGTGACCGGGCATGCGGCCGGCAACGGGATGGATGGCATAACGAACCTCAGCACCGTTATTTTCCAGGATTTCACCCAACTCCCTGACGGCATGCTGAGCCTGGGCGACGGCCATGCCGTATCCCGGCACGATGACCACCGATCCGGCGGCCTCCAGGACATAATAGGCATCTTCGGCCGTGATGGGTTTGGGCTCACCCTGGACAGATGTGGATACTGCCTTGCCGGGACCGGCTGCAAAGCCGCTAAACAGAACGTTGCCCAGGGAGCGATTCATGGCCTTGCACATAATGCCGGTCAGAATGAGACCGCTGGCGCCGACCAGCGAACCGGCCACGATCAATACGTTGTTTAAAAGAATAAATCCGGCGGCACTTGCAGCCAGTCCGGAATAACTATTCAAAAGGGCGATAACCACGGGCATATCCGCACCGCCGATGGGCGTGACACTGAAAACGCCCAGAGACAGGGATAAGACCACAATCAGCAGAAACACCCCATACGCGATAATCCCGCCGGGTGTGAAGACCAAAAAGAGGCTGCCGATCAATACGGCTGCCAGCATCAGAATGTTGATCAATGCCTGTCGTTTGACCAGGATCGGTCTGCCCGAGATTTTTCCGGCCAACTTGCCGTAGGCGACGAGGCTTCCCGAAAAAGCAACACCACCGATCAGCACAGCCAGCAACACAGCTACCCGCACGAAAAGATTGCTGTCGGGCTGGCTGTGATAGTTTGCCCACCCCACCAGCAAACTTGCGATGCCGCCGAAACCGTTTAACAGAGCCACCATCTGGGGCATGGATGTCATCTTGACGGTGCGGGCGGCAATCAGACCGATGAGAGAACCAATAACCAGGCCGGTGATCACCCATGTGAAATCAAGACAACACTCAAACATTGCGGCCGTCACCGCAATCAGCATCCCGAGGGCCGATATCAGGTTGCCTTTGCGCGCCCGCTCCTGCTTGCCGAGCATTTTGATGCCTATGATAAAGAGAATCGAGGCCGCGATGTAGCCCAGATCGATGAGCGCTTGGGTGTAATCCGTCATTTCTGTTCCCCGCTTTTACGCTTGAACATTGCCAGCATGCGGTTGGTGACCAGATAGCCTCCGACCACGTTGACGGTGGCAAAAATGACCGCCACTGTTCCCAGAATGGAGCCCAGCAGATCCGCACCGCTGCCGGCCGCGGTCAGCGCCCCCACAATGGTAATGCCTGAAATTGCATTGGTGCCCGACATCAGTGGTGTGTGCAGCTGGGACGGCACCTTGCTGATAAGTTCGACACCCAGAAAGATGGCCAGTACAAACACAAAAAATAGAAGACCGAAAGACATGATACTATCTCCTGCCGCTTAAATTCTTTAAACATCAATAATTACAGTCATCCACGATGGGTTGCTGTATTTGAACTGTCAAATTCCGAAATTCGAATTTCGGATTTTTAAACACTATAGTGCTTTGCAATCATCTCATTGACGATTTTTCCCCGGTGGGTGATTACACAGCCTTTAAAAATCTCGTCTTCTAAGTTCAAATCAATCCGTTTTTCTTCAGCATTCCAGAATTCTTCCACCAGATTATAGAGATTCGAGGAAAACATCTGGCTGGCGTGCACCGTTACCCTGCCCGGTAAATTCCCCAACCCGATGATCCGCACACCGTCCAGATCGATCTCTTTATCCATCTGAGATCCGGCCACATTGCCGCCGCCCTCCACGGCCAGATCGACGATGACCGACCCTTTTGACATACCACGGACCATGTTCTCGGTGACGATTAGCGGTGCTTTGCGGCCGAACAACTGGGCAGTGGTAATGACAATATCGGATAAAGCACAGACCTTTGCCATGCCTTCACGCTGTTTCTGGAGCTGTTCTTCGGTCAACGCTTTGGCATAACCGTCCTTGGTCTGGCCGGTTTCTCCCAGGTCGATCTTGACGAAACGGGCCCCCAGGGATTTTACCTGCTCTTCCACCACCGGGCGGGTGTCAAAGGCTTCTACCCGGGCTCCCAGACGTTTGGCAGTGGCTATGGCCTGCAATCCCGCGACTCCGACCCCGATGATGAACACGCGCGCAGGGGAGATGGTGCCTGCCGGCGTCATCATCATGGGAAGTATTTTATCAAGCCGTTCAGCGGCCAGGATAACTGCCACATAACCGGCCAGATTGGCCTGGGAGCTTAGAACATCCATTTTCTGGGCCCGGGTTATGCGGGGGATCATCTCCATGCTGATGGCACTGATATTTTTTGTCACGAACCTGTCGATGAGTTCGCGTTCATTGAAGGGATCCAACAAACTGATATAAATACAGCCCGGTTTCATGCGCTCCACTTCTTCTATGAGGGGCTTGCGAATGCGCAGCACCACAGCGGCATTCTGAATTAGCTGGTTGTGGTCCGCTACCACGGCAGCGCCGGCTTCGGTGTATTTTTCATCGGCAATCCGGAGCGGTTGCCCCAGCCCTGACTCGATCGCAACATTGGCCCCGGCTTTCACCAGCCTGGCAACGTGTTCCGGAATCAGGGCCACCCGGACTTCGCCCGGATGAACTTCTCTGGGCACGGCGAAATTCATGATGACTTTTTCTCCTTTTTAAAACTGATCCTTCTCAGTGCTACCCTCCATCGCCGCCACCGAACTTTCACCTTCGGTGATCGAGTTCATCACCCGATCAAAGTATCCGGTGCCGACAAATTTCTGATGGGTAATGGCCATGTAGCCATCGTCTTTGCCGTGAGCGAACTCTTCCTGCTGGAATTTTGAGTAAGCCAGCATCCCTTCCTTTTTATAGCTCAGGGCAAGGTCAAACATGCCCAGGTTCAGCGCGTGAAAACCCGCCAGGGTAACAAATTGAAATTTATAGCCCATGGCCCCAAGCTCTCTTTGGAACTTTGCAATTTCGCTGTCAGACAGGTTGCCTTGCCAGTTGAATGACGGTGAGCAGTTATAGGCCAGCAGTTTATCCGGGAATTTGGATTTAATTGCTTCGGCGAATTTTGCGGCTTCCTTTATATTAGGGCGTGATGTTTCACACCAGACGAGGTCTGCGTAAGGCGCATAGGCCAGTCCGCGTGCAATGGCCGTATCCACGCCGTTCTTAACATAATAGAATCCCTCGGAAGTCCGCTCGCCGCCGACAAGAAACGGCCGGTCGCGGTCGTCGATGTCGCTGGTTATGAGCTTTGCCGCCTCTGCATCCGTTCGTGCGATCAAGACGGTGGGAACACCGCAGATGTCGGCTGCCAATCTGGCGGATATCAGCTTGGTAATAAACTCCCGCGTGGGTACGAGCACTTTACCTCCCAGATGACCGCATTTTTTAGCCGAAGCCAGCTGGTCTTCAAAATGGACCCCGGCCGCACCGGCATCGATCATCTGTTTCATCAGCTCAAAGGCGTTCAAAGGCCCGCCGAAACCGGCTTCGGCATCGGCCACAATGGGAGCAAACCAATAGGGTCCCTTTTTTCTGCCATCCAGGACCTGGATCTGATCGGCGCGCTGCAGGGCATTGTTGATACGTCTGACTACTTCCGGTACGCTGTTTGAAGGATACAGGCTCTGGTCCGGGTACATTTCACGGGCGAGATTGGCGTCAGCGGCCACCTGCCATCCGCTTAAATAGATGGCTTTAAGGCCGGCCTCCACCTGTTGGACGGCTTGATTGCCGCTCATCGCCCCCAGTGCCGGAATGTAATCTTCCGTTTGCAGCAAATACCACAAGCGTTGGGCACCGACATCCGCGAACGTATGTTCCCGTTTCAATGTGCCCCGCAGTTTTAGGACATCCTCGGGTGTGTAAGGACGATGAATCCCATGCCAGCGAGGATCACAGTCCCACTCTTGTTGCAGGCATCCGGCATCGTCGTCCAGGATTTCATGGCATGAGAGTCTTTCACAAGTTTTAATGGCTTTATCTTGAATCGTTGTTGTCATTTTCCTCAACCCTTTCTTTGAATTTTTCTGACATTCTAAGACCGATTTCCGTCTGAGTCAAACCTTCATTTCCGTTTTAACCTGCAGTTGCGGGCGTAGGGATAAATGTGGGGCAGCTCACCCGCCTGTATCATCTGCTGAGCCTGTTGCCAGAAACTCACTTCGAACAGATCATTGTGGTGCTCACAAAACACATCCCGCAGGGGGGCGCGCAGCCCCAGAAATTTTTGAAATTCTTCCGGGAAAACATCATTGTCATCCACATAAAACCAGGGTTCGGAGGCCATTTCATTCTCGTACTGGTAAGCAGGCGGCAATTTCCTAAACTTACAGCTTGTCAGTGGACACAGCTCATCGTAATCGTAAAATACGACGCGGCCATGGCGCGTTACCCCAAAATTTTTGAGGAGAATATCACCGGGGAATATATTGCTGACGGCCAGATCCTTGATGGCATTGCCCCATTCGACGACGATTTTTTCTGCTTGCGGCTCATCGGCTTCATTCAGGAAGACATCCAGGGGCGTAACCCGGCGTTCAACATAGGCATGGTCTACGATGATATAATCATTTTCGATCCGAACCGTGCGGCCGGCGTCTTGTTTTAATTCCGCCAGCAATTGCGGCGAGAAGCAGGAGGTGTCGAACTTTAAATGCTCAAAATCCTGGGCATCCACCAGCCGACCGGCGCGGTCGTGCCGGAACACCAGATCATACTTGGCCATAATTTCGCGGCGGGTCGTTTTCTTGGGCGTGTCGAATCGATCCCGGATAAGTTTAAATACCAGATCGTCATTGGGCAGGTTAAATACGATCATCACCATTCCACGCTGGCCCGGGGATATGTCAAAGCGATCGATATAGCACACCGTCATGTGATCCAGCAGTTCCCGGTACAACTCTGTTTTGCCATGTTTGTTGAAGCCGGTCGAGATATACAATTCAGCGGTGCGTTTGTGGGGCAAAATGGTTTTGAGAAAATGGATAAGATCGTAAGGCCGTTCCACTTCAACATGGAAGTACGAGCGCGTAAATCCAAACAAAATGCTGACATCGTCTGAATTTAACAATACACCATCGACCACGATGCCGGCGGCAGTATTCAGAAGGGCAATCGTCAGGGGAACGAGGGTCGAACCGCTAAAAATGCGGCCAATGAGATAAGCGCCCATGCCCCGATAGAAAACGCTGCGAGCCATATCTAGGCTGTCGATTTTACCCGATGTCCCTATTTTTTGTAAATGAATTTCAATTTTTGCCGCCACTTGCCGAGCGTCATAGTCGATATCCTGAAAGGGTGCCAGCAGCGGATAATCGGCTAAAACGTTGCGAATCAAGGAGGCGGTAGACTCCCGACCTTTGAAGGTTTGATATATTTTAGAGGTCGTCGGGCTGGGGGGTGTGTCAAACTCAGTGTTTACAAACTCGATCTCGGCATCGACACCCACCGTGGCAAAGATACGGCGGGTGATGGAATTAAAAAAGGTTTCGGCCAGTTCCCAATCATCGTTTTGAATGAGCTTGCCAGAGTATGCCGCTTTGATGACGGCCCATACCTTTTTTTCCTGTACCTGCTCTACAAGAAGGCGGCGGATATCGATCTCGATGCGATCCACGGCATCCTTATATAGGTCCAGTCGCCGGATGGCATCGGCCCGGACACCGTGCCAGTCACGGTTTTTAAACCGCAGTGGCGCCCACCGGGTGATTTCTTTGAACTGCGAGCGATAGGTGCTGAAGGCCCGGTATATCGCGGTTGCACCTTGACCGCTGAGGCGGTTGTTTGTTGGTGGTTTTGACATTAGACCCTTTGTCCATTTTTTCTGACAACATGTTGTATGAAACGTTTGGTTTCAGGTGTCACTGTTCAGGTTTCAGGACTTTGCGACTCGCCTTCCTGACACCCGAAACCTGACACCTATAGAAATTATCGGCGTGCTAGCTGCCCGTCAGGGGCGACTTTTTCCCAGCGTAGTCTCGGAAAGCTTAGGCCTCAATCGGTTTTTATTTGACCACATGTTGCAAGGAATGTAAGGTTTCAGCGATTAATAAATTTCAAATAACAAAACACAAATACCAAACAAATCACAATGATCGAAATTCAAAATCCCAAACTTGTTTTAGTCAATTATCATTATTTGATCCCAAACATGTTGTGCATAATAAACCTATTCAGGGCTTGTCAACCTTCTTAATTATTAAACCGGCAACCAAACTCGTCATTCCGGCCGCAGCCGAGCGGAGAGCCGGAATCCAGAAAAAGCCATGCGATCACTGGATTCCCGCTACCGTATTAAGTCCGGCACAGGCACCGCGAGAATGACGGAGTGATGGATATCAGATGGCCTATTTAACTGCCAGGTTAATCGTCAGCGGTCACAGGTTCAGAGTTCAAGGCTTCACAATTATTCCTAACGTTGATTCAATTGTTTTGGTCATTGAAGATTATAATTTGAGATTTATTTGTTATTTGGAGCTTTGAATTTGGGATTTTAAAAATGCACCCACGCCTCTTCCTGTGGCAAACCAATCCCACATTCCACGGGAGTTGATTATTTGTTTCGAACGCCATCGTGCGCGCTTGCCTTTTCGACATTGTGTATTACCATAATCTCATATCTGGAGAAAAATTCCGAAATGTGAAATGTGCCCGATATCCATGTTGGATGATACACAAGTCAGTTCGCTTCGCTTACAATTTCGGGGTTAACTCGGAAGCTCCAAAAGACCTCTATATTCTCGGTAGGTTTTAGAAATTCCGAAACGTTTAATTTTACAAATATTGCCTGAATACTCACGGGAGGTGATGGTTATGCCTGATGAAAAATTTAAAATGGCCGCGGATGTGTGTTCTTATGTGGATGATGATAGCAAAAATCTGAACCTTGAAATCAACATTCCGGGCGTCAAAAAAGAAGATATTAACCTGAAAATGCTTGATGACAGTTTTAGCCTGTCAGCACCCAGAGATGACTTTGATTATGTCACCACATCAGCTTTTTGTTGTCCGGTCAGCGCGAAAGAGGCTTCCGCGAACTATGAAGATGGTGTTCTCAAGATTTCTGTTCCTTTCAAAGACCCGATGGAAGGTGCGTACCAAGTCGCCATCAGCTAGGTTCACAACTTTGGGATATGAAAGGCAGGGCTCCGAAGGGGGCGCTGTCTTTTTTTCAGATAAAATTTTGACAGGGAAAGTGGGGAAGAATGGCAAATTTTACTGATCTTTTAAGAAATAGGCGATCCGTTAGAGACTATGAGGAAAAGGAAGTACCTTTAGAAATCGTACGGGAGATAATCAAGGAAAGCTGCCTTGCTCCCAGTTCAGGTAATGGGCAGCCTTGGAACTTTGTCATTGTAAATAACAAAGCCACAATCGAGAAATTGTCTAGTGACAGTAAAAAAAACCTTCTCTCCGATATGGAAAAGAACCCGGCCTCTCCGATTAAAAAATATGAAGCGGCCTTGCGTGACCCTGGATTTAATGTGTTTTACAATGCCCCCTGTCTGGTTTTTATCGTTGGCCCTAAAAATATCAACTCACTTCTGACAGACTGCGCGCTGGCGGCCTGCTATTTTATGTTGGCCGCTTCAGATAAGGGCTTGGGGACCTGCTGGATCGGTTTGGGGACCCATATAAAATCTCCTGAGCTTTTAAAATCCATGGGAATGCCGGAAGATTATAAAATCGCGGCGCCAATTATTATCGGATATCCGAAGAACATTCCTGAAATCCCCGCAAGATCAGAGCCTCGGATTCTTAAAGTAATCCACTGAACCTGAAGCACGAATGCCGGCTACCATTTATCATACTGCACAGGGTTGTTCTGAAAGATGAACATCGAACATCGAACGTCCAACGTTGAACATCGAATAATGATGTCGCTACGCTCCGCATTTTAATATATCCATATTTACACCAACCCATCGCATATTCATGGCAGGCGGGTGTTAATCTTTTTTCAGTAACCCTTCCGCACTCCCACTTCACCCTTCCGACTTCCGCCTTCTTTTCCATTCCCACTTCCCTGGCCCAGACCGATTGGGCGGAGATCATGCTTTACACCACATCAATACGATCAATTTAAGCGAAAGTAGCCCTAAACCTAAGTCGCACTCTCCGAGGCGCAGGATCTATGAGCCGGAAGCCAGGGCGGGCCGCATTCAATTCCCCCCATCCCGCTTATTTCCATACTATTTCAGTATGATATTTAGCCGTAATAATCATGCTAATAGACTAAAATCATAAGCAAAAAAAAAATTAAAAAAAATATTGACATTTGGTCCGTTTCTTGGCAAAAAAAGCCGACAACTATCTTGACAAAAACAGTCAAGAAGTTTCCCGACTAAATAAGTCAGGATTATGGCCATGCCGATCACGCCAAAAAAAAATCAGTATGCCCTGCGGGCGATCTTTGAACTGGCCAAGCACCGGGGTAAAGGGCCCAAGAAAATCTCCGAAATTGCCGAGGTTCAATCCATCCCGCTGCGATTTCTGGAGGTCATCCTCGGCCAATTGAAAGGCAGCGGTCTGGTGGAATCCAAGCGGGGTTTTTATGGTGGGTATTCTCTGACCCGATCTGCTGATAAAATCAGTGTGGGAGATGTACTCCGGTTTATGGATAAACCGATGGGCTCCGAGAACTGCGGAGTCTGTGTGTCCACAAGCAATTGCCCGCTCAGCGGTAATTGTGCTTTTGCCTCGATGTGGAATCGGGTCAATGAGGCGATATTTGATATTTATGACAGCACCACCATCCAGGATCTTCTTAACAACGAGAAACGCATACAGCGGAGAAAACAAGAAACCGGATAAGGTAACCGGATGACATAAAAGGAAAAACACATGGAAAAGGGAAGAGCACTGATACGCTGGAACGTTATCATAGTTGCGGTTGTGATGATCTCATTTTCAATGCACAGGCCCGCGGTTTTTGGAACTGAAACCCAGCCCAAGAAGGCGCCTGAAATGCGGGCTGATATCATACAGATCGATTCCATGAACGTCTTTGGCAAACTTGAACGGCCAGCGGTGGCATTCCTTCATCAGAAGCACACCGATGCACTTGAAAAGAAAGGCAAGGACTGCGCCGCTTGCCATCTGTCCGAAAAAGACCCGATACTGGATATGGAACGAATGTCCACCATGTTCATGCGGCTTAAAAATACATCCAAGCAAGAGGTCATGGATATATACCACGACCAATGCATCGGCTGCCACAAGGAAATAAAGGCCGCCAAAGAACCCAGCGGGCCGCTCGAGTGTGGCGGATGCCACCAGGTCAAGGTAACCGTGATTTCTTCCTGGCGTCCCATCGGCATGGATAAATCTTTACACTACCGTCATTCAAAAGCCCAGGACAACAAATGTGAGAAATGTCATCACGAATATAACGAAAGCACCAAAAAGCTTTTCTATGCCAAGGGAAAAGAAGGCACGTGCCGCTACTGCCACGGTGAAAGGACGGAGGAAAATCGAATTTCTATGCGGCTGGCATCACATATCGCCTGTATCGAATGTCATCGCAGGACGATTGCTAAAAACGAAAGTGCCGGACCTTTTAATTGCAACGGCTGCCACGCGCCCGACGAACAGAAACTGATCGAAACCGTTAAAGATGTCCCCCGCATGAAGCTTAACCAGCCCGACTATGTATTTGTAAAAACATCTGCTGCCAATGATAAAGAGTCCAATCCTTCGACCCGCATGAAGCTGGTGCCGTTCAACCATCAAGCCCATGAAAAATATAATGATTCCTGCCGGGTTTGCCACCACGCGGCGCTAGATGACTGCGTGCAATGCCATTCTCTTACAGGGTCAAAAGAGGGTGACAATGTCACGCTGCAGCAGTCCATGCATCGGTTAAACGTGAATCAAAGCTGTATGGGGTGTCACGAAGCCAAGCTAAATCAACAGACTTGTGCCGGCTGTCACACGTCCTTTGAAAAAAAGCGTCAGCAGGGCACCGCCTCCTGCGAAAATTGCCACATGGTTCCACCATCCCGCATCACCCATGAGGTTCCACCGGCAGAGCAGAAAATGATGGCCGCCGAAGTCCTTGAAGCCCGTGAGGCCGTTACCGTAACGTATGATGACCAGGACATACCGGAGACCGTCCTCATCAAGGCCTTGACGAATCAATATGAACCGGTAAAGCTTCCGCACCGTAAAATTGTCAATACATTGTTCAATAACATTAAAAATAACAAACTGGCAAATTTCTTTCACCACGAAAAAGGCACGATTTGCCAGGGCTGCCACCACAACAGCCCGGCAGCGAAAAAACCGCCCAATTGTGTAAGCTGCCACGGCCGGCCCTTTAATGCGGAGGACCCTTTCAAACCCGGATTGATGGCTGCCTATCACAGGCAATGTATGGAATGCCATAAAGCGATGGATATCAAAAAGCCGGTTTCAACCAATTGCATCGCATGTCACGCAAAAAAATCATGAAATGCAACCGATTATTTTAGTTAAGAGGTAGATTTATGTCCATTTCACGGAGAAAGTTTCTCGGCTGGCTGGGCGCTGCCGGTTTTGGCACCGCATTGGGCAATACCGCACATGCCGCTTCCAACAAACATTTTGACGGTTATCCCAATAGCAACGGTGTGCTTTTTGACAACACCCGCTGCATCGGCTGCCGCAAATGCGAAGAAGGCTGCAACCGTGTCAATGAACTGCCGGAACCGGATCGTCCCTTTAGCGACCTTTCCTTGCTGGATACCAAACGCCGAACCACGGCAAAATCCTACACGATTGTCAACCGCTATGATGAGGCTGCAAGTGGAAAAGGCCCGCTGTACCGCAAAGATCAGTGCAACCATTGTCTTGAGCCGGCGTGCGCCTCCGCCTGTTTCGTGCGGGCCTTTAGCAAAACTACAAGCGGTGCGGTCATTTACGATGCATCGGTTTGTGTGGGCTGCCGCTACTGCATGATTGCCTGCCCCTTCGAAATACCGACCTATGAATATGACAAGGCGTTTTCCCCTCGGGTGATGAAGTGCACCATGTGTTATCCGCGGATCTCCAAAGGCTTGTTGCCCGGATGCGTCGAAGCTTGCCCGACTGAAGCCCTTACATTTGGGAAGCGCGAGGATTTGTTAAAGATCGGGCGCGAACGTATCGCCAAATTTCCGGAGCGCTACGTGGATCATATTTATGGTGAGAACGAAATGGGCGGTACCAGCTGGCTTTATCTGTCCGCCGTGCCTTTCGAGGATGTCGGGATGCGAGAAGATCTTGGCGTTACACCGGCACCGAAGCTTACCGCCGGCGCTTTAAGCGCCGTGCCGATGGTGGTCGGCCTCTGGCCGGTTCTGCTTACCGGTATTTATGCGATTAACCAAAGAAAAGGGAAAATTGAAAGACAGGAAAAAGAACAGGCTGTTGCCGCTGCATTAGAAAAAGCCGTCAGCGAGGCCGAAACAAAGCTGTCCCAAGCAATGGAAAAGGCCGAAAAGGAAAAAGCGGCCGCCATCGAAACCGCCGTCAGCAAAGCCCTTGAAGACGCGGCCAAAGCAGCAGAAGAAGAGGTCGGCGACCCAGCAGCTGAGGATGCCGACAAGAAGTCGAGCGAGGAGGATTCCTGATGCCTGATGAAGCCACGACCACCGGCAAATCTTATTTGACGCCGTTTAATATTGTTGCCGGAATCATCATTATTATTGGTCTTTATGTTACGGTCCTTCGATTTACCCAAGGATTGGGCGCCGTCACCAATCTTTCCGATTACAACCCCTGGGGAATCTGGATCGGTTTTGATCTGTTGGTCGGCGTCGCCCTGGCGGCCGGTGGGTTTGTCACTTCTGCCGCCGTCTATATTTTCGGCATGAAAAAATACCATGCCGCGGTCAGACCTGCTATCCTGACCGGATTTTTAGGCTACGCCATGGTTGTTGTGGCGCTTAATTACGATGTCGGCAGACCCTGGCGCCTGCCGTACCCCTTTATCATGCAGCAGGGAACCACCTCCCTCTTATTCGAAGTGGCCGCCTGCGTGGCCCTGTATCTCACGGTCTTATTTGTTGAATTTTCACCGGCGGCTCTGGAATGGCTGGGTCTGAAAAAAGCACGCAATATCGTTATCAAACTAACACTTCTGCTCACCATCTTCGGGGTGGTTCTCTCGACACTGCATCAGTCCTCACTGGGGGCACTGTTCCTGATTGCACCCTCAAAGCTGCACCCGCTCTGGTACTCACCGTATATCGCGGTATTTTTCTTTGTATCCGCTATCATTGCGGGTCTTTCCATGGTAATTTTTGAAAGCACGCTGTCCCATCACTACTTTGCCGACAAAATGGATGAGGCCCATTTAAAAGAAAAAGATGATATCGCTTTGGGTTTCGGCAAAGCGGCTTCCTTCGTTCTGGCCGGTTATTTCATTATCAAGGTGATCGGGATATCCGAGAGCAACAACTGGCACCTGCTGGGCACATCTTATGGCATCTGGTTCCTGGTGGAATTGCTGGGATTTGTGGCTTTGCCTTGCTTTTTCTATGCCATCGGAGTGCGTGAGAAGAACCTGAAAATAATCAAATGGACGGCTGTCTGGACTGTGCTAGGCATCATCCTCAATCGGCTGAATGTCGGCCTGATTGCCTTTAACTGGCATCTGCCGTCGAGTGAACGATATTTCCCGCACTGGATGGAAATCGCGATTTCCGTTTTCCTGGTGACCGTCGGATTGGTTGTATTTCGCTTTATCGTTAGCCACATGCCGATACTGTATGCACATCCGGACTATGAGGATGAGCACTAGTATTCATCCCAATCTGGACAAGCCGGAGCCAAAACGGGTGCGCATAATAAAGTCTTGTGATAACTTGCGGGAAGCTTGCGGAAATGTTGGGTCAAAAAAATGAACTAGACAAAGCAGAATTTATGAGTAACTTAAAATCATTTCAATGGGACATTCTATGGAAACTATACATACCTTGCAAGACTATATGCTCCACACCGAAAGCATTACCTACATTTTAATTATAGGCGCGCTTGTCGGCATAACATTTTTCTATCGTTTTCTGACAGAAAGAGACGACGATGAAAAGAAATAATTGAAAGTGGCCTCCGGCCCATAGGGGTCTATGCCTACCCTCCGGCCTGTAAGCCATACAGGTTCTACGGGCTGGAAGCGGCCCCGGTGGGAATTTGGAACCTTAGAGCATGGATGTTTGAAGTCATTGAATGAAAAAAAAGTCAGTATTTTAGAGTTTAAGGAGTAGCCCATGTATGAATTTGTTACCGGCCCTTTGGCCTGGCTGTCATTTGCCGTCTTTTTTATCGGGCTGATCGTACGCACGGTGCTGTACATCAAGGGGCTCGACTGGAGACTTGACCGCGTCACCTATTCGGTCAACACTTCTTATGGAATTAAAGGTGCCGTACGTTCCATTGTCTTTTGGTTGTTTCCCTGGGCTACCCACAGCTACCGTAACAATCCCTGGTTTACTTTATGGGTATTTTTAATGCATCTCGGCCTGTTGCTCACTCCCGTATTCCTGCTGGGACACAATATTCTGCTGAGAGAAAGATTGGGGTTCAGCCTTTGGACCCTGCCGGAGGGGGTGTCGGATGTCCTGACGATCCTTGTGATCGTCGCCGTGGTTTTTTTGATTTTGCGACGCATCGCTCTGCCGGAAGTCAGGCTCATCACGACGGCATATGATTACTTGATGATTGCCATTGCCGTCGCCCCGTTTATTACAGGATTTATAGCCTCCCACGGGGCATCGAATTACAATTTTTGGATCATTGCCCATGTCCTTTGCGGCGAGATCGTTCTGGTGGCGATACCGTTCACCAAGCTTTCACACTTTATTCTTTTTTTCCTTTCCAGAGCGCAACTCGGCATGGATTACGGAATCAAACGAGGCGGTATGAAAAGCAAAGGGATGGCGTGGTAGCTAGTTCTAATACATGGTATTTATCTTTGCTTCAGCCCCTTGTTATAACAGACTGATATAGCGGAATAAGCGAATGCCTAAAGTGAGCTAAATTGCCTAAAATGCCTGAAATTAAGGAAACGCTACGCGCTATCTTTTTTTGAAATTGACAGAATACCACAATTTTAGCTCATTTTAGTTCATTTCAAATTTTAGTTCACATTTAACTTTTCTGGTTCATCCGGATTAGGTGTAACCACTTGATAATTTTATAATATAACCTTTTATATTACAAGGAACTTATAACCATGCCGGAAGGAATACTTTGCAATAAAAAAAACGTAAACACAAAAGAAGAGTTGCACGCGCTTTTGGCGGATAAAAGCGGCAAACAATATTATGAGGAAATGAACCACCTCGACGTGGATCGCAAAAAATTGTGGGGAACGATCCAGAAGACCCTCAAGTCACGCCTGAAAACCTGGCTTGAAATCTGTTCGCACTGCGGTCTGTGTGCCGAAAGCTGTTTTTACTATCTTGCGAACAATAAAGACCCCAAACAGGTCCCTTCTTATAAAATTCAATCCACCCTGGGTCAACTCATTAAGCGTAAGGGAAATGTGGAAAATGCATTTTTACAGGAGTGTATGGACACCGCCTACGCGAAATGCACCTGCTGTACACGCTGCGGTTTATACTGCCCATTTGGGATCGATACCGGCGTCATGTTCGGTTATCTTCGTGGGTTGTTGTTTGCCCAGGGTTTTGTGCCCTGGGAGATGAAAATCGGTTCCGGGATGCACCGGGTATACCGGGCCCAAATGGATATCACCACCGAAGACTGGGTGGATACCTGTGAGTGGATGGCTGAAGAATATGAAGATGATTGGCCGGGATTAACCATCCCCGTTGATAAAGAAAACGCCGATATTATGTATACCGTCAACGCCAGGGAGCCCAAGCATTATCCGGAAGATATCGCTGAGGCTGCGATTTTGTTCCATGTGGCCGGTGAAAACTGGACGGTTCCCAGTGAAGGCTGGGAGGAAACCAGCCTGGCCATGTTCGGTGGCGACTGGGAAGCCTGCAAGATGCAGGTTGAGTCGGTGTATGATGCCATGGATCGCTTAAAACCTGATCGAATGGTGGTCACCGAATGTGGGCATGCCTATCGGGCCACGGTCATCGAAGGACCCTACTGGGCCGGTCTTAAAACCGGGAAAACGCCGGTTGAAAGTTTCCATTACGTGGAATGGGTGGCGGAAGCCCTCCGAACCGGAAAACTGAAAATAGATCCCACCAAAAAGATCAAGGAACCGGTGACCTATCAGGATTCCTGCAATTATGTGCGCAACGCCGGCCTGGCCGACATCGGCAGGGAGATCATGAGCTACATTGCCGAGGATTTCAGGGAAATGACACCCAACCGGGAGCATAATTTCTGCTGTGGCGGCGGCGGTGGCCTAAACGGTATCGGCCGGTATCGCCAACAGCGCAACATCGGTCTAAAGGTCAAGCGGGATCAGATTCTGGCCACAGGTGCCAAGCTGGTCATCTCACCCTGTCACAATTGCTGGGATGCGATCAGGGACCTGGAGGAGGTCTACAAAATTGGAATCCGGTGGTCCTTTTTAAAACCGCTGTTGATCAATATGATTGTCGTGCCGGAGCATTTGAAGCCGAAAGAAGAATAGCTTTAGGTGCTTAGGAGCATTTTTTTGACAACATGTTGTAATAAAACGAAGGTTTCAGCCCGCCCGGGTGCGATATGACGGATTTTTACTGTTCACTGTAGAAAATCCCAATAATGTCTTATCTTCCAGATTCATGCAAAGTTAGGCCTGGGCCAGGGGTGTCAGTGTTCGGGTTTCAGTAATAAAAAATTTCAAATAACAAATCACAATGACCAAAATTCTAAATACCAAACAAATGGCGGTTGATCTTATTTGAGATTTGGATATTGTAATTTGGAATTTATTTGAGATTTGTTGTTTGTAATTTGTTTTTTCCGGTTTATCCGGGCTTAGGCATTTCTTAATGAATCAGATTACCCTGCAAAATGACGGGTCTATTTTTGAAAGCAATAAAATGGTCCCGGGCGACTCATTAATGATACTTGGCTGCCAGGTTGAACTGGGGCAGGGATATACCTTAAGAAGTTTCTTTCGGATGTTTGAAAAATATACCCTGCTCGTAAAGCTGGATGCCTTTGTCGCCGATTGCATTCAGCGTTACCGGGAGTGCCCCAAGGGGCATTGCACCATTAATGACATCGATCATCTGGAATTTTACAAAACCGTCGAGATGATTGGATTTCCCGGAGAACCACGTTTGGAAATATACCACACGCTTTGTGGGGTCCGCGGTGCGGAAACCCTGGAAATCAAATTATTTCACCTGGAAAGCCTTTTGGACATGCCCCTTAAGCTGGGCGTCCTGAAGCACGTCATATTCGGTGATAAGGTTGACGTTTTTGAGTTCGACACGGTATTCAATCTGTTTGAGTTTATCGAGGGAATCATCTGGGAACTAAGTTTTCAAGGAACTCCCAAAGAGTGCGCTTTATAAGGAGATGGCCCATGTTTAAAAAATTATTGTTTGCGACGACGGCATCGCCCACTTGTGATAATGCAGCCAAAGTGGCTTTTGATCTGGAATTAAAGTGGGATGCGAAACTCATCATCCTGCACGTGTTCGGAGTTCCCAGTCGCGGTTACAGCCCTTTTGTGACCGATGCCAGAACCGGTGAAGCTGAAGAACCGGATGCAGACTATGCGGATTGGGTCAAAGAGGAGATGAAGAATACCTATGGGGAGCTGCTGGAAGACAGTGAAAACAGCGTGATCGAAGCGGTTGTCGGCGCACCGCACAGGGAAATTCTGCGGATGGCCCGTAAGGAAAAAGTAGATATGATCATTATGGGTGCGCACACAAGGCAGGAAGACGTGGGCGCAACCCGCTACCGGGCGATTGCCGGCAGCACGATGCAAAAGGTGGCCAAAGCAGCCCGCTGCCCTGTTGTGATTATCAGCCGTCCCTGCACGACTTGCTGGAAACTGTTTTCCAACATCGTCATCGGCCTCGATTTTTCCAAAGCATCCCAGTATGCATTTCTGTGGGCTTACAAATTAGCCAAAGAGGTTGGCGCCAGGCTTCATATTTTCCATGCCTGTGACATCAGTTCCGGCAATTTCGGCGAAATCCAGGGACAAAATGAAATTGAGCAAGAGATCGCGGCAGCCAGAAAGAAGATCGAAACCACATATATTTCAAAAATGAAGGGCTATGACAATTACGACATCGAAATATGGGAAGGGATTCCCTATGTGGAGATTTTAAAATTTTCCCGGGAAAAGCAGGGTGATCTGATCGTCATGGCCCATCACACCAGGGATATTGAGCCGGAGCAAGCCCTGCTGGGCAGCACCGTGGAACAGGTCGTACTCAGGGCCGCCTGTCCGGTGGCGAGCGTGAACCATCCGGATAAAGTGGCCGATATGGATGTGTGATGTCGGAGGGCAGAAGTCAGGTGACAGAAGTCAGCGGACAGATGACAGAAGGAATTAAATGCGGAAGTCTAGGCAACGAGCATGGCGCATGGGACAAAGGGTTGAGAGCCTATGGCAAAAACTGGGTTGCTGAAAAAGGAATTCCAACTATTTCATATTGATAGAGCGTAGCGACTCCACAAATCCAAAATCCCTCCGGGGCCTAAGCCCGCAGTCTAAAACTCCAAATTGTGAGTAAGCGGAGACCAACAACTATTGACCATCGACCCGATAGCGGAAAACAGAAAGAAGGTTCTCATTGTCGACGATGAACTGGATGTTAGAATCTATGTTCGCACGTTGTTTGAAACCAGCGGATATACGCCGATTGTTACCAGAAACGGGAAAGAAGGTCTGGAAAAAGCAAAAGAACTGTCACCTGATCTCATTATTCTCGATGTGATGATGCCCGAGGCCGGCGGCGTTACCATGTACCGGGAGCTCAAAGCCGATCTGGGGTTGAAAGACATACCAGTCATCATGCTGACAGGGATTGGCGAAAAATCATTTTCCCACTACCTGAAGATGCTCAACATTAAAGCAAAAGATCCCATACCCCAACCGGATGCTCATATGGAAAAGCCGCTGGATCACGAAAAATTGTTGGAACTTGCCAAGAAAATTTTAGGCTAAGACAGTTGTCAGCCCAGCCGCCGGCCAAAAAAACGGCCGGTCAAATCGGAAAAGAAACTGAAGTTTCATACGATTTGCACGTTATAAGGCCAAGGGCGCAGGAGGCACACCACTAAATTTAAAATTAGACGTGTTATCCCGCGCTTGCGGGGGCGTATGCATGCGATTTAATTTGATTCTTTTCGTACTCGTCCTCGAAATCAGAATTTTATAGGCGACGAGGACGACGACGACGAGAACGAAGTCCTTACTCTGCAACCGCGTGTGGAATTTCACGAAAATGACATTGGATGTCATGAGGTTTCATACAAGCGGCGCCGCTGGCCTGAACAGTGGCCAGTTTAATCAGAAATTGATTTTAGGTTAATGACATTGACCTGAAACCTCACATTGAGGGCTGACGTCATGAACGAAAAAATACTGCTGGCGGATGATGAAGCAGGTATTCGTAAGGTCCTCGGCATATCGCTGGCAGACAGCGGCTATGAGGTGTTGACCGCCGAAGACGGCGAGGCAGCCTTTGAAATTTTTCAGCGAACCAAACCTCAAATCGTTCTGACCGATATCAAAATGCCGGGTATGGACGGGATTGAACTCCTGCAGAAAATCAAGCAGGAAGATCCGGACACCGAAGTGATCATGATTACCGGTCACGGAGATATGGAACTGGCCATTCGAAGCCTCAAGCACGAAGCCACGGATTTCGTTACCAAACCCATCAATGACGATGTTCTGGAAATTGCTTTAAAACGGGCCCATGAAAGAATCGACATGCGTCGCCAGCTCAGGGAACACACCGAAAACCTTGAGGAACTGGTCAGAAAGCAATCGGCCAGGCTGGTCGAGGCTGAAAGACTGGCGGCCGTCGGCCAGGTCGTGGAAGGATTATCTTCCGCCATCCACGATATGGCCGGTGATTTTGGCGGCGGTATTCACTATTTTAACGAAATGCCATGCCTTGTTGCCATCCACAACCGCGAACTCAAGATCGTTGCGACCAATCAACTTTATAAAGAGCGATTGGGAGATATGATCGGCGCCGGCAGCTGGGAAGTATACCAGGACGAAGATAACGATCGGACCACCTGTCCGGTGGCAAAGACCTTTGATAGCGGCCGGGGTCGACGCAGCAAAGCGACCGTTCGGTATCTAGACGGAAACCGATCGTCGGTGATGGTTCATACGGCTCCCATCCATAACAGCCGGGGAGATCTTGAGCTTGTGCTCGAGATATCCGCAGATATCTCGGAGATGGAGCGTCTGCAGGAAGAATTGCGGACAACCCAGCAAAAGTATCAGCAGCTGTTTGATGAAGTTCCCTGTTATATTACCGTCCAGGCGGACACGTTTAAAATTGCCGCTTCCAACAGGCGGTTCAAAGAAGATTTCGGAGAGGACGCCGGTTCACATTGCTACAAAGTCTACAAGCATCGCAGCGAGCCGTGTGAGGATTGTCCGGTGGCAAAAACCTTTGAAGACGGTCAATCCCACCAGTCGGAGATGATGGTCACCGCCAAAACCGGAGAACAGTACAATGTTCTCATCAACACGGCACCGATCTTTAATACCGCCGGGCGGATCGAGCACGTCATGGAAATGTCCACCAACATCACCGAAATTCGTCAACTCGAGGATCGATTGTCCGCTCTGGGATTGATGGTCAGCTCGATATCCCATGGTATCAAAGGGATTTTAACCGGGTTGGATGGCGGGTTGTACTTACTCGGCTCCGGTATCTCAAAAAAAGATCCGGGCAAGACGACTGAAGGTCTTGAAGTCGTCAGGCAGATGGTTGATAGAATTCGGGACATGGTGCTGAATATTCTTTATTATGCTAAGGATAGGGCCCTGGATTGGAAGCGGATCGACGTGCGCCAATTTGCCGAAGATCTGGTCGCCACGGTGCAATCCAGGTTTCAGGATCAGCCCATTGAGTTTGAACAGAAAATCAGCCTATCCCTGGGAGAGATTGAAGTTGATGCCGAGGTGGCCGGCACCGCATTGACCAATATCATCGAAAATGCCATTGAAGCCTGTACTGAAGATCCGTCGGGAAGATCCCATCGTATTATTTTTGGCGTCAACCAGGATAAGGAGAACATCATATTTGATATCCGGGACAATGGTATCGGTATGAATGATGAAATTCGAAATAACATTTTCAATTTGTTTTACTCTTCAAAAGGTAAGAAAGGCACCGGGCTGGGCTTGTTCATCACCAGAAATATTATCCAGCAGCACGGGGGATCGATTGAGGTGGATTCCACCGTCGGTCAGGGTACGCGCTTCAGAGTGATCATGCCGAAACTTCTTCCGCAGGAGGCAAAACAGAATGAAAATTGACAATATTCAATATTTAATTTTCCCTCTTGGTTCCAGCCTTATCTTCTTCCGAGAAGGCGATACTGACGGATTTAGCAGCGCCGGGATGTTGCGGTCATGTTAAAATTTATCAGATACCTTCATCACAGCCTTATCACCAAGTTCATTGCCGGTGTCGGTATCATTTTATTGGTACTCATTTCAACCTGGGCCTACTTCAGCATCCGGTATCAGAAAGAACGACTGCGCAAAGACATTGTGGCTGAAACCGAACGATTGGGCAACACGATTAAGCTGGGCGCTCACTACGCCATGATGAACAATTCCCGCGATGATATCAACCAGATCATCATGAATATCAGCAAGCAGGAGGGAATTGAGAGCATTCGGATCTACAATAAACAGGGCGATATAAAATTTTCCAACCATCCTGCCGAAGTCGGCCGGACCAGCAATATTCAATCCGAGGCCTGCAACATCTGTCACCGGGCCGATCCTCCTCTAACGAATTGCGGCCTTGAAGAACGTACCCGCATCATTGCTTCCCCCCGAGGGTACCGACTTCTCGGGGTTATCAACCCGATCCCCAATCAGCCGGGATGCTCGACCAATAACTGTCATTTCCATGCGCCGGGGAAAAAGATTCTGGGTGCCCTGGATATCGTGATTTCCCTGGCGGCGTCTGATAAAGAAATTGTTTTCATGGAAAAAGGTGTTATTGGACTTGCCGCCATGGCTTTTGTGGTTATCTCCGCCATTATACTGGTTTTGGTTTTAAAGTTCGTCAATCGCCCCATCCGACAACTTATTCAAAACACATGGGCCATATCCAAAGGTGATTACTCCAATGAAGTCACTATCGATAAATTTGATGAGGTCGGACAACTGGCTACGGCCATCAATCAGATGAGCAGAGAGATCGGAGAGAAGCAAGCAGAACTGAACAAACAAAGAAATCAATACCAGACTTTGTTTGAAACCGTTCCGTGCGTCATTACCGTACAGGATAGAAATTATAAACTGGTGGGTTACAACCGGGAGTTTTCCGACCGATTCGACCCCCAGCCGGATGACTACTGCTTTTATGCCTATAAGGGGCGTACGACCAAGTGTCCCAACTGTCCGGTGGAAAAAACATTCAAAGACGGTCGATCCCACCGCAGTGAAGAAGTCGGAATCAGCAAGGATGGAACCCCCACCTCCTGGATTGTGAGAACGTCACCGATTAAAAATGAAAAGGGTGAAATCATAGCGGCCATGGAGATGAACCTGGATATCACCCATCACAAAGAACTTGAAGAAGAGCTTGAAAGATCGGAGAAGAAATACCGTGATATTTTCAACAACATCCGCAACCCGATTTTTGTTCTGGATGCCGACACCCTGGAAATTATAGACTGCAATAACAGCGTACAGAGCGTCTATGGATATGGCCGCGACGAGATTACCGGCAGATCGTTTCTCGCGCTATTGCCGGAAAACGAAAAAAGCCGTTATGCGGTTGAACTCAAGCGTGCATCCGTTATTAATCAGGTTAAGCAGATTCGCAAAGACCAGGAAATCATTTTTGTTGATTTATGGGTGTCACTATCCGAATATCCGGGAAAGAATGTGCTGCTGGTCACCACCAGCGATATCACCCAGCGTCTCGAAACCGAGCAGCAGCTTATCCAGGCCAGCAAAATGGCCACCCTGGGGGAGATGGCCACCGGTGTAGCGCACGAATTGAATCAGCCGTTGGCGGTCATTAAAACCGCCAGCAGGTTTTTTATGAAAAAGGTCAACAAGCGGGAAAAAATCGATGATGAGATCCTGTTCACCATGTCCGAGGAGATCGACAGCCACGTGGATCGTGCCACCCGGATTATCAACCACATGCGGCAATTCGGCCGCAAGTCCGACCCGAAGCTGGATGAGATTCAGATCAACGACGTTCTGGAAAAATCATTTGAGATTTTCAGCCAGCAGCTCACGGTCAGGGGCATCGAGGTCGCTTGGGAGATTGAGGAAAATTTACCCCGGATTAAGGCCGATGCCGGTCGGCTGGAGCAGGTTTTTATAAATCTGTTGATTAATGCACGGGATGCGATTGAAGAGAGATGGGAGTCGGAATCACCTCAAAAGGGTGATAAGAAGATTACACTTAGGAGCCGATCGGAAGGGGAGCGTGTTTTTGTTGAGGTTCAGGATACAGGCGCTGGAGTAGCCGGATCTATTATCGATAAAGTCTTCGAGCCTTTTTTTACGACCAAAGATGCCGGCAAGGGAACCGGCCTGGGTCTATCCATCAGCTATCGTATCGTGCATGATTTGGGCGGTAGCATTAAGGTGGTTTCGCGGGAAGGTGAGGGCGCTCATTTCATCATCACATTTCGGTCAGTACCGGGACAGAAGTTAGAAGACAGAGGAAAGAAGTCAGATGACAGAGGGAATTGAGGGTGGAATTCGGAATGTGGAAGGCGGAAAAATAAAACAAATGGGATTAAATTGCGGAGCGCAGCGACATCATTATTCGATGTTCACTCTGTTCGAAGTTCATCTTTCAAACAGCCCTCTACGGCATAAATGTAACCCGTGAATGTCTGCAAAGGGACATGCCATGGACAACACCATTCTGCTGGTCGATGATGAAGCCGGGATCCGTAAAGTTTTGGGAATTTCGCTCCAAGACAGTGGATACGATGTGCACACCGCCGAAAACGCGACGGAAGCATTGCGACTTTTTGAAGAGGTTGCGCCGCCCATTGTGTTGACGGATATTAAGATGCCGGATATGGACGGTATCGAACTGCTTCAGCGAATTAAGAAGATAAATCCGGATACCGAAGTCATCATGTTCACCGGGCACGGGGATATGGGATTGGCCATAAAAAGCCTTAAGAATGACGCCACCGATTTTGTTACCAAACCGATTAATGATGAAGTGCTTGAGATTGCCCTGAAAAGGGCGCGGGAAAGGATATCCATGCGCCACCAGCTCAGGGAATACACCGAAAATCTGGAAAGGCTGGTGGCGGAAAAGGCTCAAAAGCTGATTGAAGCGGAACGAATGACGGCTATCGGGCAAACGGTTAGCGAATTATCCCACGCCATCAAGAGTATTGCCAACGGTTTGAAGGGCAGCATCTTTGTGCTGGGAAAGGGAATTGAGCTCGATAATAAACAATATCTTCACGAAGGCTGGAAGATGGTCGAGGGCAATGTCGAGAAAATCAAGAACCTTTCTCTGGATTTGCTGAACTTTGGCAAATATGCGGATGTTATGTTTACAGTGGGCGATGCAAATGCGCCTGTCGTAGAAGTAGTTCAGCTGCTGGAATCAAGGGCTACCGCGGAGGGGATAGCACTAAACGTGGAACTCAGCGATCAACTGACCCCCGTGTGTTTTGATCCGGAAGGCATTCACCGCTGCCTGTTGAATCTTGTGACCAATGCCATTGATGCCTGCGGGGAGGATGGTGCCCCCGGCAAAACTGTGACGGTCACAACGAATAGGCCGGAAAACTGGGCTGTTGAATACCGAGTGATCGATACCGGCAGCGGCATGACCAGGGATGTTCGGGACAAGATTTTTCAGAGCTTTTTCAGCACCAAAGGGACTCGTGGCACCGGCATCGGGTTGATGATGACCAAAAGGATTGTCGATCAGCATCAGGGCATCATCGAAGTAACTTCTAAAAAAGGTGCAGGATCTACCATTCGCATCAAATTGCCCTCCCACAAGCTTAGACCCGTATCCTGAAATTTTCAAAATTCCTTGACACTTAAATGCACGATTGATAGTTTAACCGATTCCGGACAAGGATTTTTATTTTAATATCGAAAACCTGGTCCTCTGGGCCAGGATTCTTTACTATTCAAGAAGGCATTTATGGCCAATTTCAACTACCAGGATATGTTTCCCGCCGGGCAGGATACCACCCAATACCGCTTGTTGACCGATGCGCACATATCCACCGCCGCTTTTGACGGCCGCGAGGTGCTGAAAATATCGGCCCGGGGGTTGACGTTTCTGGCCGAGCAGGCCTTTAAAGATGTTTCCCACCTGCTGCGGCCCTCTCATCTGAAACAGCTTGCCGGTATTTTTAATGATCCGGACAGTTCTGCCAACGATCGCTATGTGGCCCTGGAATTGATTAAAAACGCCGTGATATCAGCTGAAGGTGTTTTCCCGATGTGTCAGGACACCGGAACGGCCATCGTCATCGGAAAAAAAGGGCAACGGGTTTGGACCGATTTCTCGGATGAAGAATCTCTGTCCAAGGGAATATATAATGCCTATACAAAGGGTAATCTGCGATATTCCCAGAATGCACCGCTGGGCATGTATGAGGAGAAAAATTCCGGGAACAATCTGCCGGCCCAGATTGAACTTTATGCCGTAGGGGGCGATGAATACAGGTTTTTGTTTATTGCCAAAGGTGGCGGTTCCGCCAATAAAACCTATTTGTACCAGGAAACCAAAGCCGTCTTAACACCGGAAAAATTGACGGCATTTATGAAAGAAAAAATGAAAACCTTAGGTACAGCCGCCTGCCCACCCTATCATCTGGCTTTTGTGATCGGTGGTACTTCCGCCGAATTCAACCTTAAAACCGTAAAATTGGCGACTGCCAAATATCTGGATGATTTGCCGACTGAAGGAAGTGAATCCGGACATGCATTCCGGGACTTGCAACTTGAGGACCAAATTCTTGGGATATCCCGTGAACTTGGTATTGGTGCCCAATTCGGCGGGAAATATTTTTGTCTGGACACCCGCGTCATTCGTTTGCCGCGCCACGGTGCCTCCTGTCCGATTGGATTGGGGGTCAGCTGCAGCGCCGACCGCAATATTAAAGCCAAAATTACCCGTGAAGGTATTTTTATAGAAAAGCTGGAAACCGATCCGGCCAAATATTTGCTGGAAGTTGAAATAACTTCGCAAGATGCGGTAGGTGTGGATTTGAACCGGCCGATGGATCAGATTCGACAACAATTAAGCCGGTACGCGGTGGCTACACCCCTGCTGCTGACAGGAAAAATCGTGGTCGCACGGGACATCGCCCATGCCAAATTAAAGAAAAGACTGGACGGCGGCGGCACCCTTCCCGATTATTTCAAAAATCATATCATTTATTATGCCGGACCGGCAAAGACTCCGGCCGGCTATCCATCCGGCTCCTTCGGCCCGACAACTGCCGGTCGAATGGATCCGTATGTGCCCGTTTTCCAGGCTCGGGGGGGATCGCTGATTATGCTGGCCAAGGGGAACCGGTCAACGCTGGTGACGGATTCCTGTAAGCGATACGGTGGTTTTTATCTGGGCTCCATTGGCGGACCGGCCGCACGGCTCGGCAAAGACTGCATTACCAACGTTGAATTGATCGAGTATCCCGAGTTGGGAATGGAAGCCATCTATCTGATCACCGTCAAAGATTTTCCGGCTTTTATTATTGTCGATGACAAGGGCAACGATTTTTTCGAGAAATTGCTGACATAATTTTTTCACTAGCCTTTTTCTTAAACCTAATTGACGCGAAAGTAGCAGTTTAGTAGATATTCATTCCTTTCCAAAACGCGAAAACATTATAAGGAGTATTTTATGGCTGATAAATTTAAAACTATGGATGGAAACACAGCAGCTGCTCATGTGGCCTATGCCATGAGCGACATGTGCACCCTTTATCCGATTACACCTTCCTCGCCCATGGGCGAAATCGCGGATGAATGGGCTGCTGATGGACGCAAAAACATTTTTGGACAAATTTTGACGGTACGCCAACTTCAATCGGAGGCCGGCGCAGCCGCTTCGGTGCATGGATCTCTGGCAGCCGGTGCCCTGACGTCGACGTTTACGGCCTCCCAGGGGCTGCTGCTGATGGTCCCCAACATGTATAAGTTGTCCGGTGAGCTTTTGCCCGGCGTGCTGCATGTCTCAGCCCGGGCGCTGGCGGCGCATGCACTTTCCATATTCGGTGATCATCAGGATGTCATGGCGGTGCGGCAGACCGGTTTCGCCATGCTGGCGGCATCTTCTGTACAGGAAGTCATGGATTTAGGATTGGTGGCCCATCTATCCGCCATCAAGTCATCCATTCCGTTTCTCCATTTTTTTGACGGATTCCGCACTTCCCACGAAATTCAGAAAATTGCCGTGATCGATTACGAAGATATGGCCAAGTTAGCAGACCGCGATGCGATTGCTAAATTCCGTGCCCGGGGAGCAAATCCGGAAAGACCCGAACTCAGGGGAACCGCCCAGAATCCTGATATCTATTTCCAGAATCGGGAAGCAGGCAATCCTTATTATCTCAAAGTGCCGGGTATCGTCGATGAGTACATGCAAAAGGTCGGTGACCTGACCGGGCGCAGCTACCGGCTTTTTGATTATGTGGGTGACCCGGAAGCCGAGCATGTCATCATTTCAATGGGGTCATCCTGTGAAACCATTGAAGAAGTCATCAACTATCTGAGAGGGCGGGGTGAAAAGGTGGGCCTGGTCAAGGTTCGACTGTATCGCCCCTTTTCAACCGAACACCTTTTCGAGGCAATTCCGCAATCTACAAAAAAGCTAACGGTTCTTGACCGCACCAAAGAACCGGGCGCGCTGGGTGAGCCGCTTTATCTTGACGTTTGTACCGCTTATATGGAAAAAGCGCAAACTCTCCAAATTTTCAACGGGCGCTATGGCCTGGGATCCAAGGAATTTAACCCGGCCATGGTAATGGCGGTTTTTGACAACATGAAAGCCGCGACTCCCAAAAATCATTTCACGGTGGGCATCGTTGATGATGTCACGCAAACATCATTGGAAGTCGGCCAGAGCCTGGATGTGTCGCCCAAAGGCACCGTGCAGTGCAAGTTCTGGGGGCTGGGCGCCGACGGCACGGTGGGGGCCAATAAAAGCGCTATCAAAATTATCGGCGACCACACCAACATGTATGCCCAGGCCTATTTCGCCTACGATTCCAAAAAGTCCGGTGGCATCACCATCTCTCATTTAAGATTCGGTCACGAACCGATCCAGTCTACCTATCTAATCGACATGGCCGACTATGTTGCCTGTCATAAAGACACGTATGTGGAAGTTTACGACTTGCTGGAAGGCATTAAAGACGAAGGCATTTTTGTTTTAAATTCACCCTGGACACAGGACGAAATGGAAGAAAAGCTTCCGGCTTCCATGCGCCGCACCATTGCACAGAAAAAGCTTAAATTTTACAACATCGATGCGGTTAAAATTGCCGGTGAGGTCGGCCTGGGGGGTCGTATTAATATGATCATGCAGACGGCCTTTTTCAAACTGGCCAATGTGATACCGGTGGATGAAGCCCTGGCGTACCTGAAAGATCAAATCCAACAGTTATTCGGCAAAAAGAGTCAAAAGATCGTCGATATGAACTTTGCCGCTGTGGATAAAACCCTCGAAAATCTGGTTGAAATAGACTACCCGCAAACCTGGGCCGAAGCTACGGACAGTGCCGCAGCGGGCAAAGACGAACCGGATTTCGTTAGAAATGTGATGCGTCCGATGCTGGCGCAGCAAGGCGATAAGCTGCCGGTATCCGCTTTTACGCCGGACGGCATTTTCCCGGTGGGGACCACGCGGTTCGAAAAGCGCGGAGTTGCCATCAACGTTCCGGAATGGATCATGGACAACTGCATCCAATGCAACCAGTGTGCCATGGTCTGTCCCCACGCCACCATTCGGCCGGCCCTTTTGACTGAAGAGGAATTGGGCAATGCTCCTGAGGGCTTTGAGGCCAAAAAGGCCGTTGGCAAGGATTTGAAAGACTA
This sequence comes from uncultured delta proteobacterium, assembly GCA_963765595.1. GTDB lineage: Bacteria > Desulfobacterota > Desulfobacteria > Desulfobacterales > JAFDCJ01 > JAFDCJ01. The sequence goes on from CAVXXE010000027.1 coordinate 89,964, forward strand.
TTATTTCCGTATTCAGGTTGACACCCTCGACTGTTACGGCTGCGGTAATTGCGCGGACATTTGCCCGTCCAAAAAGAAAGCCCTGGTCATGAAACCACTCGAAACCCAGACAGAAAAGCAGATCCCGCTGTGGAGCTACTTCGAAGATCTGCCGGTGCGTGACGATCTGGTCGGCCGCAACACGGTCAAGGGCAGCCAGTTCTGTCAACCGCTGCTGGAGTTCTCGGGTGCCTGTGCCGGCTGCGGGGAGACACCCTACGCCAAATTGGTTACTCAACTTTTCGGCGAGCGCATGCTCATTGGAAACGCTACCGGGTGCAGTTCCATCTGGGGGGGGTCGGCGCCGGCTATACCTTACTGTGTCAACAAGGATGGATTCGGTCCGACCTGGGGCAATTCACTGTTCGAGGATTCTGCTGAATTTACCTACGGAATGTTTTTGGGCACCTTTCAGCAGCGCAACAAAGTGGCGGACCTGATGCGGGAAGCGCTCGGAACGGACGTGCCCCAGGAGATCAAAGACACCATTTCCGGCTGGCTGGAAAACATGAAAGATCCTGCAGGTTCCCGTAAATACGGTGACCGCTTAAAAGCGCTTTTAGCGGCTCAAAATGGCAACCCGCTTCTGGCTAAAATTGCCGAAAAATCCAAATTGTTCACCAAAAAATCATTCTGGATATTTGCCGGCGACGGGGCTGCCTACGATATCGGGTACGGCGGGGTTGATCATGTCCTGGCCACCAACGAGGACATCAACATGCTCATCATGGACACCGAGGTTTATTCCAATACCGGCGGTCAGTCTTCCAAGGCGACCCCGACCGGTTCGGTGGCCCGCTTCGCCGCTTCCGGGAAAAAGACACCCAAAAAAGACATGGGACGTATATCGATGAGCTACGGTTATATTTACGTGGCCAGTGTATCCATGGGTGCCAACAAACAGCAGTTGATGAAAGCCCTGGTCGAGGCGGAGGCCTATGACGGTCCCTCCCTGATCATTGCCTACTGCCCCTGCATAAACCAGGGTATCCTGGCCGGCATGGGCAAGGCCCAGGAAGAAGAAAAGCTGGCGGTGCAGTCCGGTTACTGGCCACTGTACCGATACAATCCTGCTTTGAAGGCCGAAGGGAAGAATCCCTTTATTCTGGATTCCAAGGAACCGGACGGCAGCCTGAAGAAATTTCTGGAGGGTGAGATCCGCTATGCCTCATTGAAACGGACGTTCCCGGAAGAAGCCGAGAGACTGCATACCATGCTTGTCGATCAGTTTAACAAACGATATGAAGAACTGGCCATCATGGCCGATCCGACACTGGTCTGCAAGCAGGAAGAGCCTGTGGAATAAATTCTGCAAGAAAATTCTATCAATCGTTATAAAGGCCATTGGGGAAACCCGGTGGCCTTTTTTCTCAATCTGTGGTTCAGAGGTTCAAAGGAATAATATATTCCGATCTTGATAAAGCTCCATTTCAATCCTATCTTATCTTTTTAGACCATAAACTTATTTAAGCCCATTTTTGTTTGGCTGCAAGCTCGGTGAAACATTAGATTTTAGAATCTGGATTTAAGAATTATAGAATTCTGTCTATTGCAAATTGATAGAGCGCAGCGATTCCAAATTTTTTCGCCAGCCCTGGTAAACATGATTAAATTATGAAAACAATTATATATATCTTCCTTATAACGCTTATTAGCGCACCTGCCTCGGCATTGGGAGAGCAGCCGCTGGAAGCATTGCAGCGCGGGATTGACAAGGGCATCAGTGTCCTGGAAGATCCGCAATATCAAGATGATTCCCAGAGGAATGAACAGGCCCAAAAACTCTGGGAGGCCACCCAGGAAATTTTCGATTTTAAGGAATTTTCCAGGCGGGTACTGGCATCGCACTGGAAAAAATTTACCCCCCGGCAAAGAGACGAGTTTGTTGAACTCATGGGTAAATTTCTGGGCAAGCCAAATTTGCGTAAATTGCAATCACGATACAATGGAGAAAAAATTTTATACACCGATCAGAAACTAATCAGCGAGACCAGGGCTTTGGTTGAAATCAAAGTCCTGTGGAAAAATCTGGAAGTTCCTGTTAAACTTCGAATGAAAAGCAACCATGGAAAATGGAAGGTGTATGACCTCACCGCCCTGGGAATCAGCGCCGTCGGCAATTATCGGGCACAATTACATCAAATATTGCAGAAAAAATCACCCGAAGAGGTGATTGAAATTTTTAAAGAGAAAATTCGTGAGAAAGAGTCGATAATTGAGATTGAAGAGGAGGCCTAAAGATATAGGTTTCAGGTGTCAGGTTTCGGCCCGCCCTGGCCTCCCCTCCGGCCTGTAAGCCTATGAAGCCTACGGGCTGGAAGCGGGCTCGTAGATCCTACGCCTCGGAGAGTGCGATATGACGGATTCTCCCTGTTCGCAGCAAGAGATCCCAATATTGTCCTATCTTCCAGATTCATACAAGGTAGGTCTGGGCCAGGGGTGTCAGTCATCAAAGGTGCTAAATTCTCATATAAAACTAGGCCAAAATGACACGGTTTTTTGATGATTAAACTGGCCGCTTTTCAGGCCAGCGGCTGGGCTGACACCTGACACCCGACACCTGAAACCTCAATTTTCTTACAACATGTTGTAAGATGAAGACGCTTTAAGATATGGCTCCAAAAAATTTTAAAAATCAGATCCAAAAATTACGTGATGCCCGGTTTCTGGTCCTGTTGATTCTGATCCTGTTCCTGCTGGTTCTGACGCCCTTTTTGGACGAGTTTGTCCAGACCAGAATATTGATGGATGTTTTTTTAACCGCCATTTTTATTTTTATAATTTGCACCATCCGATTGAAACGGTCTCAGGCAATCATTGCCTCAGTTTTGGTTTTGCCGCTGATAGTTGCGACCTGGTCGACCTATTTTGTTGAAATCAGAACCTTCAGTTTGTTTTCCAGAATATTCGGAGCCCTTTTTTTTGCGTATGCCGCGATCAATATATTGCGTATCGTCCTTAAATCGGAAAAAGTCACCAGAGAAACCATTTTTGCGGCCATTGTCGCCTATTTGCTGATTGCACTGATGTGGGCATTTCTGTATATGATTCTGGAACGGGTGTCACCCGGGTCTTTTTCTTTTCCCGATTGGGGGGGCCGGGGGGAGACGATGCAATTTGAATATTTGAGTTTTGTCACCATAACCACCCTGGGATACGGTGATATTACACCCGTAACGGACAAGGCAAGTGCTCTGGTTATAATTGAAGCGGTCGTCGGTCAAATATATTTGGTGGTGCTGGTGGCATGGCTGGTGGGGATGCATGTGTCACGGAGATCTAAGTAATCTGGGAAAATGATCTAAAACTTGAAATGAACTAAAATGAGCTAAAATTGTGGTATTCTGCCCGTCGAGAGCCTCTGGGTCGAACGATCGATTTTATAAAAAGGGATAGAGCGTAGCGTTTCCTTAATCTTAGGCATTTTAGACAATCTAGATCACTCTTGTCCGCCCTTACTTTGGCGGATTAGGCATTCGCTTTTTGTGTCTTTGGAGCTGAAATTTTATGTTAAATCCACGGGAAAGGTGGTGTAAAAATGAAAATCGGTTTTGTATTGCTCCTGCTGATCATCTGTTTCGCTCCTCTCGAGTCTTTTGGTGATGAATGCATCGAAGGCGACTGTGTGAACGGCAAGGGGACCATGGTTTATGACACCGGTCATAAATTTACGGGGGGGTTTAAAGACGGTGGCCGTCACGGCGATGGCGTGTTGGTGATGCCCGGTGGTAGAAAAATTGTCGGTGTCTGGGAGAATAACGAAATAAGAGAGGGTACCTATACCCAAGCCGATGGCACCACCTACAAGGGACAATGGATGTTTCGTGAAAGAAACGGGCGGGGGACATTGACCTTTCCGGACGGGCGAAAATATATCGGAGAGTTTAAAAGCGGTCAGCGACACGGCAAAGGGACCATGATATATCCCGATGGGCGTAAGTATGTCGGAAATTTTAATTACGGTGAGAGATCCGGTTCCGGCACCATGACCTATCCCGATGGCCGTAAATACACCGGAGAATTTAAGGCCGGCGAAAGAAACGGGCAGGGCACGATGATTTATCCCGATGGGAGGAGACTGGAGGGTGAGTTTAAAAGCGGGGAGTTTGTGGAGCAGTGAGTTGAATTCGGCCTCCGGCCCCTAAAGGACCTAATGGCCTACGCCCCGGAGGGAAGTGGGGGATCTTTCGATTGTGGATTTGGGATTTGGGATTTTTGATTGGAAGGAGCTGAGGGCATAGATGGTGGTTGATTGAGTTGAATTGTTGATTGGTTGATAAAAAACTCAGTCAACCCAATAAGTTTAATCAATTTAGTCAACTCAATCATCCAAATAGTCTTAATCTATTAACGATCTAAATTTATCCTATGAAATTTACGAAGTAACAGCGAAGCGCATTTCATTGGGACCATTTAAATCGACAGAATACCTTAATTCGACATTCGACGTTTGTCATTCAACAACCAAACCTTACTTCAATTTATTCAACCAATCCCCCTCGGCAAACCACTTCAGCTTCAATTCATCCAGGATACCGCTGCCTTCGATATTGTTGAGTGTATTGCGGGTCCAGTTCATCATTAACGGATCATTGGCCGGAATCGCAATGCCGATGGGCTCATAGGTTAACTGGGTGACGACCGAGAGCAGGCCGGCTTCCGGATAACGGAAGACTGAGACGATGCAGATGGGATAATCGGCGATCATGGCCTGAACCTTATCCTGCAAGACCATGTCCACAGCCTCATCATACGTCCCGGTGGTAAACAGGGTCGTCTTGTCGAGGTATTCCTCGGCAAATGCCTGGCTGGTTGAGCCCTTGAGGGCCACTATTTTCGTATTGGGGTTATTGACGTCCTGTGCTTCATCCGCATAGGCAATGGTTTTTATTTTGGTAAGAAACGCTTTGCCCGAAAGAAAATAGGGGCCGATAAACGCCACCTTCCGATTCCGTTCAGGGGTGATGGTCATACCGGACAAAACCATGTCGACCTGTCCGTTTTGAAGCGCTGGCAGCAATTCGTTAAACGGCTTGGTGACAAATTTGACTTTGACATTCATGGCCTTGGCCAACATTCTGGCAAGATCGGGTTCGAGACCAAAGATTTCACCGTCTTTGGAAGTCATGTTTAAGGGCGGCATATTGCCCATGGTGCCGACAACCAGCTCTCCTCTTGACTGGATGCGATCGAGCACCGGGGATGCGGATGTGCCGCTTGTTGACTGCTGCATCTGAGCACAGCCGGTAAAGAATATCAACGTCAGAATCATTACGAGCAAAACTTTTGCAAACTTCATTCTAAATCTCCTTTTCTACTGGATGTAATTAATCTATCAATTAAATAAACCAGTCTGATACCAGCCCTCTCGTCATTCCCGCGGGGCCTGTGCCGGACTTGATCCGGTAGCGGGAATCCAGTAATTGCAAGGCCTTTTCTGGATTCCGGCTCTCCGCTCCGCTACGGCCGAAATGACGAGTTTAGTTGCCGGGTTAGTAAGTTGCGTTGCTGCCAATATATTCATCATAGTTTAATTGTAAAGTCGCGAGCGACTCCTCTTTTACTATATTTCACCGCAGAGATCGCAAAGACCGCTGAGAAAATAATAAGATAATTGAATAGATGAATTTTATGAAGATTTCGGGATATATCACAAGAAACGATATTTTTCTTTAAATGAGCAGTCGGGGAGTTTTCTGCGATACAGGCCGTCATTCCTGCGAAGGCAGGAATCCAGATAATTCAGTGCTGAGTAAACTGGATGCCCGCCTTCGCGGCATGACGAATAAAACACCCCGCCCCTTCATTCAAATAGTCTCTACGAGTTCTGCGGTTAGTTTAGCTTATAACATTGGCAAAGTTTCATTTTCGATCAAACTATCGGCTTTATCGGCCAGCGGTGGTGCTGAACCCTTTAACCATGGACCTTTGAACTCTGAACCTTCGAACGCTTATTATTTGTTTATCTTCTCATATCCTTAAATGCATTGATCAGTCCATTGGTCGAAGAATCATGGGAGTACACGGGTTGGTCATCTTTTATTTCCGGTAGAATGCGGTTGGCCAGCTGTTTGCCGAGTTCGACGCCCCATTGGTCGAACGAGAAAATGTTCCAGATGACTCCCTGGACAAATATCTTGTGTTCATACAAGGCTATTAAGCTGCCCAGGATCTTCGGCGTCAACTTCTTGAATAAAATTGAGTTGGTCGGTTTGTTGCCCGCGAAAATTTTATGGGAGGCTAGTTTTTCAATTTCGAGATCTGTTTTGCCTGACGCTTTCAACTCTGCCACGACGTCTTCTCTGGTTTTGCCGTTCATGAGGGCTTCGGTTTGGGCAAAAAAGTTAGACAACAGGATACTGTGATGGTCTCCGATCGGGTTGTGGCTGACAGCCGGTGCCAGGAAATCCGCCGGTATAAATTTTGTTCCCTGATGAATCAGTTGATAGAACGCATGCTGGCCGTTCGTGCCGGGCTCGCCCCAGATAATCGGACCCGTTTGATAATTGACCCGCTTTCCGTCCCGGCCTGTCGATTTACCGTTGCTTTCCATATTACCCTGCTGAAAGTAAGCCGGGAACCGATGCATGCACTGATCGTAGGGTAAGATGACTTCCGTCGCGGCGCCAAAAAAATTATTGTACCAGATGCTGATCAGGGCCAATATGACGGGGATGTTTTTGTCAATTGGTGTTTCCAGGAAGTGCCGATCCATATCGTGTGCGCCCTCGAGCAGATCGACAAAGTTGTCGAATCCAATGTAACAGGCAATGGATAATCCAATGGCCGACCACAGGGAATAGCGACCACCCACCCAATCCCAGAATTCGAACATGTTGTCGGTATCGATGCCGAACGCTTCGACCTTTTTAACATTGGTTGACAACGCCGCAAAATGCCTGGCCACATGAGCGGAATCTCCGGCTTGTTTTAAAAACCATTCCCTGGCACTAAAGGCATTGGTCATGGTTTCCTGGGTTGTGAATGTTTTAGAGGCAATCAAAAACAACGTCGTCGCCGGATTTAATTTTTTCAATGCCTCAGTGATATGGGTGCCATCGATATTGGAAACAAAGTGAACGGCTAACTGCTTGTCTGCATAAGGCTTCAACGTTTCGGTGACCATCACCGGTCCCAGGTCCGAGCCCCCGATGCCGATGTTGACGATATCGGTAATCCTGCTGCCCGTATAGCCTTGCCAGTTGCCGGATCTTATTTTTTTAGAAAAAACTTGTATCTTCTGCAACACGGCATTGACCCGGGGCATCACATTTTGACCGTCGACATAGATGGGTGAATTTTTACGGTTGCGCAGGGCAACATGCAAAACCGCCCGGTCTTCGGTCTCATTGATTTTTTTTCCGGTAAACATATCCTCTGCGGCTTTTTGAACGCCCGCTTCTTCTGCCAGTTCCAAAAGAAGTTTGAGGGTTTCGTCCGTTATCCTGTTTTTGGAATAGTCCACCAGGATATCTTTGAATTGGAGATGAAATCTGTTAAATCGTTCAGGATCTGAAGCAAAAAGATCCTTCATATGGACATCATTAATTTCGGCAAAGTGTTCATTGAGTTTTTGCCAGCTTCGGGTCCGGATCGGGTTGATTTTTGGTAACATATGATAACCCTCCTTAGTGCTCCTATTTATAATAACGGATACATTTTAGCCGTAATATTGAGCCCCACAAGGACCCAGGGTGTTGGATGGATTCGATTTTTAATTTCTTTTTTTGACAGGATTTACAGGATTAATGGGATCTTTTTGACTGCGGCGAGATACTTCGGGCCGAAGGCCCTTCTATCCAGATGATCCTGTAAATCCTGTCTGATATGTTTTTCTTAATAGAATCCATTCCTCTGATTTTACTTTTTTGTTTTTATACTTAATTTGTGTTGGAAGTGGTCTTAAAATACTTCCTGGAAACCTTCAAGTCAAGAAAGGCGACATTGAATCCGATCATGTCAAATTCAACGCCCACAGCCCGAATTAAAATTGGATATGACCTGGCGGAAGTATGCCGTGCAGCGGCCGGCGAAATCCAGCGCATGGCAGACCGCTCAGCCACGCCTGCCAAGCCACTTACATTTGCGCTTTCGGGTGGTTCAACGCCCAGGAGTCTGCATGCAATACTGGCGGGTGACCCTGCCGTTCGTGACCGACTGCCTTGGCATCGTCTCCACTTCTTCTGGGGAGACGAACGCCATGTGCCGTCGGACGACCCTCAGAGCAATTACCGCATGGCCTATGAAACCCTGTTGTCATTAGCGCCCGTTCCGACGCAAAACATCCACCGGGTGCCTGCCGAAGAACCGGATGCCGCCTTAGCCGCTGAAAAATATGAGCAGGAATTGCAAGCCTTTTTTAAGCTGGAAGCCGGTCAACCGCCGCGCTTTGACTGTATTCTGCTCGGAATGGGACCGGATGGCCACACCGCCTCTCTTTTTCCGGGAACGGAGGCTTTGCATGAGACAAAGCGCCTAGTGGTTGCAAATTGGGTTGAAAAATTTAAAACTTACCGGATCACCCTGACGGTCCCGGTATTGAATCACGCAGATTTGATTGTTTTTCTCGTCAGCGGCGCTGAGAAGGCCGAAGCCCTGAAAGAGGTTTTGCAAGGCGATTATCGACCGGATCGCTTCCCGGCCCAGCTCATCCGGCCGGATAATGGAAAATTATTGTGGATCGTGGACAAAGCCGCTGCCCGTTATTTGACCCATTCAATCATAATATAAATTCAGCCATTTGAAATTTGGGACACGGATTGGCACAGATTTTCACAGATTATTGAAAATAAACATAAAAACATTCGGTAGTAAGTCTAAAATTTTTTAATCCGTGAAATCCGTCTTTATCCGTGTCCCCAATAAAAACGAAGATCAGCCAAATCAAGAGAGGGAAATCACATGAATTCGCAATGCGATATCGGCCTGATCGGTCTGGCCGTGATGGGTCGGAACCTGGCTTTAAATATGGCTGACCATGGCTTTCAGGTGGCAGTCTTTAACCGTACAACCCGCAAATTGGACGAATTCATGGCGGGTGATGCCGGGGGCAAGTCCATTATCGGTTGCCAAAGTCCTGAGGAGCTGGTGCAGCATCTTAAGCGACCGCGGCGGGTGATGATGATGGTCAAAGCCGGGGCGCCGGTGGACCTGACGATCCGGCAATTTTCCCCTCTGCTTGAAGCCGGTGACACCTTGATCGACGGCGGGAATTCCTATTACCTGGACACCGAACGCCGGATCGAAGAGCTTGATGCGCGCGGCATTTATTACCTTGGTACGGGAATATCCGGCGGGGAGGAAGGCGCACGGCACGGACCCAGCATCATGCCCGGCGGGTCCACTGACGCCTGGCCCCATGTTAAGCCCATTTTCCAGGGCATTGCCGCCAAAGTCGGTCCCAACACTGACATTCCCTGCTGTGAGTGGGTGGGATCCGGCGGGGCCGGTCACTATGTCAAAATGATTCACAACGGCATCGAATACGGCGATATGCAGTTGATATGTGAAGCCTACAGTCTGATGAAAGATGGTCTGGGACTTTCCAATGCGCGCCTGTACGATATCTTTGCCCAATGGAACAAAGGAGAACTTGACAGTTATTTAATCGAGATTACCAGGGATATATTCTCCGTCATCGACGCCGAAACCAACAACGCCCTGGTGGACATGATTCTCGATAAGGCCGGCCAGAAAGGAACCGGCAAATGGACCGGTCAACTGGCCCTCGACCTGGGGGTTCCGACGACCCTGATTACCGAGGCGGTGTTTGCCAGAATTCTTTCGTCGCAAAAAGAAAAACGCTTGCGCGCCGGCAAGATTCTGGCGGGCCCCCGCGGGGCACTTGCGAAATGGCGTGCGTCGGTGAATGCAGAGCAATTCATCGAAGCGGTGCGCCAGGCACTTTATGCTTCCAAAATCTGCAGTTACGCCCAGGGATTTGTTCAGTTGCAGGCGGCAGCCGGCGAGAATGGTTGGGAATTAAATTATGGCGAGATTGCCATGATGTGGCGCGGCGGGTGTATTATCCGAGCGGTTTTTCTGGAGCGGATCAAAGAGGGCTTTGAGCGCGATGCCAACCTGGAAAACTTGCTGCTGGACCCTTATTTCAAACAGGCGGTGGCGTCCAATCAGGACGGCTGGCGGCAGGTTGTTAGCACAGCGGCGCGGGTCGGCCTTCCCGTACCGGCACTCAGTGCGGCATTGAATTACTACGACGGCTACCGCAGCGAACGCCTGCCCCACAATCTGCTGCAGGCCCAACGGGATTACTTCGGCGCTCACACCTATGAACGGATCGACCGGGAGGGGAATTTTCACTCGGATTGGATCGGATTGAGGCGTGAGCCGGAAAAATAAAAATGAAATTGACAAAACCATATCGATCAGGATATTGTAATACGAAATAATATCGATGGAGGTTTTGGAATGCAAACAGTAACCGTATCACCAAAATATCAAGTCGTTATACCGAAAGCGGTAAGAGAGGCATTGCATCTTCGTCCTGGTCAAAAAATGCAGGTTGTAGAATATGATGGACGGATCGAGCTTATCCCGGAACGAGATATCAAAGAACTCCGCGGATTCCTGAAAGGGATAAATACTGAATTCAGGCGAGAGGAAGATAGAGTATGAACATAGTGGATTCTTCCGGTTGGCTTGCATACTTCGCGGATGAGCCTAACGGCAAGCACTTCCTAATCCCTTTGAATGACACGGCTTCGCTTGTTGTTCCAACGGTAACGATATATGAGGTTTTCAAGGTAGTTCTTCGAGAATCCAGTGAGAATGAGGCGCTACATGCGGTCGTTGCGATGCAAAAAGGAACGGTGGTGGATCTAACCCCCCCATTGGCGATTGCGGCCTCAAAATTAAGTTTGGAGCATAATCTTCCGATGGCCGACAGCATTATTCTCGCAACAGCAAAGGAATTTGATGCCACCCTCTGGACTCAGGATGCAGACTTCAAGAATATTAACGGTGTGAAGTATTTCCCTAAGAAATAAGTGAGCCCTTAGGTTTATATCAGACAGGACAAACTGGATTATCGGGGTCTAAGAGCAAGAAAAAATAAGCGTATCCATTCATTTCATTTGGCCAGCGCCCTAAAGGTCCATCTAGGCGTTCTCGTCTTTCCAGGTTGGGAACTTCCTAACGGAGCTGCGGCATAACAAATCTAATCCAGCCGACCCAAAAAGGCGCGCAGCTAATTAGCAGCGAACCCCGCGGTGAAATATTGTGGGGAAAGAATGGCAAAGAAAAGCGCAAGCGTCTTTTCTTGAAAGGTTCCCCGCCGGGTACACCCGAAATTGCACCTTTGCCAATGAGAAAGAAAATCATAACCCAGCTTCCACCGCCGCCTATAGGAGGATTCAAGGCAGAGCCAGGGATAATGTCTATGTCGATATTTTAAAAATTTTTCGACATGAGGGTCGAACATGGGAGTCAACCCCAAAAACCTATTTTGTTCATCCCGCGGAAGAACTGCGTGACATGCTGCTTGCCCACTTGAATGGGCACTATGAAGGTGTAGCCACCGGAGAAACCTTCCGTATGAGCGGAAAAACTGATATTCGGATAGAGGACAACAGTAGAGCTGCTTTCATCACTGAATGCAAAATTTGGGAGGGTTCCGGAAACACATTTTTATGTGATCAACAGCCACCATCCTTAATCGGACAGTTATTGCATGAAAACTGATCGATTAAGACCGAAATAATGGTGTTTTTAGGAATCTTTTATTGTTTTTTCGATATGTTGCCGTGGCGACCCCAGGACGATGCAAGGGTGATCGGCCTCCCAAAATAGGTGCCGGTGCGAAGCGATTTGCAGTTTCCATCTTTTTTGCCCACACCCCATGCGGCTGCTGAAGCGCACGTTCGGAGTAAAAGGTAACAGATAATGGAATACCCAAAAAATGCTGGAAGTATGATAAAAAAGAAATACATCAAGCCGATCACAAGAAAAATCTCAAGCTTGACCGTCCTTTTTACGATCCTGTTTTTGGCTGTTGGTCTGGTTCAAGCTCAAATAGAATGGCCTAAGATCGTTCCCTCTAAAGATGGTACGCCAATTTCTTATGAAATTTACGGGACTGGAGAACCAACACTTGTATTCGTGCATGGCTGGAGCTGCGATGCCAGGTACTGGCGTGCGCAGTTACCATATTTCTCTAAAAAACATCGCGTGGTCATGATAGACCTTGCCGGTCACGGCCACTCAGGTTCGGCACGCTCACAGTATACCATGAAGGCTTTCGGAGAGGATGTTCAGTCCGTAACAGAAACAACAGGCAGTCGTAGCGTCATTCTGATAGGGCATTCCATGGGCGGCTCGGTCATCGCAGAAGCTGCTCGACTCATGCCAACCCAAGTCATAGGGTTAATCGGTATTGATACACTTGAAAACATTGAATATCCGATGACCCGCGAAGAGCTTAATCAGATGATCGATCCTTTGGAAAAGGATTTTGGAAAAGGGAGCCGGCAATTCGTCGGGGAGATGATTTCATCCCAAACCGATCCACAGCTTCGCGAGTGGATTCTCTCAGATATGTCTGCTGCCCCGCCTGCTGTTGCCTTAAGTGCTATGAACGAGATGATGTCACAGTATATTACTGGGGAATCTGCTAAAATATTTGATGAAATACGAATACCAGTCGTTACCGTTAACGGAGATCTGTGGCCCATTAACTATGAAGCCAACCGACGTCATATGTTTTCATTCGATGCCATCGTCCTGAAAGGGGCTGACCACTTCTTAATGATGGATCGTGCAGAAGAATTCAACTGGGCATTGGAGAAAGCAATAAATATGATTTTGCAAAAAAAGGTTAAATAAAATTGCCGTGCAGCCCTTTTGAACTTCAAGTGTATGTGATGTGCGGCTCCGAACAAGGGCATGCACCAGATCCCAAAAGCCTGGCGGCTTTTGGTCCTGGTGATGCCTGTCGTTCTGCACCAAAATACTGAAGGAGCTAAAAACAAAGTACCATGGCCAAGGTAGGACGCAATAGCCCATGCCCATGTGGTAGCGGGGAAAAATACAAGCGTTGTTGTGAGAAAAAAGAGGCTGCGATGAAGCGGCTGGGGCATCCACCTGGACGATTTCGCTATGAATCCGGCAGTTATGGAGGCCCTGGTCGAGGATACATGCCTTCCATTATCTGCTACAAAGAATTAAAGCCCAACTCATGGAAGGAACATTTCTGTCTCGTAAAACCAGATGGCATTTTAAATGATGAAAATGCCGCTTCGTCAATTGCGGAAAAGCATTTGGCGGCTGCGCAGACAATCATTGCCACGGGAGGAGACCCACAAGATTTCGCGCTTAAACTGAGGCATGAGGGTTACAAAAATGTTACTGATTTCCGTGTGGTGAATGAATAGCGAGGAAAATGTGTAGAACCAATCGCTTAACCTGATCGGAAAAATTATGCGGTTTTGCGTAAATGCCTTTACAGGCTCGAAGGCCAGCAGGTTAGCTCAAACGTTCGGCGTATATCCAATGACTAAAGCCGCATGGTTGGCCACTTGGCCTTCGCATCTCCTGTAGGGCAGGGAAAAAGACCACCCGATCACAGCACATAAAAGCAAATTGAAAAAGAAAATTTGAGAGCTAATGTACAATGAATAAAGAACGGTTGTTTGAATATGTTAAAACACAAGACCAATCAAAATTGTTGGAACTATTGAGTTTAGCCTTTGACACAATGGATACAAACCAAAGACATGATGTATTTGGTAAAACAGCCAAAGAAGTGCCACCATATTCAGTTGATGGAAAAGAAATACTGACCACCATTGAGCAGTTCTATGAAAAGTCGATGGCCGGTTACTATTACGCGCCATTTGACATCAATTCAAAAAATTTCTCAGACATCCCCGAGGAAACCGATGCCTGGTTTGATGAAATAAGTGATTACCTTGAAGATAGCTCCAGATTAACAGACCAAGGTGAGCATGAAATGGCGGTACAATGTTTCAAACTGCTTCACGTACTGATTGATAAAATGGAAGACGGTGATGAAATTGTCTTCGCCGATGAATATGGTACCTGGATGATCACCGGAGATGAAAAACGGTTTGTAAAATCGTATCTCTCATCTTTAGCCGAAATATCAACGGCGGAAGAATATGCCAATGGTGCAATTCCCTTGATAAAAAGGGATAGCTACGAATCTTTTTATAACAAAGTCTACGCCTCAGCGATTAAGATTGCCAATAAAGATCAGAAGGTTTATTTAAAAACAGAAGTGAAAAAACAAAAAATCAGGACGAGGTCATAATAGGTTATTCGGGATCGCACAAGCTAAAATGGGTTGGGGGCCGTACCACGCTAAAATTCTGAAATTAAAGTATTAAATCTGTGGCAACAGTCTTTTTTATGTCCTATAACGGCGGTTTCGGTATAAAAACGGACAATATTCAAATCAATCTGTGGAATCGCCGAACAAACGGATGAACTCTGATCCAAAAAGCTTGCGCTTTTTGTCCAGGTTATCCGCAGGTTAGCTCCTCCGGAGATGGCGAAACGGAATATGACAGACAAATACGACATCATAGAGGGACACTTACTGGGGCGAAAGCTCATTGGGGTGTGGGAAATGATCAGTGATATTTCTCCCACGACTGTCGAGGGGTACGCCCTTAGTTTGGAAGGATATTTCCTTGAGATAGAGACAATGCTCGATCTCTCTGTCATAGGTATTGCTTGTGGACACAGCCGAATTGATTTTCCCTTGGATGTTAGACCCGGCTGTTCCTACCATGAAGTTTCTCATGATTCACCCTTCTCGCAACTACTTGGTAAGCGGTTCTCAAAGTGGCGTCTGCTGGTTGGCGAAGGGGATAATTGGGAGGGATTGATGGTAAGCTTTGATACATCCTCAGGTCTCTGTTTTGTCTCAGTGGATTGCTCCATTTCAGTTCTGACATTAAAAGGAGAGCAGTGTTGATGCCGGCGCTAACAACAGCTTCCAGCAGACAGCCAGGGCCGTGCCGATTTTGGAAGGTGGCGTTTACTCGTAAGTCTATACAATTTTTGAATAATCAACTTAAAACTGGCTGCTGCTGAAGCTGAGCGTTATATGGCATAATCAGATGAGGAAATAATGGGTTTATCCCTATCAGATTTAAAAAGAGCCCTATCCAAAAAAACAAAGGGCGAATTGGTTAATGAAATATCGAATTTGTGCCAGAAGTTTCCACAAATTAAGGAATATTATCAGGCACAGATGAGTGGCCCCAAAGACGTTTTGAACAAACATAAAAGCATAATTGAAAAAGAGTTCATAGAAGGGAAAGCAAGAGGCTTACCAAAAGCGAGGCTTTCTGTGGGCAAAAAGGCTATCAGTGATTTTAAAAAACTGACTGATGATCCAGAGCTGATCTCGGATTTAATGTTAACATTCGTTGAAAGCGTCTCTTGGTTTAGCTCAGAATTTGGTCCTGACCGAGAAACTTTTTATACGAGCGCTGAGAACATGTTTGAAAAGACCCTTAAATTAATGGAAAAAAGCGGACTTCTTGGTAAATACCAATCACGAGCAAAGAAAATTGTCATGAACGCTACTGATGGATATGGACATCAGGATTCTTTACACGAAAGATACGAAGAAGCGTATGGTGAAGAAATAGAGAAGCTTTGTTAAGCCGAGATTTTGTTTTGAAACGACAAGTCTCATATGAGCGGCGCCGCTGGCCGAAAAACGGCCAGTTTAATCGGAATAGAAACTTTTGGGGCACGGTTCCGAAATCGGCCGTTGTTGGGTTTCGCATTTCGCAATAACACCGGCAACATGTAGGTTGGGTTGAGTGCAACGAAACCCAACAAAGCCTGGAGTGTGCTCAACCCAACCTACAAAATGTAAAGTGGCCCAGGATAGAACCAACTCCAACTTTTGAAATGCAGTTTCACACGAGCGCCGCCGCTGGCCGCAAGCGTGCAGTCTGATCGAGAAAGAAACTCTTATAAGTTTCATAAGAGGTCTCGGGGCGTTTTTAGTCGATTTAATCTGATTATTATCGTACTCGTCCTCGTGAATTAGAAAATTATCGAGGACGAAGGACGAGTACGACGACGATAAAGTCCTCACTCTGCAACCGCGTGTTTAACTTCACGAAAATGACATTGGGCTTATGTAGTTTCATAAGAGAGCCAGGCCACTTAACAAGCAAGTGGAGCAGACGGCAAGAAGACTGGGGTGTTCGTAAAGTCCGTGCAAGATCGTCATCAATCTCAGTCGCTGCTCACCTGGTTATGTTTTGTAAATGTGATACACCATGAAGAGATTTGCACCGGATTCAGTCATTATCCCATGGGGAATTGAAACAAAAGATTTCAGGATTCGTATTCTGACGATAAATGATGTGGTGAAAGATTATGATGCCGTTATGAGCAGTATCGACCACCTTAGAGGGGTATTCGGCCCGAGTATTTCCTGGCCTTCTGCTGATTTAACGCTTGAGCAGGATCTTATTGATCTTGGTTGGCACCAAAAGGAATTTCAAATTGGAAGTTCTTTCGCGTACACGGTAATGAATCTCGACGAAACCAGGTGCTTGGGTTGCGTCTACGTCGATCCTTCTGAAAAAGTGGGCTATGACGCCAAGGTAATACTTTGGGTTCGACAGAGTGAAATTAGAAAAGGCCTCGATGAAAAATTGTTTTCTGCCGTCAAGATATGGTTATCAGAAGAATGGTGGCTCACTACAGTAGCTTTTCCCGGGCGACAACTGAGCTGGCAGGAATGGGAATCGCTACCTGATAAATGACTTACATAACAAAAGCGTGGAGCAGTCGGCTTGAAGATGGCGGTTTTCCGTAAAGGCCGTGCAAGATTGGAGTGAATTTGGGCCGCTGCTCACCGGTGGCGTTAGCCATGAAGAAAACGAGTTTTCGCTGTGAGATATAAAGTAGAAAAAAGAAATGCTGAAATTGTTCAGAAGATGGTATTCCGGGGCATCCTACAAAGAAATCGCTTCGGAATTTGGATTTATCGCGGAGCAGAATTCAACAAATTGTGAGTCGATCATAAAATAGGAAGAAGAAAGGCAAGAACGATCAGCAAGACTGCTCAGCAAGTTAAGGAGGTTCGACAATATTGACAGAAATTGGCCTATTGAAGATCCTGATTCAGGATTTACGATTTCCCATAAGGGCGGAACAGAGATTGACTGAGTATTTTAGTGGTTTAAACAGCTATGAAATCAGTCTAAGAGATATAATGAACTTTTTGATTACGGATTACGAAAAAATCCCTCTCGACCTGTATGAAGTTTGTCCTGCCTACAAACAAAAGCAAATTGGGCGTAAAAACATATACGTGCTGCTGTCAATCATTTATCTGAACAGGGTTTAGGGGAGCACATTTAGCCGTGAGTGGAATATGCGCCTAAAAAAGCTCATTCGTTTTATGGAGAAGAGATGGGGATATATTCCGGATTCGTTTCGTCAATATGAATATAGGGCTAACAAAACGCATGCAGCTGACGGGATGGGGTGCGGGGGAAACCGTAAAATTATTAGCTTGTTTGAACTTTCTTAGCCGCAGCTGATGCGCAAACGTTAGAATTTGAAATATGAATATTAAAGATCTTACGGTTGAAGAAATTTGCAGAAGAATCAATATCCAGGCAAACCTCAATGATTTACAATCAAATAGTATAGAGAAAAGAAAATCTGCATTAAAAACACTTGTCACAATAACACAATTGACCGAAAGAAGAGATGCTCTTTATGCACTCTGTGGATATTATATTTTAGAAATTAAAAGCATTGATGACATCGAGTTATTCTTCGATACGATCAGGAATTTAGATTCCATTGAATTGCTAAAATTGATTCTGAAAGATATAGCGAAAGACAAAAACGTATTTAGACGCAGGCTTTTCATAGACAATTTTCTACGGAAATTGTCCGCGTCTATAATCTCAGCTGATGAAAAAGACGAAAAAGAAATAAAACAATTGATAGAGAACTCCGTCTGGGGAGAAAAATTAAAGAGAAAATTTATTTACCATATGGATATTGAAAAATTCTAACAAGGCGAATGCACGCACCTAACCGGAAATAGCTGGCGGGTTTCTCGTAAAGACCTGTGGTGGCTCGGGAGGTAGTAGCGCTGGCAGGTGATCCGCAAGCGTTATAAAGCTACCCTAGCCCAGCTTGTATATTTTTCTCTTGCCTTTTATACGCCAATGACGTATAGTTCATTATGCTTTTCATCGAAACCCCTATCTTTACCAAATTAGTAATAGATCTGATATCGGATGATGAATATCGGAAATTACAATTGGCACTGGTTTTAAGGCCCGAAGCTTGAAAATTAATCTCCGGTAGTGGCGGTCTGCGGAAAATTCGATGTAAGAGTGGAGGCAGGGGCAAACGGGGAGGTCTCAGGGTGATCTATTTCTGGGATGTTCCAATGGACATCATTTTCATGCTGCTAATCTACAAAAAGAGCAAGCAAAAGGATCTTAACCCGAATCAACTCAAAATACTCCGAAATCTTGTAGCAATACATT
>CAVXXE010000028.1:0-115636 GCA_963765595.1 uncultured delta proteobacterium
GTAAAACAAAAGGTCAGCTGGCAAACAAACTATGCCCGGTTGACCTTTTTTTATCAAACATTTTTAAACCGGGGTTTTTATGATATTTTCACGCCAGGGCTAACACCAGCTTAAAGATATCATAATTCGTGGCTTTGAAGTCAAGAAAATCTTGCGATTCATTGCTGTTGATGAATTTAGATACGTTTTGGATAATTCCATATTTTAATTCCTGATCAAGAATAGATCAAATTTGTGATACGCTTTAAAAGCGAATCCTAAAATTGGTTGGATTTACGATTCAAAAATCAGCCAATAAATTGGACCATGATATTTTGGGTTTTCTAAACAAACCTAAAACGCCCGGCTATTGTGGGTTTCCCCTGAAAAATCTATATTTTGAGCTGAGTGTGGATAACGTGCCTAAATTGAATCTTAGAAATTAATTGATATTATTGTGTATTTGCTTTTGCAATCTACAGCTATCCCACCAATTTTTGCAATAAATCGCAATATTTTTTGCATTTTTCACCCGTTCTGCTACCATCAGCGCAAGGGGTAGAGGATGGAAAAGCACTTCATCAGAAAAGAATATCGAATCATCGGCTGTTCAATCAGTCGGAGGCAATTCATCAAGCTCACCTGCCGAGCCGGGCTTGTAAGTGCAGCCAAGGGGCTCACCGGCGGGTTGATCGTTTGCAGTCCTTACGTCAGCCAGGCCGGTACGGTCAAAACCGAGGTCCTGCCCGGCAGGCCCTACCACCACACCGCCGACGGTTTCCGCAATCCGCCTGGAAGCCCTGCCCACAAACACGATTTGACCGCCTGGATTAAGCACATCTGGCGCGAGATCGGCCGGGACGAACCCGAGGTTCCGACCGACCACTTCCTCGGTCATAGCGCGGCTGAGAAGGCAGTTCACGAAACGGGATCTCGCAACAGGTTGACCTGGTTGGGTCACTCCGCTTTTTTGCTCCGTTTGAGCGGTTGGAACATCCTTATCGACCCGTTTTTGTCTGACTATGCCACCTCGGTACCACCATTCGGACCAAAACGCTATACTCCGTCCGGATTGCCGGTTGATAAGCTGCCCGGTATCGATCTTGTGATCATCTCCCACAACCATTACGACCACCTGGACCGAGCTACCTTGGAGGCGTTGCCCGAAAAGGAACGCATTCCGGTTATCGTACCGCTCAAGTTAAAGAAGTTTATCTTTCAGTTGGGCTTCCGCGATGTGACCGAACTGGACTGGCATGACACCAAGAAGATTGGCCCCATCACAGTGATCGCCATTCCTGCGGTCCACTTTTCGTCCAGAAGCCTGTTCGACCGAAACGAGACTCTGTGGACCGGTTATTCCATCAGCGACGGCCACATCAAGGCCTATTTTGGCGGGGATACCGGCTACCACTCCATTTTCAAGGATCTCGGCCGCCGCTATGGCCCATTTGACATTGGGATGGTGCCCATTGGGGCTTACAAACGGGCCTCGAACTTGAAAAGCACCCATGTCACCCCGGAGGAAGCCGTCCAGTTGGGTCGGGACTTGGACATCAAAATTCTGGCCCCCATGCACTGGGGCACCCTCGTGTTGAGTTACGAGCCGCCTTTTGAACCGCCAGACCGGTTCATGAAAGCTGGTTTGGCCTCTGGGTTTTCAGAGGACCGCCTGTGGAAGATGGCGGTGGGGGAGACCAGGGTCCTGGCCTGAATCTTCGCCTTTAGATATCACAAATTTTTTCGACCTCTCAAAATTCCAGCTATGTTGGAGAAATCCCAAGTTTAACGCCAGATTCTGCCACCCCAATATCTTGTGCCCCATACAAAATTAGAAAAGCGTGGACTTTATATAATAATCCACGCTTTCTGACTGACCACCCATAAGGCAATAATCGGCATTATGATATATGAGGTACGCCACCTGGACCGAGGACTAATGGTCGTTTTCCTTGGGCTGCAATTGCAAATAAAACCGCAAGCAAAACAGGCAAACTACCCCGCATCCGCTTACGGTTCGTGTTCAACCATAACTATTTCTGACCCAATTGCCTCGCAATTGCGTCCATTCCGCTGATCGTCATCGCACCAGATTCAGCATCGGCCGATATTGGCCAAGAGGAATATTTAACAATCACGACTCTGTTTGTTGGGTTGATCCAGATATGTTGGCCGTTTACACCAATGGCAAAGAGCGATTCCTGGTCATCTTTGGTGATATACCACTGGTTGCGGTAGAAACCGTCAGGCCAGATCTTGCCGTATTTAGTTGGCTTCCACGCGGAATTCTTTCCATTGAAGCGGATGTTATCTATCCAGCCAGATTCAATAATCTGTTGACCATTGTAGAAACCATCATCGAGCACCATTTGGGAAAAACGCGCCAAATCCCGCAGGGTAATGCAATAACCGCCATTGGCGACAGCAGCACCCCGGTAATCAACACTTATCTGAGCATCGTGCTCGGCACCGAGTTTTGACCAGATGGCGTCGCGCATAAAGTCTATGTAACGCTGCCCGGAAGCACGTTCGATGAGCCAGCCGAGCACATCAGTATTGATTGATGCATAATGGAACAGCTCGCCATGCTCTCGCTTGTCTTTTTTGATGGTCTTGGCAAAAGCAAAGAGTCCTTTGTCTGCAATCGGCGTACGTCCACGCCATGCGGTTGCTTCTTCATGGAATACGACTTCCGCATTGGGGTCGGCATAGTCCTCGCTGAATACTATCGAAGTCGTCATATCAAGTACCTCTCGGACGGTGGCTTCAGCGAACCCGGGACTTTCTTTCAGCTCAGGAATGTAATCAACAACCTTTGAATCAGGATTGAGACGACCGTCCATTACCAGCTTTCCAGATAGAGTCCCTGTAACCGATTTGGACACTGACATGAGCAGGTGCCGGGTGCCGGGTGTCATGCCGTTATAGTACTTCTCGAATAAAACTTTGCCGTCTTGCAAGACGATAAAACCGTCTGTATAAGTAGCATCCAGCATTTCCTTGATGGTCATTTCCTTACCGTCATGATTCTTAAAGACGAGACCTGAAATGTCCAGAGGCATCCTCGTCAGGGCAGTTGGAGTCCCCGAACCGCGGCTGATGTTTGCAGTCGGAATAATCTCGCTAATGTGTTGGAACGCCCATCGATTGTCGGGGCCCTTATCCCACTTCGAGATGTCGATAAGTTTATCTGGAGGAGAACCTTGCATGATTCCCATCTCGGCAGCTGTCTTCGGAGGTTCTGCAAACGCAGTTGAGTGCAGTATAACAAAAATTATAATTGATACCAAACAGAGTGATTTTGTGAACATAGTTGGTCTCCTCTTGGGATTGATCTAACGGGTAAATCTAAAGTATGACGATTTTAAAATTATGCACTGTTTCCTAAATAACAACCAGCAATTTTGTCTGTCATTCCAGATGGTATTCTGCAAAATGTCAAAATATTTTTGCTGATTGAACATGGATTTAAAAATCTAACCACTGGCAACCTTCATTTCTCAGAAACTGAATGTGTGGCGGCTGTGACATCCGGACCGAGAGTATAGTTCTGAATATGCATCTAAGCGAGGACTGGTGCCAATAGTGTCGGGTCAAGATCAACCTATCAAAACGCCTACATTTTTACTACGGTATTCCATGACCAATTTGGGATAAACAGGGAAGCATACAATAGATAGTGTTGAGATTTACGAATTATGGAGTGCCCTACATATTGTGGTCCGCCAATAATTTAAAAATAGCAGATAGATTGAGAGTATCTGGAACCCGGCTGAAGTTGTGATATGCTCTAATTTCCATACTCGATGGGTGTTCCAACCACCGATTTTGCCATTAAATGCAGTTTGTATTTAACCAAAATTGGAAAACGATATGCTTACGTTATCTTCATGCTTTATCTGGTTTGAGGTTCATATTCAATCATTTTTGCGTTCAAAAATTTTGCATATATCCGATCCTTCCAATTCGCCGTGAGTGGATTATTCTTTCAAATCCACCAAAAATTAAATCATGATATTTTAGATTCGCTGTACAAACCTAAAATTGTCAGAAGTTGTATATTTCCCATAGCCAATCTATATTTTGAGCTAAGTGTGGATTACGTGCCAATCCATTTGTCGTAAATTTCGAGTATTTTTCTTGATCGGTAAAGTTCAGAGATTACGCGATCTGCAACAAGACGAAAATCTGCGTCATTTCGCCTCACAGCAAGTGCAAAAGGCTCAAATGAGAACACGTCGGACTTAATCACAAAGTTCATTGGATCATGCTCTTTTAGAGCTAAACCAATAAGTATGACCTGGTCTGAAGAAAAGGCATCGATTTTCTTATTTCTTAACGCATCAATGCCTTCTTTTGCCGAATTTAATAAGACAACTTCCGCGTCTATTGATGTATCTTGAAATAGTTTTTTCAACTCGGCTGCGGTCGTTGTGGCTTTCACGACGCCAATTTTCTTTCCATCAAAGCCGTCAGAATCATTATCCTTATTATCTTTTAAAATCATTAGTGAAGCGCCGGTGACAAATGTCAATTGCGTATAGGAACGCGATTCCAAATGAACAGCGCTTCCCCAAAAAAATAAAACGGCAGAGCCCCTGAAAAAGAACTCCGCCGTTGAAATGGATTAGCTAAAATTGAACAGGGAATATTTTTTTGACCTCGATTAAGAATCTAATTGACTGCCTCTTTCAATGATTTACCAAGGGTATATTTAGCAGCTTTGGATGCTTTAATTTTGATCTCCTCTCCGGTCTGCGGATTGCGTCCCTTTCTGGCCTTTCTTTGGGTCACTTTGAAGGTTCCAAATCCAACCAGAGTCACTGTATCTCCCTTTCTCAATGCCTTAGTGATTGATGAAAAAATACAATCAACTGCTTCCTGAGCTTCTTTTTTGGTACTGACCACTTGGGCCACTTCGTTGATTAAATCGCCTTTATTCATTCTTTCCACCCTTCATTAATTTAGATTTTTCAAAGTGACATACCTGATTGACAGCCTTTGCGGGTCTGACACTATTTCGAAAATTAATCCGCCGGTGAGCATCATGTTTCGGTCAGTTTCTCTAAGAATTCTCGTTTGGCTTTACAACCAATACAGAGAGATGTGACGGGTCTGGCCTTCAGCCGTTCAATGGAGATATCCTCGCCGCAATCCTCGCAGATACCATATTCACCATTTTCGATATCCTCCAGAGATTGTCGGATTTTTTTGATCAGCATACTTTCTCTGTCCCTGATGCGAAGCGTCCATATCCGATCCGATTCAACAGTGGCTCTATCCAGCGGGTCTGCTAAATTTTCCTGTGAATCTAACCGCCCTTCAATAGTTTCATCGGCATGGTCTAACAGTTCTTCCATCCATTGGATGAGAAGGTGTCTAAAAAATTCCAAATCCTTTTCTTGCATGATCGTATTTCCTATTTTTCGATAAAAAATATGATTTGAACAGATGGCATAGCCATTGAAAACCCATAGCCCTCCAACATTTGAGAGCAGCGGTTCTTACAACTATTGGGACTTTAAATCAAGTAAAAAATAAGGGCTAAAGGCTTTAGATGGGTGGTTGAAACAGGAGGAATCGAGACACCGAACTAGCAACAGGTATGCGTTCTCACTTTAACACTCCAGAATTATCCTCTGCCTGGATTATAAATCATTTCTCGAAATTTTATAGCAATCCCGGTTTGCGGGGTGGAGTAAATTTTCATTACTCCCGAATCCTGATTTCGAATTTCTATTATGCCTTTGTCTTGTTGGAATTGTTGGCATTCACAGAAAAAAGAAAGACAATTGATTAAGCAGCTAAAGTAATGATCCTTCGAGAGAAAAGGATGTCCATTTATACAAGTTTTGCCAGGTTGAGGTAATTTTTTAAGGGAATGCGATAAGATTTTGATGTAACGGGGTTTGCTAGAGGCAATCATGCAAACTGAAAAGAAAGTAAATGATGGACGGCAGCCGGTTATTCTATTTGCTGATGATGATGCAACATGCTTAGAAGTTGGTATAAAAATGCTTCAGGAATTAGGTTATAAAGTTATGGATGCAAAAGATGGGCTAGAGGCAATCGAAGTTTTTAAAAGCAATCAAAGTGAGGTGGATCTTGTCATCTTGGATATGAATATGCCTCATAATGGGGGTTCAACCTTCGACCAATTGAAGAAGATCGATGAAGATGTGAAAGTTATCATCGCCAGTGGATATGCCGAAAGTAAACGAATCAGAGAAATGCTGGAGCAAGGTTGCTTTGGTTTCATTCAAAAACCTTTCACCATCAGAGCCTTATCCCAGAAAATATTAAATGCTTTGAATGATTAGAACCAATAGATTTTTTTTGGGAAAGAAGACAGCGGCGATTGAATACGCTGCAGGAGATCGGATGCCGCTGGTGGGTGATTGAGATCAGAGAGGTTGAAGCTTTGTTATAAACAAGACAGGTAATCGATTGTTAGCTGCTTCAGTAAGCATTTTTAAGTGCAGGATATTTACCTTTCCGGCATTAAAACAGGTTATACCCGCAGAAAGCCTATTGTCATCATAAAAATACCGATTCACGGTGTTTGTCCCGCCTTATATCGCTGATTGGATCGACGATATTTTTCTCTCTCTTCTTCGGTCATATTGTCCTGGTGGGCGCAACTCAAAAACAACAGGCTCGCTAAAATCATGATGATGATTTTTTTCATTGTTGTTCTCCTTAAGTTCTTACAGAATCTTTTCGAGGTCATGGTCCTCCGAAACGAGCACGGTGGTAATATATCCGCATTTTATTTTCATCGACCACCTTTGCACTCACTAAATCCTGCTGCTGATGGATAACATATCCATAAAGCTGATTCTCGGGACCCCATATTTCTCGGACTCCGGTCATAGAGTAACTGGCCCACACCGGGTCAATATTGCCGTCACTCGTCGTATTGGCTTTCACAATCGCCGTCCACATTTCCTGGTCTTTAACTTTACCCCAGTTGCTACCGACTAATATCTTTTTATCATCATTTTTCGGATCAAAAACGATGACAGCTGACTTAAACCAGATGTCGTAGTCTGACCAGTTATCGAACAGCTCCTTTTGGGTGATCTTTGATTCGTCTTCCGATTGATTTTTAATACGGGCATAGGTTCCTGAGCATCCCATGCTAAAAACAATTATTAGGATTGCTAAGACCACTAATCTTATGCTGCACATAGTTTCCTCTCTCCATAAAAAAGCCCCAGCAATTCTTTTAAAGCTGAGGCTTCAAAGTGATTATATCATTTATCCTCCGCGCATGCGGATAAGTTTATTATTATGCACTCCTTAAACTATATGATACTAAGACTCAAAAAATTGCGAGTCAAGAAAAAGGAATTGCAGTTTCCAAAAAACCAAATTGCACGAACTGCTGATTAATTGATTATTAAACCTCGGTTAAATTTGTGATATACTCAAAAATTAGCCCAAATTTGACGGAGTTCCGGCTATAGATAGCTTGCCATGGTAATGATTTTTGCGGCTGTATGCCGCCACAATATTGTGGAGCCCCTAATGAAGGCAAAACGGGGGATATGGTTTGCATAGCGAAAAATCTCAGACTAGTGCATGGCGTTGGGTATAATCAGCGCAAGCTGGGGAAAAAGAATAAGTATGATGATGCTGATGATACATGCCACCAGAAAGAAGGAGACACTCTGAAAAATGGTTCCGAGTTTGATGTCGGGCGCCAGGGCTTTGACAACATAAATATTAACACCCACCGGAGGTGTGATGGCCCCCATGGTGGTTACCATGGTCAACAAGATAGAATACCAGATTGGCTCAAAACCCAGGGCCACACCCAAGGGGAAAAAAATCGGGATGGTGAGCACCAGGAAACCCAATGAATCCATAAAACAGCCCCCGATTAAATAGATGATCAGCACAAGGGCCAAGATAGCATAACGGGGCACCGGCAGCGCCGCGGCAAAATCAGCCACGATAAACGGCAGTCTGGTTACCGCCAGGAAGCGCCCAAAAATAATGGCCCCGGCAACCAGCATAAATACCATACAGGAAATTTTCAGTGTTTCACCAATGGAATTCATCAAGCCTTTCCAGGACAACCTGCGGGCAGCGACACTGACGACAAGGGTAAAAAATACGCCGACCGCCCCGGCTTCTGTCGGGGTAAATAAGCCGACATATAGACCACCGATGACCAGTACAAAAATGGTGATAGCTTCGATAACCCCATAAAGGGCCCTTCCCTTTTCCCTCAGGCTGGTCTTCGGCCCGGCCGGACCGAACTCCGGATAAAGCCGACAAAGAACAAAAATGGTCAGCACAAATAAAAGCCCCAGGACAATGGCCGGAATGATCCCGGCCAAAAAAAGCTTAACAATGGATTGTTCGGTCTGCAATCCGATGATAATGAGGACCACACTGGGCGGCATCACCGTCCCCAACGTGCCGCCGGTAACCACGGCGCCGCTGCTCAGCCGGGTGTCATAATTATACTTTTCCATCTGCGGCAAAGCGACCGCCCCCATGGTGGCCGCCGTCGCTGTGTTCGATCCGCAGATCGCTGCAAACAGCTCGTCGGCACCGATGGTGGCAATCGCCAGCCCCCCGCGCCAATGCCCCATCCACTTGTATGCGGCGTCATACAGCCGTTCAGCGATCCCGGCGTTAAAAGCCAGATATCCCATAAAGATAAACAGCGGTATGACGGTTAGGCCATATTTTGAAAACGTGGACCACAGGTCCGCTGCAATCATGTTCAAGGCTGCATGAAAAGAAACGACATAGGCAAACCCGAAAAATCCCACCACTGCCATGGCAAAGCTCACGGGCATTCCCAAAATAAACATCACGGCCAGTAGAACAACGATTCCGATGATTCCAACGATTGCCAGATCCAATTACGGTGCCTCAGTTTTGTTGAAAAACAATTTTAAAAAATCAACCAGCAGAACCAGAGCAAGCAAAAAGCAGCCGAGGGCCACCCCGTAGGTGAAGGGATAGTAAACGATTCTTAAGGTTTCCGTAACTTCGCCGGTTTTCCAGATGGTGGTTGCCAGGCGGGAAATTTGCCAGCCGAGAACAGCGAAAAAGATCATGCAGACAAAATAATTAATCCCATTAAAAATTGTCCGGATTCTTTGCGAAAACACATTGACAAGGATATCAACCGATATATGGGCCTTTTTCAGCTGGGTATAGCCGAGAACGAACGCCGTGGCCACGGCCCCAAAAAAACCCATGAGTTCAAATGTGCCCTTGATCGGCACCCAAACAATGCGCAAAAAGATATTGGCGCAGGTTACCAGAATCATGGCCGCCATAAACACCCCTGCAATCCACAAAAACGTCCGGTTCAAAATCCGGCTGATTTTCTCCAATACTTGCATTATTTTTTAATCAACACTTTGATATCGTTGACAATGGCATCAGCCGGGAACCCTTTGCTCTTGGCATCGACGGCCCATTTCTCGGTGAGCGGCGCCAGCTTTGCGTCCCATTTGGCCTTTTCTGCAGCCGATAGCGTAATAACTTCGACATTCTGCTCGGTTTGAGCCCATTCCATGGCTGCTTTGACATGGTTGTCCATGTAGGTGCCGGTCCATTCCGATTGTTCGACTCTCAAATCATCCATCACCTTTTGCACATCTTCGGGCAATTTATTCCAGCTGTCCATGTTCATGACCACCGCAAAGGGATAAATAACCGTGTCGGTCATGGTCACATATTTGCAGGTTTCGGCAAACTTGAAATCCTTCATCACCTCGAGCGAAGAAAACAGCCCTTTGACCACTCCTTTTTGCAAGGCTTCGACCGTGGCCGGCATCGGCATGCCGACGGGGTTCGCCCCCCAGGCTGCGAGAATTTGGGCGGCTCCGCCGGATGCTCTCAAGTCCATTCCTTTAAGGTCTTCCAGCGTCCTGACGGGAACCTTGGACATAATGTTCGTCGGTGCAGTGGCAAACATGGCCAGGACTTTTACCTTGGCGAAAGCTTCCGGCTGATACTTTTCCCACAGATCCCACAACACAAGACTACCCTTGCGTGCATCGGGTATTCCAAGGGGCAGACTGGTCGCATTGGTGACGATAAAACGGCCCGGCTGATAGGCCATGCACAAGTTGCCGATATCGGCCTGGCCGGCGATCACACCATCCATCATGTTTTTGGCCCCGAGCAACGTTCCTCCCGGATAAGTGTTTACAACCACTTTCCCGTTGGTTCGCTTCTCTACCTCTTTTTTCCAGCGCTCCATCTGGACACATGGGAAGGTGGGTGCCGGCGGGAAATTGGCATAGCTGAGTTTGATCGGTCCGGCTGCGGCGCAAACCGGAACAAAAGTTGTAAAAAGTGCAGTTACCACAAAAATCCCCAGAATAAGAAATCCAGTCCCTCGTTTCATCATTCGATCCTCCTTTTTATTGGGTTAGAAGTTAAATAAGCGTTGCGGGTTCAGCCCGCCCTGGCCTCCCCTCCGGCCTGTAAGCCTATGAAGCCTATGGGCTGGAAGCGGGCTCATAGATCCTACGCCTCGGAGAGTGCGACTAATAAGATCATACATACGGCCCATGTCAGGTTCCCAAATATGAATCTCAAAAATAGAGCAATGTAAAGCCAGGTCTGGGCCAGGGAGTTCACCGTTCAGGGTTACCGTTCTTGCGTTGACCTTGCTCATAGGCTGTCAAGTTATTCTCACGCGATTTTCATCCTTCCATGACGTGTCACTGGCGCAGAAGGTCACAAAACTCACCAATCAATTAATCAGGTTTGGCGTAAAGTCTGAAGCTCTCTTATGAAACTACATTTAATCCAATGTCCTTTAAGCTGTGATTAATGGCTGGTGGGAGCGGCTTTCAGCCGCGATTTACCCGGGCAATCGCGGTTAAAAACCGCTCCCACAATCAAAAACAACAGATTCAAAACTACAAAGTTTCTTTCTCGATTAGACTGCCCGCTTTTCAGGCCAGCGGCGCCGCTCCTATGAAACTTCATGAGATGACGAATGGTGGATGTCGCTCTCCGAGGCGTAGGCGCTACAACCCCCTACGAGCCGGAGGCTTCGCTCGGCTTTTTTAACAAATAAAATAGGTAGAATTCCTTAATTCGACATTTGTCATTCGTCATTCGACATTTGCCATACTCATTCTTCTATTACGCACACCCCCGCATCATCTTTGCCCAACTGCTGCCCACACGGGTCCAGTCCTTTCTTCTCCCGGATCGCCGCCAGCACCTTTTCCGGGGTCACCGGCAGATCTTTGATCCGCACCCCAACGGCATTGTAGACCGCATTGGCCACGGCCGGTGCCGTCGGCACACAACCGGGTTCGCCGATCCCTTTGGCGCCATAGGGGCCGTCTTCGTCGTAGGTCTCGTGCACCGGTGCCTCGATGGGGACGACATCTTTGGCAGTTAGGATTTTGTAATCCCTGAAGTTGGGATTCATGTTCTCGCCTCTCTCCATCACAACCTGCTCGGTGAGGGCGTAGCCGATGCCCATCATCACGCCGCCATACACCTGTCCTTCCAGGAGCAGG
This sequence comes from uncultured delta proteobacterium, assembly GCA_963765595.1. Taxonomy (GTDB): domain Bacteria; phylum Desulfobacterota; class Desulfobacteria; order Desulfobacterales; family JAFDCJ01; genus JAFDCJ01. The sequence goes on from CAVXXE010000028.1 coordinate 11,499, forward strand.
GGGTTAATGGCCTTGCCGACGTCGTGGGCGGCCACATATTTCAATATTTTGACCTTACCGGTTTCTTCATCCACCTTGACCCGCACACCATGGGTGCCGAAAGTGTATGTCATGGACATGTTTCCTTTAAAATCTTTGCCCATATTCTCATTGGACGGATCATAGAAGTATTCGGCCATCAGCATTTGCCCCCCATGGCTGAAATGGGCTTTTCTCAAAAGTTTGCCAATTTCGATGCGTTTATCCGGATCCTCTTTGTCAACGATACAGCGATCACGCATAATAAGTTTTTCCAGCGGTGCTTCAAGCTGTTTGGCACCCAGCTCGAGGAGGCGGGATTTGATTTTGCGGGCCGCCCCCAGAGCGGCATTACCGGCAATAAATGTTGTTCGGCTAGCATGGGCCCCCACATCCCAGGGGCAAACGTCCGTGTCACTGTGAATGACATGAATATCGTCAACCTGCAAACCGAGTTCTTCGGCCACAATCTGAGCGACAATGGTATCCGATCCCTGGCCCATGTCGGTGGCCCCGGTGAAAAGATCGACTTTCCCGAAATCATCCATTTTGACGATCGTGCCGCAGCCATCCGATTTGTAAACCCTGGCGCCGCCACCAACATGAATCAGGGAAGCCATGCCGACACCTTCTCCTTTCTCTTTGGGCCGATCCCACTCGAGCGTTGCCTTGACGGTATCCATGCACCCCTCAAGGCCGCAGGTAGTGATGCGCAGGTCCTGGGGGGAAACATCCCCGGCCTGGTTGGCGTTGATCCGGCGAAACTCAATGGGATCGATGCCCGCTTTTTCAGCCAGCATGTCCATCGTGCTTTCGATGGCAAAGGTCGCCTGGGGATTGCCGTATCCCCGCATTGCCTGGGAATAGGTGTTGTTGGTGTAGACACATTTGGCATCATAGCGCACATTGGGCACCCGGTAAAGGCTGGTAATGGGCATCATCATCACCGAAGGGGTCGTGGCACCCCACGAGGTATAGGCACCGTTATCCAGAATCATGGAGATGTCTCTGAAAAGCAGTTTACCGTTTTTATCACATCCCTGGGAGATATGGGTGATGGTCGGTTGCCGGGTGGAGGTCGCAATAAATTCCTCGGCGCGATCAAATTCGACTTTCACCGGTCTGCGGGTGTAATAGGACAAAAGAATGGCGATATATTCGTAAGCATAGGTGTCCAGTTTACTGCCGAACCCGCCGCCGATGCACGGCTTGATTACCCGGACACGACGGTCCGTGATTCCCATGGACTTGAGGGCGCCTAGAAAATCCTTCTGGGCCAGAGAAGGAATTTGGGTGTTGGTGTAGATGGTAAGATTGTTGGCCGGATCGAATTCGGCAACGGCACCGCTGGTACCCATGCAGCAGTGCGTTACCCAGGTGGTGCTGAAGCGTTCTGCGACCACATGGGCTGCGTCCCTTCTGGCGGCTTCCACATCGCCGTAATGCAGTTTCCAGGGCATTCTGAGCACATTGGTTTTATGTTCTTCATGCACCAGGGCGGCGCCTTCCCGCATGGCCTCTTCCGGATCAAAAATTCCGGGCAGGGGCTCATAGATAACCTCGATCAGCTTCAAGGCTTCCTGGGCGGTCTCAAGATCAGTGGCAGCCACCGCAGCGACTTCATCCCGGTAGGAGCGCACCTTGCCGGCCTTCAGCGGCCGGTTGTCCTTATAGACGCCCATCTTAATTTCAGGAACATCTTCCCCGGTAATCACCGCCCGTACTCCCGGCAGCGCTTTGGCTCTAGAGGTATCGATTTTAGCGATGCGGGCATGGGGGAATTTGCTGTAAAGAATCTTGCCATAGAGCATCCCGGGAAGCTTTAAATCCTGTATGTATTGAGTACGGCCGGTTGCCTTGTCGACGGCATCTATTTTCGGGATTCTTTTTCCAACTGAACACAGATCTTGCATCAGTACTTCTCCTTTACCCAGCCCGGACGGGCCGGTATTGATGATTGAAGAGTGAAAATTGAATATTTGTGGATGTCGCTCGCGCAGCGCAAGCGCTTGCGCCGCGTGTCGCTCCGTCATTTTTTGGGAACTGCGCTCAGCCAAGATAAACTTTGGCAGCATGGTGCTTATGCGATATTCTCCCGCTGACGGGATCCCACAAATTAAAATCGACAATATTCCTTAAATATTCAATCTTCAATTATTAACCTCACTCTCCGCGATCGCCCTCCTCCGTCTTCCAGGCGACCACCTGCGGTTCATCCTGACGGTAGTAACCGCTGACGGATTTGATGGAGTCTATGATCTGCACATAGCCGGTACATCGACAAAGGTTGCCGGCGATGGCTTCTTTGATTTCTTCTTCGTTGGCATTGGAATTCTCGTCCAGCAGGGCTTTGGCGGACAGAATCATTCCCGGTGAACAAAACCCGCATTGAATGCCGCCGTTTTCAACAAATGCTTTTTGGATCGGATGCAGCGCCCCATCAGCGGAAGCCAGTCCTTCAATCGTCAACAATTCACGGCCTTCTATTTCATTGGCCAGATACAGACAGGAATTCACCGCATCGCCATCGACAATAACGGTGCAGGCACCACATTCGCCGCTGCCGCAGCCTTCCTTCGTTCCGGTATATCCAAGTTCCTCGCGAATCAAATGCAGCAACGTCCAATGATCCTCAATTGTCATCTTCATTTTATTTCCATTAAACACAAACGACACTTCTCTTGCCATTCGAGAATTCCTCCCGGATTTCGTTAATTGGTCATATAATTGATGGGTTGATTAGGTTAGCGGTTTGAAAGCTTAAATACCGGCATACCTTAAATCCGCAATCCAAAATCCCAACACCCCAATCGAAACATTCCGCATTCCGACTTCGAAAATTCTGTCTTCTGATCAATTCAATACTTCTTCGCAAAACGTACGCTATTTAATTTTGCCTCACGCAACGCCGCAAAGAACGCTACGAAAAACAAATGCCAAATCTGTCTCCTTGCGTCGTTGCGCCGTTGCGTGAGACATGACCTTTTTCCGCCTTCCGAATTCAGCTTTGAGCTCTCTTTCCGCCTTCTACTTCACTCTTTCCAGCGCCTTGAGCCCCATCCGTTTGACCAGAACCTCAACCATTTCCCGCCGGTACCATGCCAGGCCCCGAATGCTGTCTCGGACCCTTGATTCTTCGCCGGCCAGCCTACCGGCCTTTGCGAGTGTTTTTTTATCGACGGTCTTGCCAACCAGATAATTTTCCGCCTGAAGACATCGCAGCGGTGTGGGTGCGGCAACACCCAGACAGATCCGGGCCTTGGCGCAAGTCTTCATGTCTTCCTCCAGGCACAGCAGGACACCGACACCCAGCATCGGCAATTCCATGGCCTCGCGCCGGCCGTGTTTGATATAAGCGCCGCCCGTGCGGGGACGCAGCGGTGGGATAATAATTTCAAGAAGGATTTCGCCGCCCGTCAGATCGGATTGACCCGGTCCCAGAAAAAATCGTAAAAGCTCTACCGACCGGTGCCCCTTGGTTCCATATATATGCGCCTTGCCGTCCAGTGCTATCAACGGAATGGCCCCATCCGCCGAGGGAACGGCGTTGACCAGATTGCCGCCAATGGTCGCAACGTTGCGAATCTGAACGGAACCGATGTTTTTAATGGCATCATGCAGAATCGGATAGTTCAGCCGAACGATGGATGACTTTTCTATTGTGCGATGGGTCATGAACGCACCGATAAAAAGCTCCCCGGTTTCGTGATTCAGGAAAGGGCGATCCTGCCCGAGAATATGCTTTAGAGAAACCAGATACTCCGGCGCCAGCTTGCCTTCTTTTACCTTCACCAGCACATCGGTGCCGCCGGCGATATATTTGGCCCGATCACCATAGGATTCATGCAGTGAAATGGCTTCGTCCAGGTTCTTAGGAACGAGGTAGGTAAATTTTCTCATAAAACCCCCTTTGGAATGATATCAGAGTACTGAAAACAGAAGTCAGATTGCAGAGAACAGAAAACAGATTACAGATGCCGGAAATCAGAGGGCATAAGACAGAGGTCAAGTTTAATTTTTACTCAATCAACTTATTCAACCCTGTCAACCCAATCAACCAAATATTCTCGCAACCCCCTTGATTCTTCTGCACCTTCCAATGAGCTAGGTCATACCCTATGCGCTATGTCCTTTGCCCTTTTTGCCCGCAACCCGCAACCCACAACACGTTACCCGCAACCCGCAACCCGCAACGCGTCTATCCGATCTTCAACACAATAGCGGCAGCCGTATCCCCGGCGGCACAACCGCCAAAGAGCAGGTAGCCGCCGCCGGCCATGACCACTTCTTCGATCCCCTCGATAATCAGACGCCCGGCGGTGGGCCCCTGGGGGTGCCCGAATATCAGCGAACAACCGTAGTTGTTCATCTGGTTGACGTCGACACCCAGTTTATCTGCAAGGTAGACATCATTGGCGGCAAAAGGATTATGGGTTTTAATCGCCTTGACGTCGGCGGCACTGATCCCGGCATTATCCAGGGCCATTTGGGCTGCGGGATAAACAGCGGCCGCCATATGCGCCGGTTTGGCGCGATTATATCCATATGAAACCACTTGGATCTCGACATCCGGATCGGCGCTGAGTTCTTTGGCCTTTTCACGGGTGGCGACCGTAATGGCACAGTGGCCGTCAGCCGGGTGGGTCTGGGCACCGTAAGTGTGAACCCCGTCCGGTAACACCGGTTTGAGCCTGGCCAGTCCTTCGGCGGTGGTTTCCATGACACCTTCGTCCTCTGCGAGCATAATCGTCTTCTTTTTGGAAACCTGAAGCATCACCGGATACATATAGCGTTTCTGAAAAGCCCGATCGTCGGCCAGCGCATCCTGATATTGTTGGTACCGTCTCAAGGTCACGGCATCGCACTGCTCCCGGGTAATGCCGGCTTCGGCAGACACATTTTCAGCCGTTTTAATCATGGCCTCACCGGCCCAAGGATCCTTGGCAAAGTTGTCCATCAGCCAGTCCTCGGAAATCACCTGGGCACCGGGACCCTTGGGGTTGGGCCAGATCGCGTGGGGTCCGTTGGAACATCGATCGGTCATCAGGCACATAGGGGTTTGGAATAAACCGGTCTCGACCCCTACACTGGCTTGGTAAACAGCGATGGTCGAGGTAGAACAGGCCTGGCTGACCAGAATTCCGGGTATTCCGGTAGCTCCCATCATGGCCGCCGCCCAGGGGCCACCGTAAAATCCGCGAAGCTGGTGAACGGTGATTCCCAGATAGAGGTAATCATAAATCTTCGGGTCCCAGTTTTTTTCCGCCAGCCATCTTTTGGCCGTCTCGGCAGCCAGTACGATCGAATTCTCATTGGCCATGCTCCCCTGCCAGCGCGAGAATGGAGAACTGTAATAACCTTTGTACGGAATATACGCCTTCGTCAACATCGCAATCTCCTTCATAGTTAGTAGTTCGTTATCGTTTAATGCTTTAATATTCAAATTTTACTTCTCGACAAGAAAAAGCCTTAATTTTGCTCCTATATTGTAAATTCCAAGTCAAAATAACCGCGCTCTCCCGGAAAAGGAAAACCAGGTTTTGGTAATTGGACATTGAGATTTGAGATTTATTTGCCCAATTTTAAGATCAGGTGGTGCTTGTAATTTGTAATTTATTCTACTCGAATTAATATTTCAGTTGGTTATATTAATTATCCGTCTGATCCGTGTCCTCTCTGGAATGAGTAATCACTCCGGGCGATTGTCGAAAAACCGCCTTGATTTCCGTTCCGATCTCGGCAAAGCACAGTAGTCCACAATATCCACCTCACAGCTGACCATAATTTTTTTCTTTATCTCAGCCTGCACCTTTGCGGCGAGTTCAGGCTTTTGGGACGGATCTAAATCATCACAGCACTCCAGCCGGATGGTCATATAGTCTTTGCCGTCATCTTTTCGTGTCAGATGGACCTGGTATTCACAGCCGGCATCTGAAATCCCGGACAATACTTCATCAATTTGGCCCGGATAGATATTCACGGCCCGGAAGATGATCATATCATCCGAGCGGCCTTGGAGACGGTCATGCATGGGAAGAATGTTGCCGCAGGAACATGGCTTATCGATCAACCGTGTCAAGTCCCGGGTCCGGTAACGAATCAGGGGAGCGGCTTCCTTGCACAGGGTGGTGACCACCATTTCGCCGATTTCACCGGGTGACACCGGTTCGAGTGTCTCCGGATCGAGAATCTCCAGGATGTAGTAGTCCGCCCAGTAGTGAATTCCTTCGTGCCTGGGACAATCCAGGCCCGTCCCCGGTCCATACAGCTCGGTCATTCCGGGGACATCGAACATCTCTTCCAGACCCAGCAGATTTTTGATCCGGGTGCGCATGGCATCACTGCTTCTCTCCGAGCCGAAAATCATTTTCTTGAGCGCAATTTTGTCCTTCAGGTTTCGGCGGTTTATCTCCTCGGCCATCAGAAGCCCCATGGAGGCCGTACAGCACATCGCGGTGGACTGAAGATCAACCAGAAACTGGCACTGCAAGTCGATGTTCCCCGGCCCCACCGGAAGGGCCATGGCACCAAATTTCTCACAACCCAGCTGGAACCCGACCCCCGCCGTCCAGATACCATATCCCACGGCAATTTGCACCCTGTCCTGGGTGCTAAGCCCGGCCATCTCGTAGCATCTGGCAAAGAAGTGGATCCAATCGTCGATATCTTTTTGGGTGTAGCTTAAAATTTTCCGTTTGCCCGTTGAACCGGAAGAGGCGTGAATTCTAACCACCTGAATTTCAGGAACCGAAAGAAGAGGGAACGGATAGCCTATGCGCAGGTCATCGGTTGTGGTGAAAGGCAATTTCCGAATGTCTGCCAGAGTTCGAATGTCTTTGGAGCGGACGCCTGCTGCTTCCAGCTTATTGCGATAATGGGAAGATCCCCGGTAGGCATGGTCGACCGTCCATTGCAGGCCTTCTAGCTGGTGCTGGTGAAGTTCATCAAGATTTTCAAAAGAGGGCATGAAGGTCTTACCCATTTTTTTCTCCTATTTCAATAAAGTGCAACAGGTATGAAACCTAACCGGTCACCAAGTTATAAAATCCCAATTTTAAAGAATCCATTGCGCCACGATCAACCCACTTACTTATTTTCTCTCGAACCACGAATCCTATCAGTTTCTTCTATATCCACTTTCAATGTCACCGGATCAATCACAACGCCGTAATCTTCCCGGCCCTTTTCGATGCTTACATAACCATTGACCACATCCGCTGCCACCGCCTGGGGATCCCGCTGCAGGGGATTGCCGTATCCGCCGCCGCCGGCACTTTCAAATTGAATGACATTACCGGGCTGACACAGCGTTAAACCACTGGGGTCCCCGGGCTGTTCGTCGACCAAAAACCGGGCACCGGAACCCGGTCCCGCGCCAAACAGACCGCGGGGTGGATATTTGTAACGTCCTGCCTGAACCGCAATCGAAGTCGGTCCTTGGGGAGCGTAATCATCGTCGGGAACCCGGATCGTCATCTTGCGGCCCAAGCCGCCCCGCATTCGCCCCGGTCCACCGGAGTCACAGACCAGGCTGCGTTCTTCCACGATTAAAGGGGTGTCGCTTTCAAAAATTTCCACCGGCGTATTGGCGCCGTTGGCCGGAAAAATAGCACAGTGGTGGCCGTCCATGCGACTTCCGGCCCCGAGTCCGCCCCCCCGGATAATCATGGTCAGCCAGGGCACTGCGTTGTGCCGTTTGCCGTAAAAAATATTCGTCTGAGCCGGTGTCCCGCCGCTTTCAGCGATGATGTTGTCCGGAGTGGCTGCGGCCAGGGCCTTGAACACCATCTCGGTCATGAAATGTCCGATCTGCATCCGGGCGGCCACCGCCGCCGGGAATTTGCAATTGACCACGGTACCTTCGGGAGCAGTCATCTTGACCGGACGAATGGCACCTTCATTAATGGGGATATCGGGATCGAATGCACTTTTGACAGCCATAAATACATAGGCGTAGGTAAAGTTATACACCACGTTGCCGCCCCAATCCACCTGGGATGAGGTGCCGTCAAAATCAATAAGAATATCGCTGTCCTTGACTTCCACCGTCACCTTGATGGTAATATCTTCCCGTTTTCCGGCGCCCTCGATGATACCGCCATAGGGATAAACCCCATTGGGGATCTTTGAAATGGCGGCCCGCATGCTCATTTCAGTGCGGTCAATGATTTCATCGGCCAGATCATCCAGGGTATCCAGGCCCTCGTCTTCCAGCATTTCGATGACTTTCCGGGCACACACATGGTTGGCAGCCACCTGGGAACGGATATCTCCGGTTACCTCCTCCGGTGTTCTGACGTTCCAGCGAATCAATTCTAAAACGCTTTCATTGAGGACCCCGGCCGCATACAATTTTAAAGGGGGGATAAAAATTCCTTCCTCATAGACCTGGCGGTTGTCCGAGGCAACCCTGCCGCCGATGTCGGAGTGGTGAAAGACACAGGCGGTAAACGCCACCGGCCGTTCCTTATAGAATATGGGACTCATCACGCAGACATCGTTCAAATGCCCGGCCAGAAGCCACGGATCATTTACAATAAAAACATCACCTGGTCGATAGGCATCAAAGGCAATAGAGTTGATTAAATTTTTAACCCCCAACGCCATGGCGCCGGCCTGCCCCGGCGTACAAAACGTTCCCTGGACCAGTTCCTGTCCGCGGCTGTCGGTAAACATGCAGGTATAATCATGGGCGTCACGCAGAAGACTTGAAAAGGCCGTCCGGGCAACCGAAGCATCCGCCTCGTCAACAATCGAGACCAGCCGACGCCACAGAATCTCCAGCGTAATTGGGTCGAACTGGGATTTTGAATTTTGACCTCCGGCCCGTAGGGGCCATGGGGGCCTACGCCCCGGAGGGATTTTGGATTTTTTTGAGCCGTTCAACCCTGCTTCGTTTTGCATGAAATATGCTCCTTATTAGATTTTAGATATTTGATTTCGGATATTAAATTTAAGGAGTTCTGTCTATTCTAAATTGATAGAGCATAGCGATTCCACAAATCTAAAATCCACAATCCAAAATCCGCAATCGAAAGCCTCTGTCATCTATTCTCTGTCCTCTGCCTCCAGATCGATCCAGACAAACCCATATTCATCAACGCCGGCCTGGGCATCTTCGCCAACGATAATGGTGGATTCTTTTTCTTCGATAATGGCCGGGCCTTTTATCACTGCGCCCGGAAAAAGTTTAAATCGGTCATAGACCGTAAATGGTAGATACGCTTTGCGGACCAGCGAGAATGCCCGGCGTTCTCCTTTGATGCAATCTAGAAGTTTTCCAGTGGTCTGCTGCAACGGCGGTATGCGAAACGCTCGCTGGGGCAGGCTGGCGCGAACCTTAAACGTCACAAATTCTACCGGGGTTTCCGGATAGGTGCGACCGTAGAGTTTCTGGTAGACGCCGTCGAAAAGCTCCCGAATCTGAACCTTTTCCCATTGATTAAAAGATTTTTGTTCAACGCGAAGATCGGTTTCCGCACCTTGCCCCACAAACCGCATCATCAGGGTCCGCTCGAAAATCACCGTTTCGGTCTTACCTGCCTGCTGAAGAATGGCGGCACCCTCTTCTTCGAGTTCTTTAAACAAGTGCTCGATCTCATCAAAGTCGGCGCCGTCCAAGGTGACGCGGTGGCTCCGGGTCAAATCAAAGGCAACCGGGGCTGTGAAAAAACCAAGTGCGGATCCCACACCGGCCAGAGGAGGAACGAGGATCCGCGGTGCACCGATTTTTTTAGCCAGGCCATAGGCATGCACCGGACCGGCACCGCCGAAGGCGGATATGGTAACGATATTTGGGTTTCCGCCTTTTTCCGCAATATGGGTTTTGGCTGCAGCGGCCATGGTCTCATTGATCAGATCGTGAATGCCGAAGGCCGCCCCCACCGTCGTGGTGCCAAGCGGTTTGGCAACTTTTCCCTCCAGCGCCTTTTCCGAAGCCGCTTTGTCAAGCGGCATGGTACCACCCAGAAAATAGTCGGGATCCAGATAACCCAGTACCAGATCGGCATCGGTCACCGTGGGATCTTGACCGCCGCGCCCGTAACAGGCCGGACCAGGATCTGCTCCGGCACTTTCGGGACCGACCTGCAAAAGACCCATTTTACTCATCTTGGCAATACTGCCGCCGCCGGCCCCGATCTCCATCAAATCCACCACCGGCACCTGGATCGGCAGACCACTGCCTTTTTTAAATCGTTGAACACGCCCCACCTCAAAGGTGGAAACCAGTCCGGCCTGTCCCTTTTGGATCAAACAGGATTTTGCCGTTGTGCCCCCCATGTCGAAGCAGAACATGTCTTTAATTTGAAACATCCGGCCGTAATGCTGGGATGCAATCACAGCTGCAGTGGGTCCGGATTCGATAATTCTGACCGGAAACTTCCGGGCGGTCTCAACCGAGGTGATCCCGCCGCTGGAAAGCATTATGAACAGTTTGCCTTTAAAGCCTAGCGATTCCAGACGGGAGGAAAGTTTGGCCAGGTACTTGGCGGTAATTGGTTTGACATACGCGTTGGTTGCCGTGGTGCAGGTTCTCTCATATTCGCGGATCTGTGGCAAAACTTCAAAGGAAGTGGATAAAGACAGATCCGGTGCCCTTTGCTGAATCAGACCCCGGATCGCTTTTTCGTGCACCGGGTTTTCATAGGAGTTAATCAAACACACCGCTAAGGATTCGATCCCCAGCTCGAGCAAATCGTCGAGCACCTGACGCACTTCAAGTTCATCCAAGGCCTTGATCACGCGGCCGTCAACGGTGATGCGCTCTGAAACTTCATGCCGCAGCGATCGAGGCACCAGCGGCAGCGGATACTCGGCGAAAATGTCATAGGCATCGTATCGAAGCTCGCGGCCCAACTCCAGCACATCACGAAACCCCCGGGTGGTAATCAGACCGGTTTTGGCCCCTTTTCTTTCAATGATGGCATTGATCACCAGGGTGGTGCCATGGATGACTTCCTCGATTTGCGGCATAAATCCGGGGGTGCGCTCCAACAATTCCCGGATACCCTGCTCCACCGCATCAGATGGATCGCCCGGGGTTGTCAGACATTTGTTGATGGTAAATTCGCCCGTAGTGTCGTTCACCAAAACAAAATCCGTAAACGTGCCGCCGATGTCACAACCCAGTCGGTATCCCGATTGGGGATTGGGGATTGGGGATTGGGGATTGGGATCTTCCAATCCTTTTTCTTCTTTGTTCATACTCCCGTTCTCAGCATTCACCACAATGCTCCCAATTTCCTATAAATTTATATTAAGTTGCAACAAATCCAAAATCTGAAATCCAATATCTAAAATCAAAATAGGCTTGGTTCCTGCCATTCGCCGAAAAGATCCCGAAAAACGCCGGCCATCTCACCCATGGTGGCATACGCCCGACAGCAGTCCACCAGCAACGGCATCACATTCTTACCGGCGCGCGTTCCCTGCTCCAGATCTTTTAACGTGCGGGATACTTCCCGGTTGTCGCGGGTCCGACGCAGTTCTTTGAGGTTGGAAATCTGCTGTTCCACCCATTGTTCATTGTATTCATGAAGCTCTACATCGGTTTGATCCTCAACTTCATCGGCATATTTATTGACGCCGACCTTGATGTAATCTCCCTTCTGAAGACCCTTTTCGTATTCATAAGCCTGCCGGGCCACTTTGCGCTGGATAAAACCGGTGGCCACCGCGTGTACCATGCCGCCGACCTCCTGAATTTGCTTCATCTCCTCGAGGATTTTTTCCTCCATCTGTTTTGTCAGCGTCTCAATGAAATACGAGCCCGCCAGGGGATCCACCGTGTCACGCAGCCCGACCTCATCCATAATAATTTCCAGGGTGCGCAATGACAGCAATGCGGCCCTTGGCGTCGGAATGGTATAGGCTTCGTCAAATGAGCACAGCGCCGTGGTCTGAGCCCCGCTCAGTGCAGCTCCCAGGGCGTAAAAGGCCCCGCGCATGATATTGTTTTCAGGCTGGTCCTTGGTCAGCCCGCTGCCGCCGCCGCCGAAAAGACCTCTGAGAAATAATTTCTTTTTATCCTGTACACCGTATTCCTCCCGCAGCATCTTCGCCCAGAGTTTTCGGGCCGCTCGGAACTTGGCAATTTGCTCCCAGAGGTTGCCGAACACATTCAGGTTGAAGGAAAAACGGCCGACAGCATCTTCGGCCTGCATCCCCCGCTGCATCACATTTTCCATGTAAGCCTTGGCTATCTCGAAGGCACAGGCAATTTCCTGGGCAGGCGTCGCACCGGATTCGCGAATATGATAACCACAGATACTCACCGGGTTGCAGCGTGGAAGTTCTTTGGCCGAGTATTCAATACTGTCGCCCACCAGCCGGACCGCATCTGCCACCGGAAATATCCAGGCCCCGCGACCGATCATTTCTTTGAGAATGTCATTCTGGGGTGTCGCACTGATTTTTTCCTTGGGATATCCGAACTTCTCCGCCGTGGTCTGATACATGGCCAAGGTGATCGAAGCCACGGCATTGATGGTCAGGCCGGAACCGATTCGATCCAGCGGGATTCCTTCAAATGCGATTTCGAAGTCCCGCAGGGAGTCCACCGCCATCCCGACGCGGCCCACTTCGCCAACGACTCTGGCGTCGTCCGAATCATAGCCCATTTGGGTCGGAAGGTCGAAGGCCACATTCAACCCCGTCTGACCGTGGGAAATCATCAATTTAAAGCGCTTGTTGGTTTCCTGGGGTGTACCGAAACCGGTGTATTGGCGGGTGGTCCAGGCCCGGCTGCGGTATCCCTGAGGGTGCAGACTGCGGGTAAACGGATACTGCCCGGGATCGCCGAGATCCTTTTCATAGTCGAATCCAACCTCATCGAGATCTTGCGGCGTATATACCGGTTTTACGCGGATGCCGGATTGATAGATCACTTCTTCGATGCTGTCTTTTTCATTTTTAACATATTTTGCAACACCCATATCTATTCCTCTAAGTTTTGGTTTGTTGTAATAGATCAGACACTAAGCTTTTTCCGAGGCGACGCTCGCAAAAAACTGAAAACAGAGGTCCGATGTCAGAAAACAGCGTTCAGATGACAGCTGACCGAATTTGGAATTCGGCCGGCGGAAAAGATCAATCAACTCTATGCCCTCTAACTTCGACCCTAATTTTTACACCTTATTCCCTGTCCATACAATCTGATTTCCGGCGTCTGTAATCTGCATTCTGTCATGAGCGATGTCTTACTCTATGCGCCATGCCCTTTGCTCTCTGCCCTTTTGTCCGCAACCCGTAACCCGCTAGTTTACCACCCTGCGAATGCCGGTAACAATATCGTCAAACGAGGTGCCCCCGGGAAAGACACCCACGATTCCCATCTCGTTTAATTTCGGGATGTCCTGTTTGGGAATGACGCCACCCACGGTTACGGGGATATCTTCGATCCCTTCGGATTTCATCATCTCCAGCAGTTTTTTGCAGATAGGAAGATGCGCTCCCGACATGATACTGAGGCCGATAACGTCAACTGTTTCCTGAACAGCCGTGCGGACAATTTGTTCGATGGTCTGATGCAGTCCGGTATAGATGACCTCCATACCGGCATCCCGCAGGGCCAGTGCAGTGACTTTCGCCCCGCGGTCATGTCCATCCAATCCCGGTTTGCCCACAAGAATCTTGATTTTCTTTTCCGTCATGTGTTCTATTCTCTCCAGTTGTATGGTGTTAGTTATTGTATCTAAACTGAGCGGTTCCAGGCTCAGAGTTCAGGGTTAAAAGATTACAATTGTTAAATAGGAGCCGTCTGGTTTTTTTTAACCCGGATAAACCGGAAATAACAAATTTGAAATTTTTTAATCGCGGCCTCTCAGCGCCTTTTGCCCGCTCTCTTCTTACCAAATTCTCTGAGGACCTCATCCTGTCCGCGCAAAATATGGTCCCTTACCAACCTTTCCACCCCTTCGACATCCCGTTTGCGCATAAATTTCAACATCTGGATGTGGTCTTCATTGCTGATATTCGCAAGCTTATCATCTTTTAAAATCATTTGTCTGAATCTGAAAATCTGATCTCTGAGCCCATTGATCATATGAATTAATCTGGGACTTTTGCTGAGCGCATAGAGTAAGTCATGAAACTCCGTATTGATCCCCGGCAACACATCCAATTGGCTTTTGTTCAGGCATGTCTGAAATTCTTCAACCTTTTTTTCTAAGGCTTTGAGTTCTTTTGATTGATGTTTTACGGTGGCCAGTCTGGCCGCATAGCCTTCCAGGACACTTCGAATACCAAAGGTCTCTTCGATGTCATCGCGACCCAGGCCCAGGACGGTGAACCCGCCCCGCGGCTGCCGCTCAATGAGTCGTTCGCGTTCCAGCTTGTGGATAGCTTCTCGAACCGGCGTACGACTAATTCCCAGCATTTGCGCAATATGACTTTCAACAAGCCATTCTCCCGGCGTAATGTTGCCCCGAATAATAGCCTGCTTCAGGTTATCGAAAACATGCTGTCCCAGGGACTTTCGTTCCTGCAGTACCTGCAAAGGCCCGGGGTCAAAACCTTTTAATTCAGCTTTTTTCCTCATCTAGCGTTCCTTAAAAGACATGCTGCAAATTGTAGGTTTCAGGTGTCTGGGCTAAAGAGTTCAAGTGTTCTGGGTTCTGTCATCTGTCTTCACGGTATGCCCCTTGCGCTATGCTCTTTGCTTCATCATTCGTCATTCACCTCCCGCCTTCCGCATTCCGACTTCAAATATCTGCTTCTTCGCGTCGTAGCGCCGTTGCGTGAGACATGGTCTTTTTACGACTTCCGCATCCTCGCCACGCCATAGTCCAGCCCTATCGGACGACGGCGAGTCCGCATTCCGACTTCGAAAATTCTGTCTTCTGATCAATTCAATACTTCTTCGCAAAACGTACGCTATTTATTTTTGCCTCACGCAACGCCGCAAAGAACGCTACGAAAAACAAAGGCCAAATCTGTTTCCTTGCGTCGTTGCGCCGTTGCGTGAGACATGACCTTTTTCCGCCTTCCGCCTTCCCCATTCCGAATTCCCTGCGGGGCGCAGGCCTTTATGGTTCGGAGGTTGCATCTCAACTTCTGTTTTCTGCCTTGAGCTTTGAGCTTTCAGCTTTGAGATCTATTCCCGCATTCCCACTTCCCAATTCTAAATTATCCCCTTTCCTTTGAGCCCGGCAAGCGCTTCATTGGAATAGCCGAGCTTGCGACCATAAATTTCCTGATTGTTCTCTCCGAAACGGGGTGGAAATGAAAGCCGACGATCCGAGGCCTCCAGAAACGGCGTCATATTCGGCGGCGGCGCCAGGGTAATACGCGTTCCCGAAACAGGATCCTGGGCATATAGAAGTTTTTTCTCAATGAGCGGATCGGTAATCACTTCCGTTACCGTTTGAATTTTGCTGATAGGAACCGTAATCGAGGTGAACAGATCGATCAATTCCTCCGACGAATAATTTTTTGTGATTGCATCAATGGCGGCGTTGAGAGTTTTCACCTCCCCGATGCGGCCTGCATTTTTTTCGTATGCGGGACTGTCCAGAGATTTAAACATCTCCTGGGACACCATGGCTTTCCATTGCCGATCGTTTCCAACCGCCAAATATACATAGCCATTGCTGGTTTGGTATACGGAGCACGGACAGAAAAATTCATGGGTGTTACCGCGACGGGAGATGGCCTTTCCGAAACTGGCGGTCAAAGTAATGGGAACCGTCAGCCAGGATACCGTAGATTCGAACATGGCCATATTGATACAACTTCCTTCACCGGTGGCCTGGCGTTTAAAAAGGGCTTTCATTACCAGTCCGTAAGCGTGCTCACTGGTGCCCATATCGGGCAGCGGGATTCCCACAACCTGGGGATCACCGCCGCCTTCCCCGGTAAGTTCCATCAAGCCCCCCCGGGCCTGCAAAATCGGGTCATAGGCGCCCTCATTGCTGTCCGGACCAAAACCGGTAACACCCAGCCAGATGATGTCCGGCCTCAACGACTTGAGGGTTTCGTAATCGATGCCCAGCTTTTTATAATTTTTAGGCAGCTGATTGGTGGCAAAAATATCCACTTTCAACTCCCGGATGAGCGCGTGGAATATTTTCTGACCTTCGGCTTCCGCCAGGTTCAGGGTCAGGTCCTTCTTACCGGCATTGATGCACAAAAAATATGCGTTCATTCGCTCTTCGGACAGCACATTATCCCCGATCATCCGGTTAGGGTCGCCATAAACCGGATGCTCCAGCCGAATCACCTGCATCCCATCCTGGGCCAATCTAAATGTCAAATAGGGTAAAACGGTTGCCTGTTCAAGGGATAACACGGTAAGATTTTTGAATAACTCCATCGATTTTCTCCGTTTGACAGTTAAGTTTGAATTCTCTGGATCTTATCAGATCAGGCACGTGCAACGGTTTTGACACATCAGCTGAAAATTGATTATTGTATACGGTATACAAAGAACAGATGTCAAGAATTGTTTTTATGAAAAGGTGAGCTGCGATCCAATGGATTGTGCCTGCAGTGGGCAAAAATCCTCGGTATGCCAATCGAACGTCCAACATCGAATGATGAATGGAAAAGATGAAGAAACAGAAATAGGCATTCAAGGTTTGATATCGGATTTCTGAAAATAATCGAAAATCAAAGGTATGAACCGCAGAGCAAACTCTGGACTCAAAAGGAAGCTCGCTTCGCTCGCACCTCTTACCCCGCAGCAGAGCTGCGAGGAATTCTTTGATTAAATTGCGGAGCGCAGCGACATCATTATTCGATGTTCAACGTTGGGCGTTCGATGTTCGACGTTCATCTTTAAAAAAACCCTGTACGGCATAATTGTAACCTGCAAATGCCTACAAAACAAGTTAGCGCTAATGGGACGAAGCCCCTAACTTGGTCCATGAACTCTTGGTTGTGTCTGGAAAGTGCGGTCACATCATAAATCCTTGAGCCCCCTGTAATCAATGGCTTCAGCATAATCCAGCAGATCTTTTTTGTCCACTGAATTGCCCTTGATGGAAACGATATAACTTTTTTTAACCAGCACATTTACTTCCCCACTCCTGCCGTCGGGGCTATATTTCACGATGGCTTTATTCCGCTTAATTTTCTGGAGCTTCCCTCCCTGGGCACCGGCATAGGCCGGGTTGAATATGGCCATCATGCCCTGCATCATGGGAGATTCGGCCATAATGTTGATGGTAATGCGTTTTCTGCCCTGGTCGCCCGCGCCGGGCTTGAAATATTCTTTTTGTACACCCGACATTCCCCCCAACATTCCCATGCTCTGAGTTTCCGCTGTTTTAGACTCCCACCCCGGCAAAGCCTGCGGCAAAAACTTCATGATGTTTTCACTTCTCAGTTGTTGTATGAGCTGTTTGGCATAATCCAGGCTTTCAGCCGCTTCAGCATATTCCTTTTCTTTATAGGCCTCGATGGCTTCGTTTATGGAATCCAAAATCTCGTCCGCGTAAACAGGAATGACTCCCCAGGAAACAACGATTAATAATACCGGCAAAATGAGTAATTTTTTCCACATGTTTTCCTCCTTTAATCAAAGCTGAGCGGTTCCAGGTTTGGGGTTCAAGGTTCAAGATTAAACTGGATTGATTAGCTGATATAGCCAGCTGCTGTGCAAGCCAATGGCCTCTTCCGGACAGATCTCGTGGCAACAGTAACAACGGATACATTTGTCATCTGCGATGGAAGCCCGCTCATCAACAAGGCTGATTGCCTCCATCGGGCAGCCTTCAATGCAGGTACCGCAGGCGATGCATCTGTGCCAGATCACCCGGGGTCGCACGGTATACGCATCTTTGAACAGCGGTTCAAGGAGCCGCTGATACCACGGCATCCGATCCAACCCAAGACTTCCGGCCGATACCTGGGTCCGCTTAAAGTCCGGCACTCTCACATCGGCCAGATCCGCCCCGATGATCTCAATATCTTCCAGGCAATTGGGTGTGAGATCCCTTCGTTCAGCCTCCATGATCACGGGATTTTCCGTCCGCTTCAAACCCATTATTTCGGTTGCCGCCACATCCAGTGCCAGAGGGTTTTCGGAACCGATGAGCAAACCGACCGACCGCGGATCTCCGGTCCCCGGGCCATCACCTTCCATGGCAACAACGGCGTCCATGATCGTCAGACGGGGAGCAATGTATTGAGACAGATCCAGCAGCATACCGGCAAATCTTTGCACATCGTGCAGTTTTGCATGGTACCCGGTCTTGGACAGCCCGGGAATAACGCCGAAAATATTTTTGATCGCACCGGTCATAACGGTAAACAGGTGGGTCTTCATTTTACATAAGTTAAACACCGCATCCGCCTCATAAACCGGAGTGATGATATCAAAATGCTTGGTGAGAATACCGTCGGCATAGGAAACGGGTCTGGAGGTTGTGTCCCAATTGACCGTAATGCCGGCTTGATTCGCAGCCTGATGCATATGGCTGGTGTGATAGATCTTGTCCAGGGTATTGCGGGTGTAGCGGTAGCCCCCGCCGGGCGAGTCGGCGATGACGGGTACCGCACCGGCTTCTCTTGCCAGTCTGCCGACAGCCGCCACCACTGACGGATGGGTGCACACCGCCTCTGCGGGTCTGGCTTCACGCAGCAAGTTAACCTTAAGGACAATTTTCTCGCCTTGTTTGGCAAAACGCCCTATGCCGCCCATCAGATCTATCAAGGCGGCAAGCTTATCCTCGACGTCATCGTAATCTTTGCATTGAACGATATAGACCTTCTTTTCCATAATGATAGAATACCTTAAATATTAAAACTTAAATCGATAGAATTCATTGCAAATAAGAAATCATCTCTTTATAAAATTTGAAACGCTCAATTTAGGTATTTCATACTTTAGTAATATACAATCTGTTCGCCTGTCAAGGAAATTGAAATATCAAATAAATCTTGCAACCATGTAAACAAGTTCCTATTATCCCCATTACGACCGTTAAGAGTTCTCTGTCAAAAAACCAATTTGGCGCATTTTTGTAATAAAGTGTCGCTGAAGTGCTAATCCCCGGCAACTAACTCAGGATACAAACTCATATGAAAATTTCCAAAGTAACCTATTGGACTGAAAAGATGCCCTTAACCCGGCCTTACACCATTGCCTACGAGCGCATCAAATCGGTGCAAAACCTTTTCGTTCGCCTGCAGGCGGAAGACGGGTCTGTCGGCTTGGGCGTCGCCTCTCCGGCCGAGGAGGTCACCGGCGAAGGGGTGGCGGAGTGCCGACAGGCTCTGGCCGATAATCTTGCAGACTTGTTGTCCGGAACCGATATCCGACATTTAAAAACACGCCTGCGGGATATCGAAAAAGCCATGCCGGGTGCGCCGGCCGCCCGGGCGGCAATAGATATGGCGCTGCATGATTTATGGGCCAAATATCATGGCCTGCCTTTGGTCGATTTGCTGGGCCGGGTGCACTGCTCACTGCCGACGTCCATTACCATCGGAATTGAATCCGTCGAAGAAGCCCTGGAAGAAGCTGCTGAATATACGGCTCGCGGTTTCCGGATACTCAAAGTCAAAATCGGGCGATCTTTGGCGGAGGATGTGGAACGTCTGCACCGGATTCGGCAGAAAATAGGTCGGGAAATCATCATCCGAGTGGATGCCAACCAGGGCTACACGGTGGATCAATTCAAAAACTTTCTCAAACAAACCGCTACCCTGGAGCTGGAATTCGTCGAACAGCCGTTGGATGCCCGCAATCTTGACGACATGCGGCGTCTGCCCGCAGCGGTGAGAAAAAAAGTGGCCGCCGATGAGAGCCTGCTGAACGCCCGGGATGCACTCACCTGTCTGGAACCGCCCCGGCCCTTCGGCATTTATAACATCAAACTTATGAAGTGCGGTGGTATCGCCCCGGCCATGCAGATTGCCGAGATCGCACACCTTGCAGGTATCGATCTGATGTGGGGCTGTATGGACGAAAGCATTGTCGGCATTGCCGCTGCCCTGCACGCCGCCCTGGCCTCGCCGGCAACTTGTTATCTGGACCTCGACGGGCATCTGGATCTCGCCCGGGACCTGGTAACAGGCGGTTTTGTGCTGCAAAACGGTGAACTCGCCTTAACCGATAACCCGGGCTTAGGGGTTGAACTGCTAGCAGATAGTTGATTGGAGATTAAAGTTAAGGGCTTCGACCCAACCTGTCGAGAGCCTCAAGGTCGTGAGTTTGGAATGTTGGAATTCTGGAATAATGGAATGGTGGTTTTAGAGAATCAAAACGAATATAATTGTATTGATTTTCTCTTAATTGCTTCGTATTTTCTGGGGCGAAAGCAGAAATTGGTTGTCTGTTAGACTTCATCATAAAATGTGGATACAACATTTTTTCTATAATAGATCTTATTCCGCTTTTTATACCCAGTATTCCAACATTCCACTATTCCATCATTCTATTTTGCTTCCTAACGTGGATGACCACAAAAAACACTATATTTCCAAAAATCTTTAGAAATTTCAAGGTATTAGACTAATGAAGGACACAGCACTGATTCTGACAAACGGGCGGCTTACCACATCCGATGCCAAAACCGCTCACGGCCTTATACGGGGAACCGAACGCTTTACCATTGTCGGCGTCGTCGACCCGCTAAACTGCGGAAAAGACGCCGGTGACATCGTTGACGGTCGCTTCAGGAACATACCGGTTTTTGAATCCGTTCGCACCTTTCTGGATCATTCCCGACAAAAACCGGATTACGGCATCATCGGGGTGGCTTTGAGCGGTGGAAGGCTGCCCGAGGAATGGAACGATATCCTCCTGGAGGTCCTGGAAAATCAAATCAGCATTATCAGTACCATGCACCAATTACTGGGCGAAAAACCGGTGTTACGCGATGCCGCCCGCAAAAATGGGGTGGAAATTATCGATCTTCGCAAACCCAAACCCATTGACCAGCTTCATTTCTGGAGCGGCGAGATCTATAAGGTCCGTGCGGCTAAAATTGCAGTCCTGGGAATGGATTGCAGCATTGGCAAAAGAACAACCGCCCGTTTCATCACGGAGTTGTGCCGGCAGGAGGGTATCCGCACCGAAATGATCTATACCGGCCAGACCGGCTGGTTGCAGGGATACAAGCATGGGTTCATTTTTGATGCCACGCTCAATGATTTTGTCAGCGGTGAGCTCGAACAGGCGGTGCTGGAATGTAATCGCCAATCCTCGCCGGACCTGATTCTGATCGAAGGACAATCCGGTTTGAGAAATCCATCCGGACCGTGTGGTTCCGAGATTATTGTTTCGGCGGATGTTAAAGGTGTGATTCTGCAGCACGCGCCTTTCAGAAAATATTACGAAGATCTTGAGCATCTAGCCTGCCCGTTGCCAGATGTGAAAGACGAGATCGAACTGATACGGATGTATGGCGCCCAAACCCTGGCCGTAACACTAAATGGCGAAGGCGGCACCCGCGAGGAACTGGCCGATTACCGGAATAAACTGGCCCAGCGACTCCAGCTTCCCGTTGTATGCCCCCTGCACGAAGAGACGGCCGCCCTGCTGCCGGTCATACGCAAATTTATTTCGCAGCATCGCCAGTAAGAAGACACGAAAGGCAGGAAAGCTCAAAGCTGAAGGCTGAAAGTATATCCTAAAATGAAGGAGTATCGGGTCGATATTCAGAGAGCTGTGCAATGGGCACGAAAATGCATACATAGAAAACCTATCTGGCGTGTTGGGCATGCCGTGCTTGCCGCCAGCCTCGCTCAACTTGATCTTATAGAGGAAGCTAAAGCGGCGGTGGATATCTATCTCGAGATTATTCCCGATGAAACAATTTCTAAGCTCAGGCTCCTTCCTTTCAAAAATCACACTGACGCGCGTCGTCTTGAGGAGGGATTGCCAGGGCCGGAATACCTGAATAGATGAGAATAACGAGTTTTCCTCAGTTACTTTAATTGGAGGAGGACGGCTCAGGGCGCTGCTGAATTTCTAAGGACGACTCTCCGAAAATGCCATCATGTCTGTGGTATTGGCTATCGATAATAATTATTTCATTTAAATTTCAGTTCTGCTATCTATCCGAAGCATAGGGTACCCTGATTTTAATAGGATAGCCATAACATATTACCAGCTATCCTTACCGGGACTCCGTCAAATTTGGGGCTATTTTTAGAGCATCTATGGTGATGTCGATAATGAAGAAATGCAGGAAAAATTATCAACTTCTTGATGATTACTCAGTGTGGCATGTAAATTATTAGCACCTTCAAGGCAACATCCCGCTATGATGTTTGACTTTTCAATGGTCAAAAAGGTAAATGTTTTCTTGACATGGTTTCACTTTTTAATGAAACAGCGATTTTCTATTACAAAGGCAATAGAATATTGAAAGGCTAAAAAATTTTATGATATCCAGGATCGTTGCTCGAACGGCTGAGTTGAATGTACCTGCTATTCTGAGTTTCTGAAAGGCTTTAATTCTTTGATATATGCATAACATATCTGAATATTTACGAATTTTTACATAAGGCAAGAAATCTACCGCAAGGAGTCTGTCAAATTTGGGGTAAATTTAGAGCATATCATCAATTTTACCGAGGTTTAGATCATCAATGTAGCATTAGCTCGCCACGATTCGCGTTTTAACTGAATATCAATACAAATCTGATGATATCCCGATTCGAAAAATAGCTTGATAACAAATAATGGAGACACCATGAATGCTCGCCAAATTTTCTTATTAATTGCTGCGGTAGGGTTAACACCTATTGCTCTTTCCTATGGCACCGTCCCTCAAGCAAGCCTTAAGTTTCTTTTCGATATTCCACTCCATGGAACTAACGTCACTCACATTTTTCGCGCGATCATGGGGCTTTATTTTGCACTTATAATATTTTGGATACTCGGCGCCCGAAGTGAAAAATTGACTCGTCCTGCTCTATTCAGTCTTACCGTTTTTATGTTTGGCTTGGCTGCCGGTAGAACGTTAAGTTTACTTCTTGATGGCATGCCTCATTGGTTATTATTTGTTTATTTGATCCTTGAAATATTATTCGGCGCAGTAGGCCTATGGATGTTGAAAACAATGAGCAAATCTGAGTAAATCTGATGAAAATTTAAATATATACGATATTGACCATGGCAACCTTTCTTTTGGCCAACTGCAAAACCAAGCAGATTAAGGTTAAAAACTTATGAAATACAAAATTCCTGATCGAAAAACTGAATTGTATTACAGCTATCGCAGCATTTGACAACCCTAAAAACAGTGTGATATCCAAAACTTATCTTCATACATTTCGATAATCATCGAATTACATGTTTTGGCAAGGTATCCAAAGCCAGAACGTATTGAGCTCAAAGGGAATGCCTTCAAGAATGAGGCTTTCTGCACGAAACCTGGAATTTCTTTATATTTAAGGTTAATTTGGGTAATCTTGACTTTACCATTATTTTAGGTTACTAAACGAAATCATAAGTGGATTCAGTGATTTACGATGAAGCCTATGGCAAGAAAACCTAATTCTTTGTTTTCAAGAAGCACCCACAGTATATAGAATGAAGTCCCTTTAACGCACCTCACTTCAGACCCGCCTTGCGCAGGGAGTCGATAAAACGCTTTTTCGTCTCCTGATTCTTTTGGGGTGTTGTCTTTGCGAGTCGCTCCAGAGAGAATTTGGGGTTTATTCTCAGGACCTGAGTCGCTTCGGCCTGCGCTTCTTCCTCACGGCCCGCCAAACTGTAACAGCTGGCCATGGCCAGATGAGAAAGTACGCTACTCGGGTGACGATCTACCGCCTTCTTAGCCCATCCTATGGCTTCGTCATAACGATCCATGTTGCGGTAGGCAATAGCTAACTGGTGCAAATACCACCCTGGAGGCATCGGATTAAGCCTTATCGCTTTTTTGAGTATCTTAATGGCTTCTTCAGGCCTGTCTGCGAATTGAAGCCCCATTCCTAAAAATGCATGGGAATCAGCCCCGTTGGGTTCTAGGTTAACTGCCCGTTGCCCCTCTTCGATTCCTTTCTCATAGTTCCTCATCAAAATAAAAATATGTCCTAATAAAGCATGGGCCATTCCCAATGACGCATCAAGGGCGAGAGCTTTCTTTGAAAATTCGGCCGCTTTACCTAAAGATTCCTTGGGGGCTTTTGTTGTACCCAGCCATACTTCCATCATATGGACAGAACCCAGTTGCCTGTAGGCCACTGCGTAATTAGGGTCCAACCCAATTGCTTCCTCCAGAATTCGTTTAGCCTTCTGATTATCGTCCGGATTTTGGCGTCTCGAATACTCAATTGCTTGCAAGAATTTTAGATAAGCCTCAAGATTGTTCGTACTTCCCGCATAAATAAGAGCTTGCTCCCCCTCTGTAAGCTTCAATCCGAGGGCTTCTATGACGTTCATAGTAATTTCATCCTGCAGAGCAAATATATCTTTCAGATCACGGTCATAACGCTCAGCCCAAAGATAACTGCCTTTAATGGCATCCACAAGTTGGGCGGTTATCCGAACTCGCCCTGCGTCCTTGCGAACGCTACCTTCAAGCACATAACGAATACCCAAGTCTTCTGCAACTTGCTGAACCTTTACTGGCTTCCCCTTGTAAGTGAAGGTGGAATTTGGGGCAATCACAAACAATTGTTTGGTTTTTGATAGGGCAGTAATGATTTCTTCAGTTAAACCATCACTGAAGTATTCTTGTTTGGGATCGTCACTTAGATTGTCGAATGGAAGCACTGCGATTGAAGGTTTATCCGGCAAACGATGAGCCATTTTATCCAAAGAGGCAGGTTCTATTCTTTTCGATTGATGAAGATAAATGTTCCAGCCTATCAATCCCCCGGCAACTATGATCAGAATAACAATAGCAACCATAGCCGCCTTGCGTGAAAATCCTGCCTAAAAACCTTTTCTCACCGATCACCTTGCCAGCGGCTTCAGGTTCCGTCAAAATACGATAAACTCTCACCGGCTCGGCAATGTTTTTTACGCTGTGTTCGCCCAAATATTCATAACCAAGCTCTAACTTGTTCTTTACCTGATCATAGGCGGTTCTTGAAATACAAATCCCTCCCGGCTCTGCAAGTCCTTCGATGCGAGCGGCAATATTAACACCGTCTCCATAAATTCGGTCTTTATCCTCTAATACGTCTCCAAGATTGATCCCGATACGGAATTCCAATCGTTTATCTTCAGATAGTTCGGCATTCTTTATCTGAAGCGCCTCTTGAATTTTCACGGCACATCCAGTAGCATCCACAACACTGTTAAATTCAACCAAAAGGTTATCCCCGGGTGAGTCCACCACCCGGCCTCGATGCTGATGGATAAGCTGGGCCATGATTTCACGGTATTCTTTTAACAGCTGGACAGTGCCGACTTCGTCTTCTCCCATTAGACGGCTGTAACCTTTTGCATCGGCACTTAGAATGGCGGTGAGTTTGCGATTAATGCTTTCTGCAGTCATGGGTGGCCCCCTTACGGTTAAAGAAAGGTGAATCGAGATACAGGTCAGCTATGCAGTGTCAGATAAAAAAAGCCCGGCCAGACCAGAAAGAATGGGAAATTTAGGATGTTATTGATGATTTATATCAGGAATTTATATTGAGTCAAATGGTATTTCAGGGGAATTTAAAAATACAGGACTACAGCACATATTTGGTGTCTCGGAATAAATCTGGTAATACTTTTGGTATCTGATAATATCAACGGTAACCAAGCGACTTCGAAATCTGTGCTATCTCTCCAACTAATCGGCAAAAATGAAGCCTCAAAAAAAGTTGTGATATTATCAATTCTAATTATTTGGCCTCAGGTTGTGCAACTGCTATATTTGAACATTTGACATCAACTGAATTTTTATGATATCCATTTGAAATCTAACATTTTCGGTAAGTTACGATATTGGCAAGAAATCGTTCGCTGGCATTCTATCAAATTTGAGGCAAATTTAGAGCATATCATTAATTTTGCCGGATTACGGATAATCTCAATTTATGTTGTAATCCGGTTTTTTTCTGTTTAGCGTTGGTTCCAAATTCAAAAGTTGATCGAAATTGTCCATTTTCATCCCTATCGGGCGTGTTATCGAGACGGCAATATACCCGCAATCAGCGCGCACCGTCCTGACGTAATGGTTTTTAACGGCTGGGTGTCAACTTTAGAAGACGACCACCGGAACCGTCTTCGAGCACGTACAAAGCCCCTTCGGGTCCCTGTTCGACCTCGCGTATGCGCTCACCCCATTTAAAGCGTTCGGCTTCTTCGGCAGTGTTTCCTTTTAATTCAACACGAATAAGGGCTCTTGATACAAGTCCACCGATAATCGCACTGCCTTTCCAATCGGCAAACATCTCACTGTCATAAATAACAAGACCAGACGGTGCAATGGAGGGCACCCAAAACGTCCGAGGGGCTTCGAATTCAGGACGGGTGTCATGATCGGGAATCGGCACACCCGAGTAGTGGTCGCCGTTCGATACGATCGGCCAACCATAATTTTTACCAGCACTGATCAGATTCAACTCATCGCCGTGACGCGGACCCATCTCATGGACCCATAAACGTCCGTCGGCATCAAAATCGATGCCCAGCATGTTGCGGTGACCGACGGTCCAGAATTGCATGGCAATCTCACCACGATCCTGCCACGGATTGTCATTGGGCACCGTTCCGTCGTCGTTTAAGCGCAGCACCTTGCCAAGATGGCTGTCAAAATTTTGGGCCGGTGTAAGTTTCTGGCGGTCTCCGGAGGTGATGAACATTTTACCGTCGGGGCCGAACGCGATGCGATGGCTGTAATGTCCTTTTCCTGTAACTTTTGGCTCCTGAACCCACAGTTTTTCCACTGATGCGAGCTTGAGTGGGCTGTTTTTTAGATCGAGCTTTGCGCGGACCACCACCGCACCGATTGTGGCGTTATCATCCGCGCGTTCGGCATAAGACAAATAGACCCAGGAATTGCGTTCAAAATCAGGATGCAGCACCACATCACCCAAGCCGCCTTGACCGCCATAGGCGACTTTCCACAAGCCCTGCACTTCTGTTTTCGATCCGTCGTTGGTAACATGCCACAGCACTCCTCTCTTCTCGGTCACCAAAAGAGTGCCATCGGGCAGGAAAGTCATGGCCCAGGGCTCATCGAAAGTAGCGACCCGCGCGGCCACAAGTTCGGTGCCCTTCGTGCCCTCAATTGGAAAGTCTCCGGCTGCAACCGGTACAGCAATTGTAATTATTATAAGCAAGAGGATAATCAAGCGCATAGGTGTGAATCCTTTTTCTGTTTTTACCGAATTCAAAGACAAAGAGTGCCTTCAAGATGGTTTATGCCACTATTGAATCTTGCGAAGGTTTTTTTATCATCACCGATTACGCACCTTTATGGCTTTGACTATAAGCGATCGCTGAGTACACTTTTAGCTCCGCCTGGCGTCATCAGGCCAATCCGACCACAGCCTGATAAGGTGACGAGGATAAAGCGCAGTACTTACCGGCGGATGATCGGAACCGTATGAAAGACCAAAGGAAATATCAGTAATAATATAGGGTGCCGGATGAACACTGTCAAACCGTCCGCTTTCCATGCATAGCGGCCCTTATTCCACCGTAAACTGACACCAGTCGTACGCTCCGGTGATACCTGGTACATTACCGAGAGATCGATGTTGGGGAGGCGAGCGAGCCCGAAGGGTGTAGCTCGCGGAGCCTGCCCAACTCGATAACTCGGGCCGTCATTACAGATTTTACTGATTGACATAAATAACGATGAGATCCTTATAAAAGCGAATGACGGTGAAGCTCCCCTGTTTTAGGAACCATCCGGCTGATGTCGGTGGTATACTAAATGAGCAGTCTGCCATTTAGCAGCTGCAGAAACGAAAGGAGCTTCACTATGAAAGAGAAAAACATTTTTCAAAACCGAAGTCAACAATTACTTCGTCTGTTTGAAAAAGCAGGCAACCGGTTAAAGATGATGTGTGTTCCCATCGATTACGCTAAGAAAGACCACATGGTCATGTTTTGCAACGGATACGGCGATATTGTGCGCAAACCGTTTTCAGTGAAAAATACCCTTGAAGGCGTCAAATACTTGATTGACCAAGTGATGCGCTCGTGTCGTCAGCGTCACATCAAAAAAAAATTTGTCTTTTTTGGTGGTGAAGATGTCAATTCATACGCAGAAAACTTTGCCAACGCAATACGTGCCAAAGGATTTTTGGTGGCCAACGTCAATGCCCATGATGCCAAAAAGCAACGGGAAACTCTACAGGCCAGTACCGACCGCATAGACCTCATGGGCATTGCCATGATGCTGCTCAACCTTAGGGCAAAATGCAGTCCGGCTCAAGACGGCATTTACCGGAATCTGCGAACCCTGGTGCGACATCGAAAAAAGCTGGTGGTGATGAAGACCGAAGTTAAAAACCGTGTGCATACCCTGGTCGATCGGCTCTTTCCCGGATTTTTGAATGAAAAAAACACTGGCATCAATGCCTTTTCAAAAAGCTCATTGGTTCTGATGGAAGACCGTTTCAGTGCGCAACAAATCCGTCGCCGTCAGAAATCTACGTTGATTAAAATACTTAAGCGCTGCGCAACTCCAGATGCTGAAAAAATAGCGTCCAAGCTTCACAGCTATGCGGCCCAGGTGATCACAACTCCAAATGAGTATGCCGCAACCTTGCAGCTTTCATTGGAACATCACATTAAACCTGTCCTCTGTTCCGCGATCGTTTCGCCATAAGATCGGGACCGACACAACTGCATATTTGCTCGACATCCTCGGGCGTGTCGAATTGCCTAACCTTGAAAGTGTTCCTGACGATCCCGGCGGCGGTGCTCGGAATCGTACAAATCTGTCTATCAGACCTTGGCTTCATGGCTGATGTATCAATTATAAATCTGGATGAACCAAAGTCCACTATTCAGCAGACTACGGTTATCTAAATTCAGCATTTCACTTTTATCTTCCTGAAGAATACTGGTTGAATTCCCGCGGATTGACACTTGATTGTTTTTGTGACAGGTTTAAATCATTATTCAATTGCGATAGCCGTCTCTGATGAAAAAATTCTGATCTTAAACCTGCATAATGAATATTTAGAAAGAAAATCCCATGAGAGTTATTGGTATTAACGTTAGTCCGAGAAAGAAAGCAGTCACCATTATCGGAATACCACCTGTATTCTTTAAATTTATTAAAATTTTAGACTGTTGCTTGTTTGGCAAGTAGTCTTCAGTTTTTATCCAGTGACAAATTCGTTCCTTGACCCAACCTGCCAACTCATGTAATACATCTATAACGCACTTAAATCACATCCAATCTGAATCTGGATTTCATTTATCGCACTTGAACCGACGACAAAATAGAGCTGTCATTACCTCTCCAAGGCGTTATGTATTCCTTAACCTTCTATCCGCTCAATTTTCACTTGACTGTATCAAGATGGATAAAATATCCGGCGTAGAAAAAAAACCGGTACTTCCATTACAACTGCCAATTTTATTCGGGTGCTTGGGTTTTGGTTTCCTATGGTTTGCGCTGCCAATTTATAGTAAGATTTTAGGTGCTAGCGCCCTGGAAATCGGTGGCATGTTCTCTGTTTTCTCACTGACGATTGCCCTTCTGCGCCCTTTGATCGGCATCGCATCAGATAAGCTGGGGCGCAAGTTCTTTTTTATTGCTGCTTTGGTCTGTTATTCAGCTTCGATGGCTATATTTTCGATGGCCAACAATATTCTTGAACTCTATGCAGGCCAAATTGTAAGTGGCATCGGTTCAGCCATGATGTTCATTTCAGCCTACACAATGGCAACAGATTTGGCAGGATCTGATGAAAGAGGAAAATCAGTTGGCCGCATTGATGAATCAGTCGCTCGTGGGTATCTTGTTGGCGGAGTCGTCGGCTTTATCCTCATTTCTAACTTGCCTCAAAATATAGGCTGGCAAATAATATTTACCGGATATGCCCTATTAGCTGCTGTGGGTGCCTGGTTGGGTTGGAAAAGAATTCCGGAAACAAAGCCAGCTAAAAAATCTCAAACTGATGGTGAACGGGCGATATCACCTGAGATTATAAGATTAATGGCGATCGTCTTTCTCACCTCTGCGTCTGTGGGAATGATTACGCCCATTTTCATTATCTTTCTACAGGACAAATTTACATCAAATATAGGCTTTTTAATTTGGGCCATCATACCAGGTGCACTAGTCGGGGCCTTTTTACGCTCCTATTTTGGTCAACTTAGCGATCGCTTTGGGCGCACTCGAATGATGGCACTGGGATTGGCTGGGGCTGGAATATGCTCATTTCTACTGCCGGGATTGCCTGGAATTGTTTGGTTGGCCATCTTTTGGACACTTGAAAGTGTGGGCTGGGCTATGGCTGGCCCCGCCGAAGAAGCGATGGTTGCAGATTTGACTGGACATCAAATAAGAGGCACTGGGTACGGCCTTTATACTTTTGTCAGCAGTATGGGTGCATCTGTTGGTCCTTTAGCTGGAGGATGGCTGTATGATTCCATTGGGCAGGCCGTCCCATTTTATATCAATGGAATTGTGTTATTAATTGGCGGCCTTTTAGTGTTGCTGTTACTGGGAAAAAATTGTTTGCCTGCAATGTTGAAATAAATGAGGCAATAAAGACCGATTTCGAAAGGAGATTATCCGGATGGACAATAATGAGATTGTGGTCAACGGCTTTCACTTCCTGCCGCCCTCACTGGGGGCATGGTTCGCCAAAGATATTCCCGCCCAACCGTTTAATGGCGACATCCCCTGGACGCCGCTTAAAAAACCAATCAGTGAGACAACATTTACGCTGATGACCTCTGCCGGGATCAGCATGAAGTCCGACCCCCCTTTTGACGTTGCAAGGGAAAAGCGCGAACCGGCATGGGGTGATCCTTCCAGCCGGAAAATCCCTGCATCAGCCGGTGAAGAAGATATCGATGTAAATCACCTCCATATCAACACCGACTATATCAAGCAGGATATCAATGTGATGCTTCCCTTGAAGAGATTTCAGGAATTTGAAAAAGAAGGCATCATCGGCCGGCTGGCCTCGACCTGCTATTCGTACTATGGTTTTCAGATGGATCCAGCTGAACTGCTTGAACACACCATGCCCGCTGTAGCCGACCAAATGCAGGCCGAAAATGTTGAGGCGGTCCTGCTCACGCCGGCCTGACCGCTGTGTTGCCGGTCCGTTGGACTGGTCGCACGTTTCCTGGAAGATAAAGGTTTTTCAACAATTGTGTTAACGATGACCCCTGAGTTTCACCGGGAGATCGGTATGCCAAGGGTGGCGGCCATAGAATATCCCTATGGACGCCCGGTAGGACAGGTCAATGATGTTGAGGGACAGCGCATGGTACTGCGGGAGGCTCTTTCTTTTATGGAAAAGGCGGAAAATCCCGGAGAGGTCCGCCACCTGCCCTTCACCTGGCCGGAAAAACCGAAACTCACCAAGTGGCAGCCACCGGAAATATCACCGATTGTAAAATTATTTCTGGATGAGATCAAAAAGGCGGGTGCCGCAGCGAAAAAGAAGTAATCGCTTTTTTCGGTCTAGCCTCTCAGAGAATTGAACCTCTTGCCGGCTAGGGCTCAACCAATGCCGGGTGGCGCCTCCAGACCTGGGTCTCTTTTTCAAAAGCATACGCAAGCTGAAGCACCCCCAAATCATCGTTGTGCCGACCCACGATCTGGATACCGACGGGCAGGCCTTGCGGCGTAAAGCCGCACGGTACGGATATGGCCGGCAGACCGGTGACGGTGATGAAATAGCAGCTTCGCATCCAGTCGATATAGGTATTCATCTTTACGCCATCTATCTCCTCAACCCACGGCTGTTTTATGTCGAAAGCCGGTACCTGGGTCACCGGGCATATCAGAAATTCATAGGTCTCCATAAATTTGCGCACGCGCTGATAGAGTTCGGTCCGTTCGACTTCGGCCCGCCCAATCTGGGGTCCCGTAAGCTTCCGGCCTTCTTCGATATTCCAGATGACAGTGTCTTTCATCAGATGACGGTGTTTCTTTAACAGCTCGCCAAAATTCAATTCATACTTCCAGGCGCGCCATACCTTGAAAATGTTATCGGCACCGCTGAAATCCGGCTGGCCCTCTTCTACGATGCAGCCGATATCATCGAAAACGCGTCGCTGGCCTGCCAAAACCCGGGTAACCCTTGGATCGACCGGAAGGTCGCCCAGATTATTGCTCCAGGCGAGTTTTACGTTTTTGAAGTCGCGCTCCAGGGGGCCTTGGAACCGACTGCCCGGTTCCGCGATAGAGATAGGTGAGCGCGGGTCCGGACCGGAAATGGCACTCAGCATCAGAGCGACATCCTGGACGGTACGGGCCATGGGACCCTGCACTGAGATAGGATACCATCCTGTAAAAGAGGGCCATACGGGGACTCTACCCGGCGATGTTCGGAATCCCACCACGTTGCAGAAACTTGCCGGATTGCGCAACGAACCTCCCGTGTCACTCCCATCCGCGATCGGTATCATACCGCAGGCCAGGGCCACGGCTGCACCGCCGCTGCTCCCGCCGCAGGTTTTTGTGGTGTCGTAGGGGTTTAAGGTTTCACCGAAGACTTCATTAAAGGTCTGGGAGCCGGCCCCGAATTCGGGCGTGTTGGTCTTGCCAATGGTAATCACGCCCGCATTTTTGAGACGCTCCACAATGAGTCCGTCGTGATCGGGGATCTGATCCTTAAAAATGGGGGAGCCGAGGGTGGTACGCAAGCCCTTGGTCGGCACCAGGTCCTTGTGGGCCATGGGCAGTCCGTGCAATAGCCCCAGTGCCCGACCTTGTGCGATGGCTTTGTCGGCGGCGCGGGCTTCGGCAAGTGCCTGTTCCGGAACGATTTGAGTGATGACGGCATTTACTTTCGGGTTGATTCGTTCAATCTGGGATAGATGGGCCCCCATTACTTCCAGGCAGGACAGTTCCCTGTCCCTTATTTTACTAACGATATCCGTAGCTGGCATGAAGCAGATTTCAGACATATACTTCCTCTCCTGGTAGGGTCGCCGCTCGATTTTTAGGAATGGTTTGGATGTTCTAATTCAGGCCCCTTGCAGTTCCGGTGATAGGGATCCTTTTTTATTTTCGAAGCCCAACATGGCAAAAGGCAAAATGCATGTCAAGGTGGATATTCTCAGAAAAAATTGCCGAAATTTGAAAATTAAAAATGTTATTTGAAAAATATGAATATCGGATTAAGATGCTTTGATATTGACTAACTGCAAACATTGAAATTATTCCTTGACGAATCAGTCCCTTACCGCTATATAAAAACCTCCTCGTGAAAGGAGGTCCCAATGCCCAAGAAAGGCACACTCACCAAAGCGCGCATTATCGACGCCGTGATAGAACAAATTGGCTTCTCCCAAAAAAAATCCTTCGAAACCATCGAAATCATGCTTGAAATTATCAAATCCACCCTGGAATCCGGCGAAGACGTATTGATCTCCGGCTTCGGCAAATTCTGTATAAAGCAGAAAGCCGAACGACGAGGCCGAAATCCGGCCACCGGCGAGGATATGATATTGGCACCCAAAAAGGTCGTCACATTCCAGTGTTCGGGAATACTGAGGGAGAAACTGAACGGAAAGAAGGCAACGGCAAAGAGAAGGCGCGCCAAAAAGTAAAATTCAAACCCGGATAAACCGGAAAGAATAGCCACAAAGGCACCAGGGCACAAACAAAAAATGTTTATTATTAATTAAACTTCGTGTCTTGGTGGCAAAAATATTTTGTTAGATAAATCCTTCGCAAACACGATAGGATTTCAATAAATAGGTACCAAGCTTTTTCCAAGACTACGCTCGGGAAAAGTGGCCCCTGCGGGGCAGCCAGCACGCCGATAATTTATATAGGTGTCAGGTTTCAGGATCTAACCTTTCTTTCCCTGACACCCGAACACTGACACCTGTGCACTTAATTTTCTGACAACATGTTGTCAGAAAAAGGCCCTTAAGGGCCTAAAGGACCAACAATGAAAAATTTTCCTGACGGCCTGGTTGCCGTGATGAAACGCGATTGCCGGACCTGCAGCATGATCCAGCCGGTGATAACCATGCTTGCCGGTTATCAGACCCCGTTTACGGTTTTTTCCCAGGATGACCCTGACTTCCCTGCTGGTGTGGCAAACGTAATTGATGACACCGAGCTGGCGTATTCCTATCAGCTGAATATTGAAGTCGTGCCCACCTTGATGCGGATTGAAAACGGTCGGGAGATTAATCGTATTATTGGCTGGGATCGTAAGGAGTGGAGACAATTCACGGGTATTGCAGACCTCGGTCAGGGCTTGCCGGAGCAGCGTCCAGGATGCGGTGCCCGCAATATGGCGCCCGAAATTGCCGAAGAACTGGCTTTGCGTTACCCAACAACTGAACTAAACGCCCGCAGAATCGAACTGGCCTCTCAGGAAGACGACCTGGAAGCCTGTTTTGAACGCGGTTGGACCGACGGTCTACCAGTCGTTCCCCCCACCGAAAAACGGGTTAGGCGAATGCTTCAGGGTTCTCAACGCGCAACCGATGAGATCGTCGGCATTGTGCCACCCAATCGGGTTCCCTGTACCGTCGCAAAAGTTGCCATAAACGCTGTCATGGCTGGCTGCAAACCGGAATATTTGCCGGTGGCCCTAGCGGCAGTTGAAGCTGCCTGTATGGACGTCTTCTGTATGCACGGGCTGTTGGCAACCACCTATTTTTCAGGTCCGGTAGTGATAGTCAACGGTCCCATAACTAAAGCCATCGGTATGAACGCCGGTCTGAATGTGCTGGGTCAGGGAAATCGTGCCAATGCGACCATCGGCAGGACTTTGCAGCTGGTTATCCGTAACATCGGCGGCGGGCGGCCGGGAGGTGTCGACCGAGCTACCTTTGGCAACCCCGGTAAGTACACCTTTTGTTTTGCCGAAGACGAGGAAGGATCTCCCTGGGAGCCGCTATCGGTGGAGCGCGGATTCAAAGAGGGCGCTTCGACGGTGACCCTGTTTGCCGGTGACGGCGTCCAGGCAATCATGGACCAGCGCTCGCGGACACCCGAATCTCTATCCAGGACATATGCAAACTCCCTGAAAACCGTTGCGCATTCTAAAATTTTCATGGTGGCCGATGCGGTGCTGGTCGTCTCACCCGAGCACGCACGTGTTTTTCGGCAGGCCGGCTGGACCAAACAAAGGTTGCGCCAGGAAATCGATGGGGTTCTTAAAACCCACGGTAGCGAACTGATTCGGGGCGCTCAAGATATTGCAGAAGGCATGCCGGAAACTTTTGCTGAGGTTGAATTAACCAAATTCAGACCTGGTGGCTTGCATATCGTGCACGCCGGGGGAAGGGCCGGCATGTTTTCGGCTATCATCGGTGGCTGGGTGGCCAGCGGACCGATCGGCAGCCAATCGGTAACCAAGGAGATCACACTATGACAGAAAAGCCTTTTTTGCTCGATCCCACCGCCGAACAATCACCGCCGTCGCGCGTTAGAGCACCCCGTTTGTCATCACTGAAAGATCGCACAATTGCCCTGTTGGATATCTCTAAAGCTCGCGGGGATGTCTTTTTGGATCGCATTGCAGAGAAGCTCAACCAACAGGGCTTGGCTGTAAAACGATATCAGAAACCAACGTTTGCGAGAATCGCTCCAATTGAGCTCAAACAGGAAATCAGCACCGACTGTCATGCGGTAGTTGAGGCTCTGGCTGACTGAGGCTCGTGCACGTCGTGCAGTGTGCATGACATAGTGGACCTGGAAAGCCGAGGCATCCCCGGTGTTTTTGTCGCCTCCAACGAGTTCACCGATGCCGCCCGGGCGCAGGCCAAAGCCCTGGGCTGCGACCCATTGGCGGTATACATCCCGCATCCCATACAAGACCGCACCGATGACGAAATTCGTGACCTGGCGGACAACGCATTTGAATCTATCATAGCACTTATTTATAAAGCACAAAGGTGAATTGCCGGAAGGCCCCTTTGCCGGCCTGCTATGGGCGCACCGGCGTCCACCCGTATCAGCGTAAAAAATGGAGACCATAAAATGAAATGCCCGCAGTGCCGGTTCGAGAACCGCAAAGGGGCCAAATTTTGCAGCGAGTGTGGCCATGAATTTAATTTAGCCTGCCCAAAGTGCCATACTGCCAACAGAGTCAGCAGCAAATTTTGTGATGAATGTGGCTATGATTTAGGACGTTCTGAAAATGGCGCCGCTATTCACAATCGTGAAACCTCTTCTTATACACCCAAGTTCCTTGCTGAAAAAATTCTCACCACCCGCAGTTCCATTGAAGGTGAGCGCAAGCTGGTAACCGTTTTGTTTGCCGACGTCGCCAACTATACGGCTATCGCCGAAATGCTTGACCCGGAAGAAGTCCACGAAATCATTGATGGTTGTTTCAAAATTCTGATGAATGAGATTCACAGATATGAAGGGACCATCAACCAATTCACCGGTGATGGTGTCATGGCAATTTTTGGTGCTCCGGTCGCTCATGAAGATCACGCCCAGCGGGCCTGTTATGCCGCACTGGCCATTCAAAAAGCGCTGGGCGACTATGCCGGGAAACTTAAACAGGCATACGACATTGAATTCAAAATGCGGATTGGACTCAATTCCGGACCGGTCGTTGTGGGCGCCATCGGAGATGACCTGCGGATGGATTATACCGCAGTCGGCGACACCACCAACCTGGCGGCCAGGATGGAATGCGAAGCCCGGCCAGGCAGTATTTTCGTATCCAAAAACACGCATTTGATTGCCAAGGATTATTTTGAATTTTTGCCATTGGGCAAAATGGAAATCAAGGGTAAAAAAAAGCCCCAGGAAGCGTATGAATTGATCAGGGTCGGTGAAAAAAAATCCAGGTTAAAAGCATTGGCGGCCAGGGGCCTGACCAAATTTGTCGGTCGGAGGAACTCCATGGCAGCCCTCGAGGATCCCTTTGAAAGGGTGCGGACCGGATCAGGACAAGTTGTCGGAATTGCGGGCGAGGCCGGGGTGGGAAAATCCAGGCTGCTTCTGGAGTTAATCAATAAACTGCCTAAAGCGGAATTCATCTGTCTTGAAGGCCGCTGCCTGCGCTATGGCGAAACCATCCTGTATATGCCGATTCTGGAAATCCTAAGATCCTATTTTGACATCAAGGATGAAGATAAAGACGATATCATCAATCGTAAAATTAATGAAAAGATAAATGCGTTAGATGAGAAACTGGTGAGTTGCATTGCGCCCATTCAAGAACTTTTAACTCAAAGTACGGCAGACGAATCATATTTAGCGCTGGATCCCAGGCGAAAAAGAATAAAAACCTTTGAAAGCCTGCGTGAGCTTTTTATCACCGAGAGTCAAAATAAACCGTTGATACTCGTTTTCGAAGATGTGCACTGGATCGATAAAACCTCGGAAGAGTTTTTAGACTATCTGATCGGAGCGATTGCCAAAAGTCACATAATGCTCGTCATCCTCTATCGATCGGAATATACCCATCCATGGAACAGCAAATCGTATTACACCAAGATCGGACTGACCCAACTGCGCCCAGCCTCAAGCACTCAGATGGTCGCAGCCTTGTTGGAAAAAGGGCAGGTTACCACGGAACTCAAACAGTTGATCCTCAATCGATCCTCCGGAAATCCGCTTTATATGGAAGAGTTCACCTATAGTCTGCTTGAAAGCGGCTCTATTCGGAACCAAGACCGGCAATTTGTGCTGACGACCAAGACGTCTGATATTCACTTACCGGACACCATCCAGGGGATCATCGCCGCTCGGTTGGATAGATTGGATGACAAATTAAAATATACCATGCAGGTGGCATCGGTTATCGGACGAGAGTTTACTTTTCGCATTTTACAGGCCATCACCGGCATGCACGCGGAAATTAAATCCCGTCTGGATCATCTTCAAGGGCTTGAGCTCATATACGAGAAAACCCTTTTCCCGGATTTGGAATACATCTTCAAACACGCCCTCACCCAGGAGGTGGCGTACAACAGTCTGCTTCAAAAAAAACGAAAGGAGATGCATAGAAAAATAGCAATAGCGATGGAAACGCTTTTTGCGGATAAATTGGAGGCCTTCGTCGAGATAATTGCCTACCACTATTCAAAAAGCGGTGAATTGGTTAAGGCATATCAATATTTGAAGTTATCCGGCGAAAAAGCAACTAAAAAATTTTCCAACTGGGAGGCTTTCCAATTCTATAAAACGACCTGCAATATACTCGATCAAATGAAAGACAATCCGGAAACCAAAAAGAAAAAGCTTGAGATTTTGCATTTGATGGCCATTCCAATGCAGCTTTTAGGTTACCCGGATAACTCCCTGCATTTTTTAAAATTGGGTGAAAATCTTTCGGAAGAACTTGGAGATAAAAAAAATCTTTCATTATTCCTCGGAAGTATTGGAAGCTATCACTCAGTGAGAGGCGGGGATCCTTTATTGGGAATAAAATATTCGGAAAAATCCTTTCTGGAGGCTGCGAAAATTGAGGATATTGATATCATGGCACCCGTTGCCAGCAGATTGTGTGCATTTTATATCATCGCCGGAGAACCCTGCAAAACATCCCTTTTGGCGCTCAAGGCGATTAAGCTGATTGAAAGCCAAAAAAGATACCACGATTTTTTCGGCCTTGGAAATAATGTGTACACTGCTCTCAGCCTTTATTATGGCCATAGTCTGGGGTGGCTGGGAGACTTTGAAAAAGGGGAGCTTCAATGTGAAAAAGGGCTGGAATTCGGGAAAAAAAATGACAGCTTGACTGGCCTGGCGTTAGCGGAATTTCTATATGGCTATTTGTATATGCACAGAGGAGACGGCAAAAATGTCCAAAAGCATTTTCAAGAATGTATAAAATATTGCGAAGAGGGAGAGGCCTTGATTTGGTTGGGCCTGGCATGGACCGGCCTTGGCATGGGCCATTTTTTTATCAATGATATTGAACCTGCCCTGAAATATATAAATAAAGGCATGAAAATTCAAAAAGATGCCGGAATACCCTATTATCTGTCATTTCATTATTTTGCTTTGGGTATGGTTCAAGCAGCGTCCGGCAAATTTAAGGCGTCTCAAGCGTCTTTTAACCGCGCTTTCGAGTTATCCCACAGTCATAATGAAAAGTGGATTGAAGGGACAGCGCGGATTTATCTGGGAATTACGATTGCCCATAATGATAAATCGAAAATCGAAACCGCACAGAAAACGATTCTTGAGGGCATTAAAATTTTGGAGGATAGAAAAATAGCGCCATGGTCATCGATTGGCTATTACAATTTAGGTATGATCCAGGCTCATTGCGGAAAAATGAGACAAGCGCGTATTAATCTGGATAATGCCGCGAGGATGTTCACAGAGATGGGGATGAATTACTGGTTATCCTTAACCCGAAAGGTGGGGGCTTTTCAAGACCCTTGATCACCCCATACATTCGGGTTCGTTACCGCATGATTTTGATGTTGGCGGAAGGGGGGGAGATTGGAGTAGATAAACTCAAAGATACATGCAGACCGGTAGTTTAACCAACCAGCCTGATTTTCTTCATATCATATTCGATGGCGTCCCTTAGCAAATCAACTCGAATCGGTTTGCTGAAAATGCCGTCAAACCCAGCCTCAAGCAATTCGGCCCGGTCAAATTCATGAACAAAACCTGATAAGGCATAAATAAGCGTTTCGCGCCTAGTGAGCCGTGCCCGTCGACATAATTCGGCGCCATTCATCCAGGGCATGCGCAAATCGGTTATGATGACGTCAAAATCCTTCCATTCCAATAAATAGAGCGCCTCTTCGGGACTGTCCAAAGCAACGACAGAATATCCATAAGCTTCAAAAAGTTTCTTAATGATCTTACATTGGGTGGTATTATCATCGATAACTAAGATTTTTCTTCTCATCGTGAATTTAAAAAAATCGCCTAAGGTGGGGTTTAAAAAAAACGGACTGTCCGGGCCCTCAATAAAATGCCGGCTACCTTATCGAAGGCAGTCGAAGTTGTCAAATGTAATTGTTTCCTTAACTACGGATTTATCGAATGGTTTAAAGCCTGTTAGAAATGAAGCGCCCCGCAACAGAGCTGCGAGGAATTCTTTTGATTAAAAATCGCTTGGTTCAGGATAAGTTCAGCGCCCTATATTCAGTCAAATTTTGATGGAAGTCAATATATTTATCAGAAAAAATATTTGCTGAATCGGTTATATTCATCGCTGTTCAGGCAGATCTATATATCACGCTCCTCGTTGCATAATGTTGGCAGTAAAACCGATTGAATCATTCCTTTCTTTTCATTGGCGTCTATTGGGCGCTTCCCACCAGCCAATGATCGAACCGTATCTTTTAAACCAGAGCCCCTCTCTCAGTTCAATCTCACGTATCCAGTCTCCCAGCCCCGATGCATGATGGATAATAAGCGGCGTACTGTGAGGCGGCAGGATATCGTTGGGTAAACCATAAAGGTAAATCGTTTGTTGAATTCTTGCGGTAATTTCTTTTGTATCCCATGCCGTGGGATATATGAATCCATGGATCGCGCCCTCTTTGCTTGAATATCCCATTTGATGAGGGTATTCCTCTTTTAGCTGCCGCAGCAGACGAATCGCCTGCAGGTTTTTTTCGACGGTTACTCCCTTATTGAGGTTTCGCAAAATGATGTCGTCAAAGGACTCGAAACCGATCGAGCTCAACAGGATATAAATTCCCATCTCGTCTGCAACACCCAGTGCTTCCCTTAAATGTTTAACCCCGGCGATTAAGTAATCGGCCCGCAGGGTGAGATTGATTTGAGAAATTCCATCGGCCCGCCCGGCAGCTTTCCGCAGCAATTCAGGTAAGCTGGGGAGAGGATGTTCATTGATGAGTTCAAAGGGGATCTTTCTGCCATCCCGGGCCGGGGGCAGACAGCGTATCTGACTGAGCACCGTTTCCATGCCCAGACTTCCGCAAAACCCCTTGTCCACGGCCACATCGCAAAAGCTGCATCCGCTCAGGGTCAGCTCGATTTGCCGCCCCTGCTTTCCATTGATGGAAGCAGGGTAATCGATTACCCTTTTTCCGGTCCGGGCTGCATGGGGGCAGCCGATGTGCTGAAGCACTTGACCCATGCCGACAACTAAAGGGGTAAGGCCCTCCACACCCAATGTGTACATATTATCCCATCGCACCTTGCTGAGATAATCCGGGTTCCACTCTTTTGGGGGATTTTGAATGATTCTACCATCCGGATCTTTATACAAAAGGCCGGGAATTTGCGAGCGGTCATGGATATCAAGCCGATTCAAAAGGTGGATGGCCTGCTCGGCCGGCCCGTGCAGGCTGAAGTCGAAGTTATCAGCGAGGCCTTGAAACCGATACGGATGATCCTGCCGGCCTTGCTCCCCGATAAAGTCAACATCTGCTTGAGGGCCCGCGAGTATGGTGACGGCCCCTTCAGACCTCAGTTCTGCGGCCAGAGCAAAAAGGTCCTCACGGCCACTCAGGGTTGAAAATCCGATGACAGGACGTTGGGACTCGAAATACTCTGCCAGAACCTTTTTGATCGTGGCCGTGTCATCTTCCCGGGTGACGCCAATGACGATACAGTCATAGGGCGTATGGTCCTGGATAATCGTGGCTGCCATTTGCGGACCCAGGAGCCCATAGGTTTCATCCTTGAAATAGCTGGTGATGATTGCCATTTTCTTGCCGGTGTCGGATCTCATATTGTCCATTGTTGTTTTAAGTTGTTGTGACCCAAAAAATCAGATCAATCCTGGGTTTTCAGTCTCTCGAGGGCAATCGAGGGCAACAATTAAGTACACCTCAACCAGAATCTATCATAATTGCTTTCGGATATAAGTCAAAGATGCAACCCTGGGAGAGAGTCGATCTATTGAACTATCCAATACCAGCCTGAAGATGAGATTTTTCTGATCGGTAGAACACCTCTTGGGCTGTCGGATTCAAAGCAAGTCTGGATGAAAAATGCGGTACAAATTGCTTGACTTCCCGAATTGGTTAATGTAGCTACCATATAGCTATTTAGAATGGCCCCGCTATAGAGATTTAATTATTCGGCTTAATGTTCTCAACAGTATTTAGGGCGTGTAATTATTCGATTTCGATGCAAAAGGCCATTCCCGGCGCTGTCATTTCCCGCCTGTGGTTCATTTTCGTGAGCCGCTATTCCCTTTTAGCTTACATATAATTTCCGTATATATTGGTTTTACCGAACACTAGAGGAAAGCTCACACAAAAGGAGGAGAACATGAAACAGAGATCTTTTTTGTTAAGCATTGTATTCGTCGTTGCATTTGCATGGTTAATTGCCGGACCGGCAGCATATGCTGCTGAATCGATCGTTATCGGTGTGCCGACCTCACTGGGATTTTTAGAAGGCAAAGAAGCCCACAAAGTGGTCCAAATGGCTGCCAGCGAAATCAATGCCAAAGGGGGCGTAAATGTCGGTGGCACCCAAATGAAATTAAAGGTGGTGGCCACCGATTTGCGCGATGCCGCTCCCGGCGTTCCGGTGCCCGAAGCATTGCTGGGCCTTGAAAAAATAATCCTGGAGCAAAAACCTACGGCCATCGTTGTCGGCCCGTTTCGTTCGGAAGCCTTGATTGCCGGCATGGACATCATTGCCAAATATAAAGTACCGATGCTGGGGACGATCGCCATGAGCCCCGGCTCCGAAAAGAAAATCAAAGAGGACCCGGAAAAGTATAAATACATATTCAGAACCTGCCTCAATGCCGTCCATTTAGTGAAATACCTGGCCGGCAGCATGGCGCTCATCAACAAGGAGTTCGGATTCAACAAAGTATATGTCATGCACCAGGACGTTGCCTGGGCCAGGGCCACCGCCGGGTTCGTCAAGAAAATGTATTTTGATAAAGCCGGCTGGGAGGTATTGGGCGAGGAGGCCTATCCCACGGGTACCTCCGATTTTTCTTCAGCATTGATGAAAGCACGGGCCAAGGGCGCCCAGGTCATTATGCCGATATTTGACATGCCCCAAAGCGGGATCCTTGTCAAGCAGTGGAAATCAATGAAAGTACCCGCTCTAATGGCCGGTTTCATATCACCCCTGGCGGGATCCGACGCATGGAAGACATTCGACGGCAAGATCGGTGGCGCAATGAACAGCATTTTCGAAATGGGAAGCGCCATTGGTTCTCCCAAAATACCGAAATCGATGGAATTTTACAATAAATACAAACAAAACTACGGCAAAGCCCTTCAGGCCGGCCATGGTCCGGCGCCGGCATACGAATCCGTCTATATTCTGGCCGAGGCCATTGAGCGCGCCGGCAGTCTGGATCCGGATGCCATCGTCGCTGAGTTGGAAAAAACCGATCGAACCGGTGTTATGGGCCGGGTCAAGTATGATGAGGGTCATCAGGCGATTTTCGGTTCCAACCCCCAGGAGACGGCGGTCGGCACGGTTTTCCAGTGGACGGAAGACGGCCAACGCCAAATCGTTTTTCCTGAATCGATTGCCGAGGCTAAAATCCAGCTGCCACCCGGGTTGAAGTCGCTGAAGTAAAAATCTGTTTTCGTGATGTTTAGATCATCGTGGGAGCTGCTTCCAGCTGCGGCACTGAGGATAAAACCGTCTCCTTTGATATCGTGGCTGTAAGTCACTCCCACAATCATTTTTGGAGATCTATCTTAAAATGTTTCTCGGAACCGTCGTATATGCAATCGTTAACAGTGTCATCCTCGCGCTGATGGCCATCGGCTTTAATTTAACCTTCGGTATTAGCGGTGTAGCCAATTTTGCCTATGGGGCGTTATATATTTTTTCCGCCTATGCAAGCTGGATGCTCTTGAATTTACTGGGCCTTCCGTATTTTGTCAGCGCAGTCACCTCCATCCTGCTCACGGCCCTGCTGGGGGCGCTGATGTATC
The DNA here is from genome assembly GCA_963765595.1 of uncultured delta proteobacterium. Taxonomy (GTDB): domain Bacteria; phylum Desulfobacterota; class Desulfobacteria; order Desulfobacterales; family JAFDCJ01; genus JAFDCJ01. The sequence goes on from CAVXXE010000028.1 coordinate 55,357, forward strand.
GGTTTGTCCTTTTGCGGGTGCGCGGTCAGGCCCTATCCGAGGTCATCGCCACATTCGGTATCGGCCTGGCCATCCTGGAATTGTTCAGATATCTTGGTTTTGTCGGGTTTGAGTACAATCTGCCGGTTTTCATCGATCGGAGCTTTTTAATTGCCGGTACCTATATCGACATGCAGCGAATCCTGATTGTCATTATCGGGGTCGTATTGGTGATCGCGCTTTGGGTGTTCACCCACCACTCATCGCTTGGGCTTGCATTCAGAGGCATTGCCCAGGACGAGCGCACAGCTCTCAGCCTCGGCATTGATTCGGACCGCATCGCAACCGTGGCAGTGTCTTTCGGCGCCGGTCTGGCTGCGATTGCCGCAACCATCATCATTCCCCTGGGCAGTATTGCGCCCGGCGAGGGATATGAGGTATTAATCAAGGCCTTGGCGGTTTGCATCATCGGCGGCCTGGGCAGTACCGGCGGCGTAATCGTCGCCAGTTTTATCATTGGTTTTGCCGAACGTTTTACCGACACGTATATCAGCTCACACTGGACCATGATCGTTAGCTTGGCTGCCATTTTGATTGTTCTGGTTGCAAAACCTTCCGGATTATTCGGCAAACAGAAGGAACTTGAGGAAAGGATCTAGCGAATGCGGACCCGCCGTCGGCCGATAGGGCTGGACTATGGCGCGGCGAGAATGCGGAAGGCGGAAAAAGGTCATGTCTCACGCAACGGCGCAACGACGCAAGGAGACAGATTTGACCTTTGTTTTTCGTAGCGTTCTTTGCGGCGTTGCGTGAGGCAAAAATAAATTCGATTAAACTTCGATCACCATTTAAACTACTCAACTAAGCAACTATTTAACGACCAATGAAAAAACGAAAAGAGAGGATAGATAGAGGAATTAAGGCCAGATCAGTGGATATCTTTGCCCTCAGTTCCTGGCGCGAGATGCTTTATCTGGCCGCCCCGCGATTAATTCCGCTGATCGTATTCCTGGTGCTGCCACTCCTTCTGGGTACCTATTGGCAAAAAGTTTTGCTGTCGGTAGCGGTCTTTGCCCTTTTGGCCATCAGCTGGGACATCCTGGCCCAAACCGGAATGATATCCCTGGGTCAGGCCCTGTTTTTCGGTATGGGGGCCTATGCCTCGGGGACCTTGAATCATTACCTGGGCTGGCATCCTTTGATTGCCATTCCACTCGCCAGTGTGTTGGGTGGGCTGGTATGCACGGCGTTTCTATTACCGGTACTCAGGCTGCGCGGGATATATTTTTCCATGGTCACGCTCATCATTCCGCTGATGCTGGTCCGTATAGTTGAGGCCACCAAAATATTTGGCGGGACCGAGGGGCTCAGCAGCATCGCCGCCCTGCCCTCGAAATGGATAGAGCTCTACTTAATCATGGGCGCCTTGACGGCAGCCCTTTTTGGCTTCCGACGCATGCTGGGATCGGATTACGGACTTGTTTTGAAGGGCATCAGTGACAATGACCGTTCGGTCATGAATGCCGGTATCAACATTTACTGGTTTAAAATCCAGGCTCTCTTTATTTCAAGCTGCATCGGAGCTTTCAGCGGTGCGTTTATGACCCACGTATACATGTTTGTCGGTATGCCGGTTTTTGCCCTCGATTATTCCATTTTACCGATTGCGGCGGCCGTCGTAGGCGGGCCTGGAACCCTGGCAGGCGCTACTTTAGGCGCCTTTATCCTGGTGCCTCTATCGGAAATCTTGCGGGGTATCGGAGGGTTGCGAATTGTATTTTACGGATTGTTTCTGGTTGTCTTTATCGTGGCGCTGCCCGAAGGCATTTTTCATTACGTTCAGAGCAAATATCACCAGTTCGAAAGATGGGTGGAGGTTGAATAATGAGCAGTTCTCCGTTGTTGAAAGCATCCAGCCTCTATAAAAATTTCGGGGGAGTTCAGGCCATCACCGATTTGAGTTTTGAATTGGCCGAAGGCGAGTTGCTGGGATTGATCGGCCCCAATGGCTCCGGAAAAACAACGGCCGTTAATCTGATTACCGGATTTGTCAAACCCACGGAAGGTGAGATTCATTATCGCGGGCAAAACATCACCGCCTGGCCGCCTTACAAAGTCGTTAGAATGGGAATTGCCAGAACGTTTCAGATGGTAAAACCGTTTTACCAGCTGCCGGCCTATAAGAATATGATCATTCCCCTGTATTCACCCCGGGTTAAAAAGCGGGTGGGCGGTAAATATGGCGATCGGGACGCGGTGGCGCTTGATCTGCTTGAAGAAGTCGGGTTTGAACGCGACTCATTTGTGGCGTATAAAAATGCCAGTGTACTGCCCCAGGGCTATCTCAAACGACTGGAACTGGCCAAAGCCATTGCGCTGCAGCCCGACCTTATCATTCTTGATGAGCTTTTTTCGGGCTTGAGCCTGGCGGAAGTTGCCGGCATTGTCCCCATCATCGAAAAGCTCCGTCTGGAAGGCAAGACCATCATAATGATCGAACACCGCCTCAAAGAACTTTTCCGGATCGCCGATCGCGTTCTGGTTTTGAATTATGGCGAAAAGATCGCTGAAGGCAAAGCCGGTGAAGTCATGCAAAGCGAAGTAGTGAAGAAGGCATATTTAGGTAGCGAGGTTTGAAAGCGGGTGTGCCGGTTAGGCCGGTTAGGCCCGAAATCCGGTTGGGCCGGTTGGGCCGGGTAAACCCGTTCAATCCGTTGGCCTGTTGAGGTTGTTTTGCCCATTGGGCTCGCATACCGGCCAAAAATAGGATCACTGATAATTACTAAATGACCTGGCTCAACCGGCATAACCGGCTCAACGGACTCAACCGGCCAACGGGCTAAACGGGCCCAACGGACTCAACCGGCAAACGGGCTAAACGGGCCCAACGGACTCAACCGGCCAACGGGCTAAACGGGCCAACGGGCCCAACGGGCTAAACGGACTCAACCGGCAAACGATAAAATACGGGGTATTTTATGCTGGAAGTAAAAAATCTGATGGTTTTCTTTGAAAACGCCCTGGCGATCAATGACTTGTCCCTGGAAGTGCGTGAAGGGGAGTTGGTCGGTTTGATCGGCTCCAATAGTGCCGGAAAAACCACCCTTATGAATTCCCTCTCGGGTTTGATCATCGACATGCGGATCAAAGAAATGCGCCGAGGCGGTGAACGGATCAACGTCTACGGCAATGTCATATTCAAGGGCGAAGACATCACCGCAACCAAGCCGAGCGAGCGGGTTAAAAAGGGGATCGTCCTTTGCAGAGAGCGGCATCCGGTGTTTCCGGAAAGCGATGTTTTGGAAAATCTTAAAATTGCCGGTTATTTGAAAAAAAGAAAAGAGGTAAAAGCATCCATCGAATACGTATTCGACATGTTTCCGGCGTTGTCCAAATTAAAAACCCGCAAAGCCGGTTTTATGAGCGGGGGCGAACAACAGATGCTGGCAATCGGTATGGCACTGGTCGTCCGACCAAAACTGCTGCTTTTAGATGAGCCCCTGTTGGGCTTAAGCCCGATGATGCAACAGGTGGTAATGGAAGCTGTCGTCCATCTGAAGAAAAATTCGGGTATTACCGTACTCTTGAGCGAGCAGTTTGCAAGGCCGGTGCTGCCGGTAATCGACAGGGGGTATGTGGTGGAAAACGGCATGCTTGCCCTTGACGGCACCGGCGAAGAATTAATGGACAATCCTGAAGTCAAATCCGCTTACTTCGGGATATGAGGTTGGAATTGGGATGGTGAAAATCATGCGTTATATCGCAATGTTTCTTGTGACAATTGATCCCACGTTTATTCCTCATAGATTTGGGATTTGGGATTTTAGATTTTGGATTTAAGGAATTTTGTCAATTTAATAAAAACAGATAGAGCGCAGCGATACAACAAATCCCTCCGGGGCGTAGGCCCCTGTGGCCCCTACGGGCCGGAGGCCGCAATCCAAAATCCACAATTCAAAATTTTAAAAGTTGGTTTAACGAAATAAAGACCAGATGAAAATTAAAGCCACCTTGTGAATCATCTCCATCACCCCAGGACTGGACCAATGACAAGCTCCCATGAGCAGTAACATATTTTCAACCTTTGCCGACACCGCCGGACGGCGCAGCGAGCACCCGGCCATAATCTATTTGGGCAATCGATTTTCCTATAGGCGCGTGAAAGACCTGGCCGAAAGATTTGCGGCCTCATTAAACGAAATAGGCGTCGAGCCCGGCCAAAAAGTGATGATGTATATCCCCAACAGCATTCAGTGGGTCATATCCTGGCTGGGCATTCAAAAACTGGGCGCGGTGGCCGTGCCGATCACGCCGATCTATACACCCCATGATCTCCAATATATTGCCAATGACAGTGATGCCCAAAGCATTATCTGCGCAGACACCAATTTCGGTTATGTCACCAGTGTGCTGCCGGAAACCCGCCTGGAGACAGTCATCGTGACCAATGCGGCCGACCTGTTGCCGTGGTGGAAACGGTCTTTCGGGATTTTATTCGATGTCATTCCCAGAGGCAAATTCGCCCTCGATGACCGGACATCAACTTTCACAGATCTGCTGTCACGCCACAAAGGCGATGCCCAACAAAGGCCAGTATCCGACAGAGCCGGCTCCGCCATCGCCGAAATCCTGTATACCGGCGGGACCACCAAATTCCCTAAAGGCGTTCCGTTTACCCACAGTCTCTTTCTGGTGTCCGCGGACGAACAGATCAGAATGAGCGAACCGTTGTTTCCGGCGGAAGAAAACATCGTCATGGGCAATGCCCCCCTGTTTCACATTCTGGGTCAGACCTGCAGCCTGGCGACGATTTTAACCGGCGGCACCTTAATCCTTCAGCCGCGCATCAATCTGGACGCTAATTTTGATGCGGTCCAGCGCTTTGGGGCCAAAACCATGATCGGGGTCCCGGCCCTCTATCGCATGATGCTGGAACATGACCGCCTGGATCAGTATGATTTGAGCTCACTTAAATACTGTTTCAGCGGCGGCGACGTGCTACCGGTGGAGGTGGGTAAACGCTGGCAGGAAAAATTCGGCATTCCAATTTATCAGGGATACGGCGCCACGGAGACCTGCGGTGGTGTTGCCATGTGCCCGACGGATGTGGCAAACCCGCCCAAAAGCGTGGGTCGCATCGTCAACAGCAAAAAAGTAAAAATTGTCAATCCCGCCGACCTGACGCCCGTTGCAACCGGAGATCCCGGAGAGCTGTTGGTATCTTCCACTTACATGGTTTCAAGCTATCTGAACAAACCCGAGGAGACCGCAGAGGCCTTTGTCGAACTGGATGGTAAAAAATGGTATCGCACCGCCGATATCATGTCCATGGATCAGGACGGTAACCTCTACTTTGTGGACCGTACCGTGGACACCATCAAACACAAAGGCTATCGGGTGTCGGCCTCGGAAATCGAATCCACGCTGCAGGAACACCCGGCCGTTATCGCCTCCTGCGCGGTGGGGGTGCCGGATGAAAAGGTGGGGGAACGCATCAAAGCGTATGTGGTGCTCAAAGAAGACATCAAGGGCATCACCGGCTACGAGCTCATCAAATGGTGCCGCCGAACCCTGGTCTCCTACAAAGTTCCCCAGTATATCGAATTCAGGGACATGCTGCCGAAGTCCAAAGTCGGAAAGCTGTTGCGGCGCGAGATCCGCAGTGAGGAGCAGCGCCGCAAGGAAACATAATTAATCCGCCCTGATAAATAATAAACCCAGATTTGAAAATTTTTCCCCACATTAATTTGTTCGATAATTATTGCCATTCCCTTATGGTAATATTTATCGAACAAATTAATTTTGACAAAAGGGTTTTATTACTCTATTATGCCGGCTTTAAAAACGCACCTTGAGGCGACAAAATAAATTTACGGAGGTGAAAGATGGCGGAATGTCCTGTTTGTGGAGCCGATATTGCCCTGGCTGCCGATACCGAAGAAGGGGAAATCATTGCCTGTGATGACTGCGGTTCCGAACTCGAAGTGACCGGAAAAGACAGTCTCCAGGAAGCACCCCAGGAGGAGGAAGACTGGGGCGAGTAAGTATGCGCAGGAGGCGACAAGCTTCCACGAACCCATTTTTTAATTTCCATCCCGCCACCGTGTTGCCGAGGGCGGGATGGATTTTTTTTGCTTGAATAATGGATTCCCGTTCGATAAGAGTGAGGATTTCTATTGACCGAATATTTCACGCATTTGAGAGTTGTGATGTCTTCAGGAAAATAATAGTTTTTTTTAAAATATTTTAAGTAAGTTATCCATAATACTTAACAGATAAGATTAAATAATAACGGGCCGTTTTGGCGGTTAAAGCACGCCTCGAACCAGTTTCCCAAAATCAGCGACCACCAGCAGAGCTGGGGGTATGAGGATGGCCCCTGGAAGGGGCTGGGGCCATCTCTGCTGGTGGCCGCTGATTTTTAAAAATTTTTTGATCTTTGCTTTATCGGATCTGTTGGTTTTGATGACCACTTGATTGATTAATCATTGGCAAGTATCTTATTTGCCTCAACCAGCCTTGGTGGTGGTTGTTCTGATGGTGTATACCAACAAATTGTAAGCAATATGCAAAAAAATTTTATTTCAATTCATAAGCTGCCGGCATCGATCAGATTTGCACCCATTAAGTATGCCCTCGCGGTAACGGTAGAACCTTTTAAATTCTCACCGGCAGAGCCGGTGGCTTATGAATTGAGTTAGAAGATCAAGTTACGAATTATTTCGAACCGGATTTTGAACGGAGAATAAAATGAAAGTAGGTTTTTTACATTCCATTATCAGAAAAGAGGAAAAATTACTTTTGGCGGAACTCAGGGATCGCAAGGATGTCGAACTGGTAAAGATAGACGACCGGCAGCAGTTCTTTGACCTCCACCAAAACAGCTTTGACATCGATGTGCTGTTGGAGCGCTGTATCAACCACTCCCGGGCTTTGCACACACTTAAAATTTTCCAGGACCACGGTGTCCCGACTGTAAACACCCCCGAAGTGGCGGAAGTCTGCGGAAGCAAGTTTCTCACCACCCAGGCCCTGATAAAAGCCGGCATCCGAACACCCCGCTGTTTTCTGGCGTTCACCCCGGAGTCGGCGCTGGAAGCCATGGACCGGCTCGGATACCCCTGCGTGATCAAGCCCACCACGGGATCCTGGGGACGGCTCATATCCAAAGTCAATGACCGGGATGCGGCCGAAGCCATCCTGGAGCACAAACAGATCCTGGGAAGCTACCATCATTCCATATTTTACATTCAGGAATATGTGGAGAAAAAGGGCAGGGATATTCGCAGCTTCGTTGTGGGGGACAACTGCATTGCGGCCATCTACCGCCATGCCGATCACTGGATTACGAACACGGCCCGGGGCGGCACGACCACAAATTGCCCCATCACCGACGAACTTTTCGAAATCTCCGTCCAGGCCGCCAAAGCCTGCGGCGGCGGCGTGGTGGCCGCCGATGTCTTTGAAACGGACCAGGGCTTCTCGGTAAACGAGGTCAATTACACCATGGAATTCAGAAACAGCATCGATGTCACCGGGGTCAACATCCCGGGAAAGATCGTAGATTACGTGCTGGAGGTAGGACGCAAATGAAAGTAAGTATCGTCGGTGCATCCGGCTATGGCGGCGGAGAACTGCTGCGCTTGCTGTTGCAGCACCCGCAGATCGAGATTCAGCAATGCACATCGGAAAGATTTGCAGGCAAGCCCGTCAACCGCCTGCACCCCAATCTTAGAAAACAGACAACCCTGAAATTTTGCAGTCTGCGGGATTTGGAAAAAGTGGACCTGTTGTTTACCGCCCTGCCCCACTCGCGCTGCATGCAGAAGTTTGAAGAATTCAGCTCGCTGGCGGATCGGATAATCGACCTGTCGGCTGATTTTAGACTTAAAGATGCCGCCGCATACCGCAATTGGTACGGTCTGGACCATGCCCAACCGAACAAACTGGGGGAATTTGTCTATGGAAATGTTGAACTGCACCGGCAGGAAATGAAACAGGCCAGATACATCAGCGGTGCCGGCTGCAACGCGACGGCCACCATTCTGCCGCTGTGGCCCCTGTTCAAGCAGGGGGTCGTGGATACCGCCCGGCCGGTGATTGCAGAAGCCAAATGCGGGTCTTCCGAAGGCGGTAACAGTGCCAGCGAGGCTTCCCACCATCCGGAAAGAAGCGGTTGTGTGCGCTCTTACAAACCGACCGGACACCGGCATATTGCCGAAATGGAGCAGGAACTGGGACATCAGATCCATTTCTCAGCCACTTCCATTGAGATGGTCCGGGGCATTCTCGTGACGGCCCATCTTTTTGTAGCTGAAGGTACCACTGAAAAGGATATCTGGCAAACCTACCGTCGGGTTTACGGTCAGGAGCCCTTCATCAGAATTGTAAAAGAAAAACAGGGTATTTATCGTTTCCCGGAACCTAAGATCCTCGTGGGCACCAATTACTGCGACATCGGATTCGAACTTGCCGGCACCCGGCTCGTGGTGATCTCCGCCATTGACAACCTCATGAAGGGCGCAGCCGGCCAGGCGGTTCATGCCATGAACGTCATGTGCGGCTTTGAAGAAACCGACGGACTGGGTTTCGCCGGTCTGCACCCGGCCTAAGGATTGAAGATTGAAGAATGAATATTGAAGATTTAAGGTATTCTATCTTTTTAGTAGAAAACTCATTGCCTTGCAATTTCAGTTCGACAATCTATTTTATCATGGGTATAGATCTTTCAATATTTGGTATTCAAATTTAATTTGGTAATTATCATGCTGCTAAATAAACGGGTCACATCTCACATGAGTTCGTTACTTTAATAATAAAATCGATTTAATCCATAAATATTCAATCTTCAATCTTCATTCTTCAATCTTTTTTATGTGCCGACTACTAACCATACGGTCAAAAACTGAGTTTTCGATTGGGCCCCATCTGAGAAAATTCGCCGATATTGCCAGAAACAGCAAAGAATATCAGGGACACGGCTGGGGATGTGCCTACCTGGATGAGGCCGCGGGCTGGAAATTTTACAAAAATATCCGTCCGGTCTGGGAAGATGATCTCAACCGGTTCGGCAAAACTTCCCTCCTGGTGGTGCACGCGCGCAGTGCCTTCGAAGATCGCAACATTGTCATCGAAAACAACATGCCATTTTTCGACGGCCGCACCGTCTTTATCTTCAACGGTGAACTGCGGGGGGTTAAAATACGGGAAGAAGGGCGGATCGGGGCGGAAAAAATCTTCAACTACATCCGGCGTTTTGACAAAGGCGACACCGGCAGCGCCCTGAAAAAAGCAGTCGATATCATCAAAAAAAGGACCCGCTATATCAGGGGGATGAATATCATTATGGTAAATGACAGGGGAATTTTTGTCTCAAGTTATTTCACCGAGGACGACAACTATTTCACCATCAGGTACCGGGAAGGTCAGGAGTTGGCGATCTGCTCGGCACCCTATCCCGGCGAAGAAAACTGGCAGCCTATCGTCAATGATTCAGTGAGGGTTTGGTAAATGATCATCGTTAAAATCGGCGGCGGAAAAGAAATAAATCTAAAAGGAATTATAGCAGACCTGGCTGGAATCGATGAACCGTACGTCATCGTTCACGGTGCCAATGCCCTGCGTGATAAACTGGCCGCAGACCTGGGGCAGCCCAAACAGGTGCTCACCTCGGTCAAAGGATATTCCAGTGTCTATTCCGACGAGAAACTTCTAGACGTCATGATGATGGCCTACGCGGGATTACGCAATAAGCGGATCGTCGAGCTGTGTCAGCAGCACGGCATCAATGCGGTGGGATTGACCGGACTGGACGGTAAAATGGTCCGGGGCAAGCGCAACCCCGGGATTCGGGTTTATCAGGGCAAAAAGCTCAAGATTGTGAGAGATTTTTCAGGCAAACCCCAGTCGGTGAATACGCCTTTGCTGGTTCTGCTGCTGGATAATGGCTATGTTCCGGTGCTGACGGTCCCCATCATCGATGAACACCATACAGCCATCAATACCGAAAACGATGATGTGGTCAGGGTATTGCAAAAGGCCCTTAAGGCCGACACGGTCCTCAATCTAATTGAAGCCGCCGGATTTCTCGACAACAAAGATGATGCCGCCTCTTTGATTGCAAGCATCCCCGCTTCGGAATTGGAAGCCCGGGAGCAGCAGGTTGAAGGCCGCATGAAACGCAAGATGCTTGCGCTAAAGAAGCTCTTTGAACAGGGCGCCACCCGGATCATCATTAGCGACGGTCGCACCGAACATCCGGTAACCGGCGCGCTGGCCGGGCAAGGAACGGTGATCGCATGAACACAAAAACGATGGAACAGACATACGAACTTTCGGTTTACCCCCGTCGCGATGTTGTTCTCGTCCGCGGTAAAGGGGCGCGGCTGTATGACGAGGAGGGCCGCGAATACATCGACTGCGCTGCCAATGTCGGCGTTTCAAACATCGGCCACGGCCATCAGGCCGTGGCCGCTGCCATATATGAACAATACCTGGCCCTGGGAAATTGTTACAGCATGTTCTACAACCCGGTGCGTGCCCGATTGGCGGAAAAACTGGCCCAGCTGGCCCCCGGAAATCTCGACCTGGTTTTCTTTTGTAATTCCGGGGCGGAAGCCATTGAAGGCGCACTCAAATTCGCCAGGTCCACAACGGGCAGGCCGGAGATCATTGCGGCCATGAGGGGGTTTCACGGCAAGACCCTGGGGGCCCTGGCCGCCACCTGGGGACCCGAATACCAGAAACCTTTTGCCCCCATGATGCCGGGATTGAAGCACGTGCCTTTCAACAATTTCGCAAAGCTTGAAGCGACTCTCAGCGAAAAGACGGCCGCCGTCCTGCTTGAAATTATCCAGGGCGAAGGCGGTGTCAGAGTCGGCAATAAAGACTATTTCAGGCAGGTCCGGGAACTTTGCAATTCAAAGGGGGTAATGCTGATCATCGACGAGGTTCAAACCGGTTTCGGCCGGACGGGTACCCTGTTCGCCTGTGAGCAGTTTGTGACCCCCGACATCCTGTGCCTGGCAAAATCACTTGCCGGGGGTATTCCGATGGGGGCGGTGATTTGCACCGACCGCATCAAAGTGCCGGTCAAAAGCCACACATCCACCTTCGGCGGCAATCCCACCGCCTGTGCCGCAGCTCTGGCCTCCCTGGAAGTGATCGAAAAAGAAGGCCTGATTGAAAATGCGGAATCCTTAGGGAATTACCTCATAGCGCAACTCAGAGGCATTGAGAGCAAAAAAATCCGCGAAGTCCGGGGCCTCGGTCTGATGGTCGGCATTGAGCTCAAGGAAAAGGCCGGACCGTATGTGCAAATGCTCATGGAAAAAGGGGTGATCGCGCTTTTGGCCGGCGCCACCGTGATCCGGCTGCTGCCGCCTCTCGTGATCTCCAGGGAGGAAATTGATACGGTGGTGTCGGTTCTTAAAGAGATACTTTAAGTATTTTACGAAACCTGAAAACCAGAAGGTCAGAATAAATACGAAGTTAAGAGTTAAGTCCCTAAACCGGATAAGAGCCTATAAGCATTATAGAGGAGAAATCTTCATCACTCAGCATCATGCCAAGAAGCGCACTGAAAAAAAATACCGGGAATACACCCAAGTTGGCAAAGAAAAAAACCGCTGGGCGGGGAATATCAGAAAGAGACCTGAATCGTTTCGAATTTCACCGTCAGGCCCTAGCACTGATGCCGGATACCGAGGACAAAGACCCCGGAATCGCCGTCCTCGTCGACAATGAAGGCCCGGCAGCGGATTTTATAAACTGCAATTGTGCCAAGTCCCGCAAAACAACATGCGACCATATAAAAAACCTGGAAGCGGTATACCGCTTCACACAATCGATGCTCGGGCATAGCACCCTGGATCAGGATTTCAGAGAAAGCATCTGGCATCGGATGGCGACGGCCATCACGGACGGATCCGGCGACACACCTCAAACGGTGAGATCGCAGTCGGCTTCCGAAAATGGTCAACACGTTTTAAAAGTATATGGTTCGCTGGATGCGGAGTTGCTCACCTATATTTCAGCCGGCTCGGATCGATCGCGCTTTAAAGACCGCTGTATCGTTGCCCGCAAAGACGGCAACATTCCCTCCCGGGCCGGAATTCTGGCGGAACTGATGCTCTGGACCCTGACGGAAAATGAACGTAAAATGTCCGAAAGGGGTTATAAGACCCGCAGACAGGCCCTGCAGGAAAAATTCTGGTACCGGCTGGCTTACCACGCTTACCGGGAGCTCGGTACGCATGACTTCACCATCGACTCCAAAATAGATGCCGATCAGGGCACGTTTTTGCTGAGAACGCGAAATAATAAAGGTGAGCCGTTTTTTCAACTGACAGTGCCGCGTCCAAAGGTTAAAGCATTGCTGGAGTGTCTGAGAAATTTCGGGCCCCAGTATCAAGGGTTGGAAATTCACCCGGTTCCTCTCATCACTGTTTTCAAAATATCACGGGCCCGCAGCCCCAAACTGGCCCTCGAAATTACGCCCTCCATTCAGCTTACCTTACAAAATGGTGAAATCCGTTTGTGGGATGAAGCCTTGGTGCAGAAATTCCGCTACGGGGATCTCATTTACCTTGCCGATCCGGACATCATCGCCGTACACAGAAAACCCCGCAGGATCCCCGCTGGGTTCGGTTCCATGGAATCCGGTAAAATCGTTATCCAAAAAGAAGATATCCCGGCTTTTCTGGACGCCTTCGGTGCAGACTTCAGCAAGGGACCTTTTCTGCCGGACGCCTCGGTCAAGGCACTCAATATATTCAGACGTCCGGAGCGTATCAACATCACACCGCAGACCCTGGAGCGGGACTGGTGCTGGCTGTCGGTGGCCTATGGGTTCGGCAATTCAAGCCTGTCGCTGTCTAAAATTCTGCAGGCCAGGGCCGAAGGACGGCGCTATATTGAAACCCCGGATGGCTGGATGGATTCACAATCGCCTGAATTCGAAGGACTGGATGTCCTGCTTGAATCCGGGGAGGCCGTCGGGCAAAAAGCCAAAGAGGACCGGATAAAGATATCGCGCCTGGAATTGCTGCGTCTTCAGGCGGCAGCGTCTCAAGAGCTGATCATTGATGGCCATAAATCCCTGGTGAACCGCCTGGACCGACTGCTGAATTTTAAGCCTTGCACCCCTTTTCCTGAAATCAAGGGGATGGTCTCGAAGTTGCGAACCTATCAGCAGCTCGGCGCCGAATGGGTCTCCTTCTTGTATGAAAACGGTTTCGGAGGGCTGCTCTGTGATGACATGGGACTCGGTAAAACCCACGAAGTCATGGCCTTTATGCTGTATCTGCGCAAGCACCGCAGGATAAAAAAACCGTTTCTAGTGGTGTGCCCCACCACGGTCTTGAGCCACTGGAACGAAAAAATCAGAGACCATGCCCCCGGGCTGAAAGCGGTCATCTACCACGGCGGGCTGCGGGATATCGACAGCGCCCTGAGCACCGGTGATGTGCTGCTGACTTCCTACGGAATTCTGCGCCGGGATATCCGGACATTGCAAAAACGGGCCTTCGGCCTGGTCGTCTTTGACGAAATTCAGCACATAAAAAACCGTCTCACCCAATCCTACGTCGCTGCCATCCGGATCCGGACCCGCATGAAACTGGGTCTGACGGGAACTCCCATAGAAAACACCCTGGCCGAGCTCAAGACCTTGATGGACCTGGTAATTCCCGGCTATCTGGGCCGGGATGAAGGGTTTAATACCCGCTACGTCAACCCCATTGAACAAAACCTGAAAAGTCCCCGCCGCCGGGAGTTGAGCCGGTTAATTTCACCGTTTACCCTGCGCCGTCTTAAAGCAACGGTCCTCAGCGAACTGCCGCCCAAAATCGAAGACATCCGCACCTGTCGCCTGAGTGAGGATCAGGTAAAACTCTACCGGGATGCGGTTGCCAATCGGGGCCATGAATTGGTTCAGCTATTAAGAAAACGCCAACTGTCCGTACCCTACATTCACATATTCGCCCTGCTCACCCTGCTTAAACAGATTTGCAACCACCCCGCCACGGTAGAAACCGGCCACGACAACTACGATCAGTTTCAATCCGGAAAATGGGAGCTTTTCAAGGAACTTCTGGCCGAATCACTTGACAGCGGGCAGAAGGTGGTGATCTACAGCCAGTATCTGAAAATGATCCGCATCGTGGAAAAACATCTGACCCAAAATGAGGTGGACTTCGCGACTTTGACCGGCGCCAGCCGCAACCGCGGTAAAATCATCGACCGGTTCAACAATGACCCTGCCTGCCGGGTATTTGTCGGCAGTCTTAAAGCCGGAGGCACCGGTATCGATCTGGTGGCCGCTTCGGTGGTCATCCACTATGATCGCTGGTGGAATGCGGCCAGGGAAGATCAGGCCACCGATCGCGTCCACCGCATCGGCCAAAAACGCGGGGTTCAGGTCTTCAAGCTCGTCACGGAAGGTACCCTGGAGGAAAAAATTTCCGCCATCATTGAAAAGAAGAAAAGCCTGATGAACGGTGTGGTTAAGGAAGATGATCCGGGACTGCTGAAGACCTTTTCCAGAAAGCAGCTGATCGAGCTGCTGGCTGTTCCTGAATCCTAAGAAGAAAATAAACCGAACCAAAGGGCCCGATTTTCAATCTTGGAATAATTCGACATTGACAATTAGCACAGCCTTGGCTATTTGGAGGTTGATCGTTCGGTTTTGCCCTAAAATAGTAACATTGGGGTTTATTTACTGTGCTCATATCTAAGGTTCGCTCAACCGTTCCCCAAAGGGGCTTTTGCTATGAAATCTGTAAAAACTCATCAATTTGAATGCTGTGATCAAACCAGCAGGAGCGAGAAACAGTTTGGACTTTAATCCATGCATGAAGCACAAAGCCGTTAGAAAGGCTGTTCGCAAGTTTGCCGAAACTGAGCTGGGACCCATCAGCCACGATATCGATCGCGAATCCCGTTTTCCATGGGAAGTGATCGAAAAAATGCGTCCGCTGAATTATTTCGGGCTCCAGGTTCCGCAAAAATACGGCGGAGCGGAACTTGACACCATTAGTTATGCCATTACCATCGAAGAACTTTCCCGGGTATGCGCCGCCATCGGTCTTTGCATAACGGTGCACAACAGCGTGGGCGCCTACCCGATTGTACAGTTCGGCAGCGCTGAACAAAAAAAGCGTTTTCTGCCGTTGCTGGCCAGTGGAGAACATATCGGTGCCTTCTGTCTGACGGAGGCCAACGCCGGTTCCGATGCCGGTGCGGTTGAAACAACCGCTGTTTTTGATAATGGTGACTATATCGTTAATGGAACCAAGGTGTTTGTGACCAACGGCGGCGTCTGTGGTCTGGCGCTCACCTTCGCGGCCATGGATTTGGGCGACCGGCGCAGCGGGGCCGGCGTTTTCATCGTTGAAAAAGGCATGCCGGGCTTTTTTGTGGGCGAACTCGAAGATATGTGCGGTATGCGCGCAAACCCGGTGTCTTCCCTGTTCTTCGAAGATGTCCGCCTGCCGCAAAGTCACATGCTCGGCCGTCCGGGAGATGGCCTGAAGATCGGACTCAACACGCTGGATACGGGCCGCATCGGCATTGGCGCCCAGGCCCTCGGTGTTGCCCAGGCCGCTTTCGACGCGGCGGTAAAATATTCTAAAGAACGCCAGCAGTTCAAAAAACCCATTTCTTCATTTCAAACCATCCAGAATTATCTGGCCGACATGGCCACCGAAATTGACGCCGCACGGCTCCTGCTCTATCGGGCCTGCGCGTTTAAAGATGCCGGTCAAGCCTTCGGGGCGGAGGCCGCCATGGCCAAGCTGCACTGCAGCACAACCGCCACGCAGGTGACAAATCTGGCGTTACAGATTCACGGTGGTTACGGCTACAGCAAGGAATATGATGTTGAGCGTTACTTCAGAGACGCCAAAGTGACCGAAATATACGAAGGCACCAGCGAAGTGCAGCGCATGGTGATCGCCCGGTCGGTGCTTTCGCAATTGACCTGAAAGTTGGTATAGTCGGCGGATAGAAGTTGTCGAACATATCTATACATAAAGAGACTAAATGAGGTAAAAGGTCAATTTGTTAGTTGTTAGTGGTCCGTTGTCTGTTGTGGTAGAAAAACAAAAATGAGGTTTAAATAATCAATTGCGAAATGTAACTTTTCTTTAAACAACATACAACAAACAACTTACAACAAACATTTTGCCTTAAGGTCAATTATGTTAATGCAACTTTTGACTCAGAAACAATCATAGAGAGTGATACTTTAATAAGGATCAGCAAAATCATGCTAAACCTTGTCGTCTGCATCAAGCAGGTTCCCATGGTATCCGAGCTGCCGTGGAATCCGAAAACGGGGACATTGAAACGTGAATTGGCGGAAGGCATGATGAACCCGGCCTGCGCCTATGCGCTCGAAGCAGCGCTGCAGATAAAAAGCCGGCACGGGGGGGAAATTACAGCCCTCACGATGGGCCCGCCCATGGCGGCCGAAGTGCTTTACGAGGCCATGGCCGTGGGGGCGGATCAGGGTATCCTTCTTTGCGATCAAGCCATGGCCGGCGGAGACACCTATGCCACGTCCTATACCCTTGCACGAACCATCGAAAAGCAATGCCCGAATTTTGATCTCATCCTTTGCGGCTGTTTCACCAGCGACAGTGAGACCGCCCAGGTCGGTCCCCAGCTTGCCGAAGAGCTTCACATCCCCGCGGCCGCCTACGTGGAACAATTGGAAATCAAAGGCCGCCAGGTTCGCATGCACCGCATATCCGACAGCTTTCTCGAAATTATGGAAATGAAATTGCCCGGTCTGGTGACCATCATGGATCAGGTTTATGCGCCCCGTTATCCGTCGCTGGGGGGGCTGATCGGTGCTTATGAACGGTCACAAATTAAAATCCTCAATGCAGGGGATCTTGGTTTGGACCTCACGGCGGTCGGACAAAAAGGATCACCGACAAAAATCATCAACGTCTATTCTCCGACGGCAGAAAAAAAGAATGTCGTTTTAAAAGGTGCGCCAAAAAAGGTAGCCGATGAGATCTTCAACAAATATGGAGAAAAAATCAGCAGCGCCATGGGAAAAGACTTGAAAAGAATATGAGGGTTATGACCGTTCAGAACCTTATTGATATGAGTCAAACGAAAAATTCCATATGGGTTTTCGCCGATTACCGCAACTATTTTCAAAACCGGGTGACCCTTCAACTGCTGGCAAAGGCCAATGACCTGGCGACCGGTATAAATGCCGAAGTTTGTGTCGTGGTGTTCGGCCACGAGACCGATGAATATGTGGCCGAATATATTGCCCACGGCGCTCAAAAAGTACTGGTCGTCGAGCATCCTTCTCTGAGTCAATACAGTGTTGAAAAGTTCACCGTGTTAATGGAAAAACTCGCCGGAGATCATCAGCCGGAAATAATTTTGATCGGTGCCACATCGTTCGGCAGGGAGTTCGCGCCGAGGGTGGCCAAGCGCCTTGGCACCGGCCTAACAGCTGATTGTATCGGCCTCGAGATTACGGATGAAGGGCATTTGCTGCAAATTGCACCTTCATTCGGGGGCAACCTGGTCGCCGAAATCATCACACCCGACCACCGTCCTCAAATGGCCACCGTTCGTCCCGGAACTTTCCAGGAATTTCCCCATGACAATACCCGTCGCGGAGAAGTCGTGCGCATTCCCCTGCCCAAAAAAATACCCGTGGATCGCCTGCGTCTGGTGGCCTATGAACGCCGAACCGATCGTGACCAGAGACTCGAAGAGGCTAAAATCGTCGTCTGCGGCGGACGGGGTATGGGCAGCAAACTGAAATTCAAGAAACTCTTCGAGCTGGCCCAACTGCTCTCGGGTGAGGTCGGTGCCACCCGCCCCATCGTATATGCCGGCTGGGCCGATGGCGGCGCCCTGGTCGGCCAGGCCGGCAAACACATCAAACCCCGGATTCTTTTTTCCTTTGGTATCAGCGGCGCCATCCAGCACACGGCCGCCACAACCGATGCCGACTTTATCATCGCGGTCAACAAAAACCCCAATGCCACCATGATGAAAATGGCGGATGTGGCCGTGGTGGCCGATGCCAATCAGGTGTGCACAGCCCTGATCAAGGGCTTGAAGGAACGGATCCAGAACAAATCCGACTATTCGGAATAATTGGCAGGCAGAATGGACGGCTGAAAAGTAACCCATCAGGCGCTTGAGAGAAGCAGAATAAAAAATCCGGGCCATGAAATTCGATATTTAAATTTCGGATTTTCGATTTATCTAGATTGGGGTATAACTTTTAAAAAGGAGGTAAAAAAATGCGAGTTTTAAAAAATGCTAAGTATGTGTGTGTTTTGGTCATCGCTTTGGCATTCCTCTTGAGCCCGGCTGTTTCCTTCAGCGAGCCCATCAAGATCGGCGCCATGTTCATTTCTTCCGGCAAAATGGGAGGCTACGGCACCCACGGCCGTCAGGCGATTGAGCTTGCGATTGAGCAGATCAATATGGACGGCGGCGTCCTGGGACGTAACCTGGAAGCAATTGTTGAAGACACAAAGCTCAAAAAGGATGTTGCCATGGCCCTGGCCGAGCGTTTCGTCAATCAGGACAAAGTGGATTTTCTCATGGGACCCACATCCAGCGGCATTGCCATGGGGTTGACCGAATTTGCCCGGCAGAACAAAAAAATTCTGGTGCTCACTCAGGCCGCCACTGATGCACTGACAGGCGCCAAATTCCACCCTTACGTTTTCAGCACCCTAAGCAATGCCATGATGCACTCCCGTTCCGGGGCCTATTTAATGGCAGCCAAACCTTACAAAACATACATGTGCGTGGGTCCGGATTATTCCTACGGACATTCTTCATGGAAAATGTTCAAATCAAAGCTTCAGGAGCTCAGGCCGGATGTTGAGTTTGTCGGTGAACTTTTTCCGAAGTTTCTGGCCAAAGATTATAGCGAGGAAATCAAAAAAGTTAGGGAGAAGAAATCTGCCGAACGGATGAAGAACTGAAAGCGGTGCGCGAGGAATACAAGAAAAAGTCAAAATAGATCTATAATGTTCCGGACTTTTTTGTCCAACCACAAAATTGAGGCTGTTAAGGTCAAATAGCACCCCTGAAAAAGGGAAATCCTCTGATTTCATATCATAAGCCCAATTTTTCACAACCTGAACCGCCCAACCACGCCCTGCACCCGATAAACGGGTGAAGACGAATGTTAGGTATGCAGGAAAAGGTGACATAAAAAAATGAAGGTTTATTTTGATTGGTTCAACAACCATCTCGGATACAATCTACGTAATGCTAACCCGTGTGATCGATGGGCATGAATATGAATTATGGGGCAGCGATTTGGTTTTGAGCGTTGGTGAAGGAGATGAACTTATCGAAGAAAACGTCGGAGATTGCCTATTACCAGCAGGTAGTTGAAGCGTCAGACGATACGTATCGTAGTTTGGACAGTTTTATGGTAATCTTTTCCCGGCCACATAGTTCTGAGTTAAATATAGCTGCTAAATCACAACGGTTGCCAGCTTTGAAAACCGTATGATATTCAAAAGCTATATGAAATTTTATAGAATCCCTTTATGGCCAAAAAATCAAAAGTCGGAACTCAGTCAAATAAGGAGGTGTCAAAATGTCGAACCTCGAAGAACTAACATTTCTTGATGCCACAGCTCAAGCTGAATTGGTGCGCCGTAAGGAAATCAAACCAATCGAATTGGTGGAAGCATGCATTGAGCGCATTGAAACACTGAATCCGACTCTTAATGCAGTAATTACCTCAATGTATGATCAGGCCAGGGAAGCGGCAAAAGGAAAATTACCTGATGGGCCCTTTACTGGCGTACCATTCCTTCTTAAGGATATCCTTGCTGCTTACAAGCGGATAAGATTAGTGCAGCGGATTATGTGCTGGCTATTCAAATGTTGCAGCGCACCACACGTTTGGTTGCTAATTTTTTTGTCGATTTTGATGTATCCTTGACTCCTGTACTTTCCGAACCACCTGTGCCTCTTGGAGCCTTTTATTCTCCACCGGACAATCCTCTCCAGGGATTGATACGTTCAGCAGAATTTGCATTTTTTACACCGACCGCTAACTTTACGACCCAAAACCCTGAAATGCTCGAATAAAACCTGAAAATAATATATATTTCCATAAATTTGACTGATCAATAAGTCACCAGCCTCCATAATGATCCTCAAGTCACACCCGAAATCAGCCGATAAATTTAGAAACTTCTATCTGTGGAAAAGATTCCACTATAAAATTAACCTGACCATTAAATAGACCAACCGATCTTCCGATTATCTTAATTTACCCATGACATGGGGGCAGTTTATTCGCTGGGCCGATCCACAGGTAGAAGAAGACCATTATCATAATCATACCGGTGATTGGCCGCATCCATCCCGGCAGGAGTGGTTGCAGTGG
Source organism: uncultured delta proteobacterium (assembly GCA_963765595.1). Lineage (GTDB taxonomy): Bacteria > Desulfobacterota > Desulfobacteria > Desulfobacterales > JAFDCJ01 > JAFDCJ01. Next base: position 75,743 of record CAVXXE010000028.1, read on the forward strand.
ACGGCATCGCCGCCCAATATTGCTGATCTGGATTTAGATGGCAGGAATGAGGTTGTGGGTATTCCCAACATTGAATTCAATGTACCGTATGAAACCCAGGCATACGCGGTCATGGTTTTAGAAGGTTCCCATGGTGACGGCGGCAGATCGGCCATGCGCAAAGCGGGGTGGGAGACACTACCACGAGGATTTGCCCCTGTAACGGTCGATGGATGGTATCCACCGGGCGGCGTGCCGGCTCCGACCACGATCAATGTTCAAGGCGATGAAAAACCGGAAATAATAGTGTCACTCAATGACGGCTTTGTCCATGCATATGCCGCCGATGCCCAGGAACTCTGGCGGTTCAATTATACGCACGGCAAGCCGCTGATGTACGCCTCAGAGGTGACGTCGGCCGATTTAAACCAGGATGGATCACCGGAACTGATGTTCACAACCTATGGCGACCCGGACGTCACGGATTCAGGTTATCTGCTGGTACTTGGCGCTGATGGATCGCTTCTGCATGATATTCCCCTTCCCGATCCCGGATATAATGGAAACGGCAATGGTGCACCGGCGGCGCCGACGGTCGGTGATCTTGACGGTGACGGTCAGCTTGAAATTATCGTTCAAACTTTTGATCATGGGATGGACATATTCACTGTACCAGGGTCCGGAATCAATTGTACACTATGGGAAACGGCACGGGGTGGTCCATTACGCATGGGACAGCCAAATCGCAAAGGATTATGAAATGGAATATATCAATAAATCTTTCAGGGATATTTTTTATATGTTGACAGAAAAAGGTTTGACACTTTGTTGAATTCGGGGTTTACTCTCATTGAAAGGTCATAAAACTTAGGGGGCACAAAAAATATGGTCACAATTTTAGGCGTCGAAGCCTATAAAAGGTGAAGTTATTTATCTTTTGTTTACCACCGGTGTTTGAGGACGATCATGTTGCGAGTTCCGAACTTGGCACGATAATTTTTCAGGCTCAGGTTTAGTCGGTGTGAGGGGGTTGGTGTAAGAAATTACACGAAAAGGGGATGATATGAGGTCAGTTTTAATTTTCATTTGCGTCTTTTTTATCAGTGCTACAGGACAAACGGCGCTGAGTGCCATTTCCGATGATATTTTATACAATGACATAAACAGACTGTACGGTTGGGATAATCCTGAGCATTTTAACAATGACTGCCGAAATACACCATTAATCACCATCGAAAACCATTTGGCCACCGAAAAAGGTTATCTTTTCAATGACTGTGTATTTAGCACGCAGCCGGAAATAGTTTTATTGCCATATGACCACGGCGGGCCGAAACAGCTCGATTATCTTGACTACAACTGGACCAAACTCCCAAGGACAGGTTACCGCCCCATGTACGCGGGTGCTGGAATTTCTAATATCGTTAGTCACAAGGTCCATGAATTGGCAAACATCCCCAGCCCAAGTACTAATTTTTATGATAATGTATTCTCCTGGCTAAAGAATGCGTATCATGCATGGGTTGCAAAAGACCATTATGGTTCTACCCGCCTGCTCCTTCTAAGTTTTGGCTTAGTCGGTATTGTAGGTATCCGGAGGAAGTTTAAAAAAGACTGATCTGAACATTCGAATCTTATAGTTGCCCTTCGACATGGCTCAGGACGGCGAGCCGGTCGAACCATTTCGTATTTCGACCTGCCCGCAATGCCTTGAAGTGGTGGTTTAATATTGGAATTAAAGTGCGGTTGGGTGGCCTTGTAAGAAAAAGAGCAGCTTCTTCCGCGAATCCTTCCCGGCAATCAGGGCCGGAATCCGGAGGAGCTGCTCTATTTTTCATTTCCGACCTTGCGGTCGATATAGGACCTTTTACAATTGCATCCGCTTAAGGTCGGCTGTCGCCGGTTATTCCGGACGCGCCAGACCCGGATGGTAGACCAGTGTGACTTTGAAGTAGTAGGCAGCGTTGTATCCCCAATCATCATCGGGCCGCGGGTTGGGCTCAAAGGTGCCCGGCAAACTGACGTAGTTAAAATCGCTGACCGCAAAGTAATACATCCCACTCCATCCATCACCCACCCATAAATCGTCGGCCAGGATTTGGGTGTCGATATCGATAACACTGTTGTCAATGGGATCCTGATCGCCGACACATCCGATGTAGCCGTCATTTTCCGTTGGACGGTCCACCAATAATTTATTGTCATTGCTGTCACGGTAATACTTCCATACATATTCGACATCCGTGACCGCACCGGATACCAGTCGCACCTCGACGTCATAATACCATAGGTCATCGGGGTTATTGGGATCCAGCGTCTGCATGGCAATCTGAAACCAGTCCTGATCCCCCTGGTAGTCCATGTATCCGCCAATCCAGGGAAACGATATAAAGAACCGAAGCCTTGAGGTTTTGCGCATCGAGTCCGATAACCCGGCCCTTTCTTACCCGTGCGATCAAATCATCGTTGATGCAGGCCTTTTTGGGTAAGGACCAGCTTGATAGTTTCTGTATGATCCATTTTGGCCGTGGATTGGGGCAGTTCTATATCTTCCCGCATGTGAATCGTTTCGGGCTTTTCAGAAAATTGAAACAGCAAAAAAATTAAAATAATTGTGAACATATCCATCATGGAAGTGATCATTAATTTTGGCCTTGATCCGGGGAATTTCATTCATTATTCAGTTTCAGTTTTAAATATAAATATCCTGCCCGCTCAAAAAAGAGTGCAAAAGACATTACCGATACACCTACGATTACGTACATAAAAGTCCCACCACTGTGTATCATTTCAACCATCGGAATCCCCCTTATATATAAAGTATTTGTTTTATATTCCTTATTTCTTTATTTTATTAGCGAATTATTTTCTTCCACATACCAATGCAGAAGGCATATAACTGCTTCTCTTCTCATAGTCATATTTTAAAGCACATAAATATTTTCTCCTCAAAGAAGTTGGACTGCCAGCGTGCAGGTTTCATAACACCAGCAGATAGCTCTTGAAGAATTTGTTTTATTGAGGAAATTATGGCCCTGGAAATGGAATAAACCGAACAAAAATGAGCAGCTGTATTTTCCAGTTAGAATTTTTACTGCGGAAATTTATAGGAAATGCCATTCAGCCTAAAAATCCATTGACTTGTCGACCTTCCCAACATCAGCCAATGTAGCTAAAATGTTTCTCCATCAAAAAGATAAAACGCTAGTCGAGGGATAATTCTTTTCGAAAAGGAGTAACTATTCTACTCTTTTGATTTTGTGCCAATTCGTTGGGTTGTCGCTGTTTAAAACAAATCAGGAGTTACGGAAGTGTAATCGTCGCGATTTTGCTAGAAAATTGTCGCATAATTTAGCAAATTTTCTTTGTTGAACTAGTTATAGTTTATAAATAGTAATTCAGGCATTTAGAGTAGATAAGACAATTCATGCACAACCCGCTAAAGGGTTTTTCCAGAATAATTTGCTTCTTTAAAAATTTTCAAGCGAGCTATTTCTTCCGGCAATACTTGTAGTTTAGATATAAAACCAGACTATGCAAAATGCCTTCTCTTTAAAAAATCTCCTGGTCCAATTAGAATATTGACCACTGAACTATTTTGCATTTTTTATATGGTTAACAATAGATTAAGTTTTTTTTGACTTTAACGTACGGGGATTATGGACTATGAAATAAGGTGCACACCACCATAAAATTTGATAATTGAATTCCGGTTAATTAAAGTATACACAACTGTCTTCATAAAGATACCTGTCGTTTTGCCAATCGACGACGAATTTTAAGATCATATTAAATTTTCTTGACATCCCTAAATTTAAACATTAGCGTCTATTTTCTATAGGTTGCTATTGTCAATGATCGAAAGATACTTGCCGAATGAGAAATCGTGAAACGGAGAACAATCTGGGTGCCGGGCCCGACACCTCTGATGCCGGCGGCACACTGGGCACATTTGCCGGGGTATTCACACCGAGTATTTTAACAATCCTCGGCATTATTTTATTTCTGCGGCTGGGTTACGTGGTCGGTAATGCCGGACTCGGTCTTGCTCTGCTCATACTGCTTTTGGCCAACGGTATCTCGGTGTTGACCAGTGTTTCTCTTTCGGCCATAGCCACCAATATTAAGGTCAAAGGCGGCGGTGACTATTATCTGATCTCCCGCACCCTCGGGCGTGAATTCGGTGGTGCCATCGGTATTGTGGTTTTTTTGGCTCAATCGGTCTCGATTGCATTTTACTGTCTCGGTTTTGGCGAAGCCCTGGCCCCTCTGTTTACCACGAACCTGAGCATCCTGCCTCAAATTATCGCCGTGCTGGCAGTGTCTTTTCTTTTCATCTTCGCCTGGCTGGGAGCAGATTGGGCCACCAGATTTCAGTATGTCGTCATGGTCGTGTTGGTGACCGCCATTATCTCCTTTTTTATCGGTGGTTTTCTCAGGTGGGACAATGCCCGGCTGGTTCAAAACTGGTCTTCTCCGCAAACAGCCCTGGGTTTCTGGGTGCTGTTTGCTATTTTCTTCCCGGCTGTCACGGGTTTTACCCAGGGGGTCAGCATGTCCGGCGACCTGCAGGACCCCGGCAAAAGCTTGCCCCGCGGTACCTTTATGGCCGTAGGCGTATCCATCATCGTCTACTTTCTATCATCCGTAGTATTTGCCGCCGCATTGCCGGCTGACATTTTGATGAGCGACTATGGTGCCATGGTAAAGGTCGCCTTTTTCGGCTTTCTGGTTACCGCCGGATCCATTGCCGCAACCTTATCGTCGGCCATGGCCTCTTTTCTGGGCGCACCACGCATTCTGCAGTCATTGGCGGCGGATCGCATATTTCCTTTTCTCGTTCCTTTCGCCAAAGGATCCGGACCCACCGCAAATCCGAGACGCGGCGTTTTACTGTCAGCCGGCATTGCTTACGCCACCGTGGCCTGGGGCCAACTTAATCTGATCGCTCCGGTAGTTTCGATGTTTTTTTTAATTTCCTATGGTCTTTTAAACTACGCCACCTATTATGAAGCACGTTCCCAGAGCCCATCTTTTCGCCCCCGCTTTCGCTACTTCCATAAATGGCTCAGTCTGGCCGGCGCCCTGGCATGTCTGGGCGTCATGCTGGCCATCGACATTTCCGCCGGAATCGTTGCAGTTGCAGTGCTGTTCGGGGTTTTTCAATATCTTAGGCGCACCGCCGGTCCTTCCCGCTGGGCCGATAGCCGCAGATCACATCATCTCCAGCTTATCCGGGAGCATCTTCTGGCAGCCGCCGCCGATCCGGAACATGCACGCGACTGGCGTCCTCAGATCCTGGCTTTTTCCGACAACCCCCAACGGCGATCCCAGCTGCTGTGCTTCTCATCCTGGATTGAAGGCGGCAGTGGACTCACAAGCGCCGTCCAAATTTTGGAGGGCGAAGGTCTAAAAATGCGCAAGCTGAAGGAGGAAGCCGAAGCCCAACTTCAGCGGGATATTCAAAAAGATGACGCCCATGCATTTCCTCTGGTGGTGACGGCGCCGAATCTTGAGATCGGCATCCAGACGCTAATTCAAGCCTACGGCATTGGATCGTTAAAGGCCAACATCATTCTACTCAACTGGCTGGGGCAATCTCCCGCAAAATTTCTGGGCCTTCATGCCCGGGAATTCGGTAAAAACCTTCGGGCGGCCTACCGTCATGGCTGCAACATTGTGATCCTGAATGTAAAATCAGACAAATGGGGCGCTTTGGAAGAATCCGACCGTCAGGATCGCTGCATTGATGTCTGGTGGTGGGGTGATGCCACCAGTCGACTGATGCTTTTGCTTGCCTATTTGATGACGCGAAATGAAAAATGGAGTGACGCCAAGATCCGGTTGCTGGCCGTAGCCGATGGCAACGGAGACACTCAAACCATTGAAAGTCTCCATGAGATGCTCGAAGAAGTGCGTATCGATGCAAATCCGGAAATGGTTAAAAATGTTGATGCCGACACCCTTGCGGAATATTCAGCCGAATCTGACCTTGCTTTTCTTCCATTTCGTGTCAGCGACAACCGGGTCCTGGATCCCTTCGGCAATCCCATGGAGAATACGCTTTTCCTTTTGCCGGTGACGGCAATGGTTATGGCCGCTGAAGATATCGAGTTGGATGCCGAGCCGGAGGAAGGCAAGGCCGGTGAGATGGCGGAAACACTGGACGCCCTCGAAGATGCCCGAAAACTAGCTCAGGCGGCGGCAAAAGAGGCTGCAGAAGCTGCCAAGGCAGCCGCAAAGGCCAGAGAAAAAGTTGAAGATATAACGGCAGACCCGGAAGGTGTTGATGTGGAAACCAAATCAGAGGCGGAAAAAACAGCCGCAGAAACTGAAAGGCAGGCAACTAAAATGACCCGCAAAGCAGCCAAGGCAGCGGCCAAGGCCGAAATTGCCGCCCGGGAAGCAGAAGCCTCCGGTGCCCTTCAGGAAGATTCCGAGGAGAGTTAGGTGTCTAAATAGAAAAGACAGAGCGAAGCGATACCTCAAATCTGCAATCGTCAATATTCAATCCCGGCTTGTCCGGGTTGGGTTATAACTTTGCAACCCCTCCCAGCTTGGTGGGCCTTAGCATCGGGACTTCCCCGCTGCGTTCAATCACCCGCATGGTTTTCCATTTTCCGCCGAGAAATCGAAGATAAAAGATGAAGCCGAGTATGATGATATAGGTCGTGGCAAATACCCAGGCAATCATCAAACCGAATTCAAAAACAACAACAGCCAGATAGACCGGCACAATAAACACGAACACCGATAAAATCACGGTTATCAGCATCACATAGCGGGTATCCCCTGCCCCTTTGATGGCGGAACAGAATATGATGTTCATGGTATCAAATACCGAGTATACCGCTACGAAGCGCAGCAGAATAACACTGTACCCATAAATCTCGGAAAACCCCCGGGGGTCGGCCCGCAGGGCAAATGGTGCCACAAATACATCGGGTACCAGGACATAGGCCGCTGCAATGCTGATCATGTAAACCAGGGTCAGGTGAAATCCGGAATAGACAACCGACTGGGCACGGTCGGGTTTATCCCCACCCAGATACTGTCCGACCAGAACGGATACGGCAATGCCGCAGCCGATCATGGGCATGAAGGCCAGCGTATTGATGTTAAATGCGATATTCGTTGCCGCCAGGCTCGCAATTCCCAAGCGTCCAACCAGCAGAACAAAGGCCGTAAAACCGACCATCTCCAGAAAAAACTGCACTCCTGAGGGAAAGCCATACCGCAACAACCGTACAAACAGGTCTTTTTCCAGCCGCCACCCTTTGATGGTATGAAAGGTGTCGTTATTCGTACCGCTGCACAGCAGAGCAAAAAACATCAGCAATGAAAATACACCCGCCACAACCGTGGCGATGCCAGCCCCCCTGATGCCCAATTCGGGAAAGCCCCAGTGACCGAAAATAAGGGCGTAATCCAGGACCAGATTCACAACAGTGGTTGCCACATTGACCCACAGCACGGGCCAGGTCTTTCCCCTGCCGCTGAAAAATCCGGACAAGGCATAGGATGCGGCATAGGCACCACCGCCCAGACACAGGATTTTAAAGTACTCCACCTCGTTTTGCTGAACCAGCGGGCTATGTCCAACCAACCTGAAAACAGACTCGGCAAAGGGTATGGCGCACACGATGACAAGCCCTCCCAACAGTGACACATAAACCCCCTGCCAGAGTGCGGGGCCGATCCGGTGAAACCGGCGAGCACCATAGTACTGGGCCACAAATGTCGTGACATACCCGGCCGTACCCATGAAAATACTGATCATCGAAAAGTTCAGCATCCCGGCCGGCATCGCTGCTGCAATGGCCTCAGGCGAATACCACGTCAGAAACATGCGGTCCACAAAATGCTGTATTGACCAGGTTGCCGTGCTCAGAATCAAAGGAATAGCAACGACAAGGACCTCCCGGTAACCACCCTCACTTTTCCATCGCGTTTTCAGGTTCTGCATCTACTGTTGTCTTTACCACAGATATCGTTACCCGTGGTTGATTGGTTGAGGAGCTGATAGGTTAAGTGTGGGGTGATGAAAATCGTGCATAACGTGGCTCTTAACTTTCATCCCATTTTTATTCCGTTTAATCAGCTTTTCGTGCCAATTTTAGATTTTGGCATCCGCCCTATAGGGGCTATAGGAGCCTACGCCCCGGAGGCCAACATCCGAATTCAAAAAAGTCCCGCTTCAATTAGCGCGCTGGCGGCAACAAGTCAAGGACAGTCGCAATCTATTTGATACAACTCAGATGTAAATCACAGAAGAAAGCGTATCAGAACCCCGCCTTGTTCGGAGCCGGATTCCAGATAATCTCCGTTCTCCGCCGCGGAACGGCCCGTCTGAATTGGTATTTAGGGTATCCAATCACCAGGGCAACTTCCACCCGGCGGTTGTCCGGCAACCCCAAACGCCTTCTCAGTTGCCCGCTATTTTCGAGAGCGTATATAAAATAGCCGATCAAGCAATTACCCAACCCCATCCGCTGTGCAGCCAGTATGATGTTGTAGGCCGCATAGGTGGCATCATCTCGACCAAAAAAGTCTTCTACCGGCACGTGAGCCAGCAAATGTGAGTTGATGAATTCATTATTGTAGGATACAGTTCCTGATGCAAGGATAAAAGTTAAAAACCAGTAGATACTTTTGAAACCTTGTTAACTACAACTGCCATAAATGCCGGCATTTGACAGTCCTCAACACCTTGTGATAACTGATAAAATCGTTCTGGTTCTAACAAAAACTTGTGCCGCCAGACTGAAAGGCGGTATCATCATGGAAAATGGTGATATCGAAACTGTGGGTGGTTTGAAAATTGAGGCTGTGCCGGCTTACAACCTTGTTCATATGCGAAGCGAGGGAGTTTCCTTCCACCCCAATGGAATCGGAAACGGTTATGTGATTACTTTCGGTGATAAAAGAGTTTATTCGGAAAGAATACCTGAGAGATGATCGCAAGGCACGATATCGGCATCATCATTACCGCAACGGCTATAAATCTGAGTATTTGACATCACCTAAAGTTTTATGATATTTAAATTCAACGTTGTACTTGACCGGAGCTCAATCTCACACTCAAAGTCAGTTTTTCCTGAAATATTCTCTTTGCTATTCTCGCTGAACTTGTTGGTTTCCCTCAAACGTTGACAAAAAAATGGAAAAGTTTCAATTATAGAGGTATCAACATGTTACAATCACGCAAATTCTGGGTTGTTTTAGTTTGCGCTGCAACACTGCTATCCGCTTTTATTTTTCTTCTTAATAATACTGGAATCAGGGAAAAAGCTTTGCAACTCATAAAACCTGATTTAATAGAGAAAAACGGACACTTAAAAAATGAAAATGCAGATCTAAAAAGCGAACTTGATAGGCTCAATAAGCTAAATCGGAATTTAAGGAAATATTTAGATCTATATGAGATTAATTTTATTGAGCTTAAAGATGCGGTTAAGGAGTGTTACCCAATAGAATCAATGTTTCCAGACGATTTTCCCGAAGAATTAATCAGCGAACGCTTTGAGATACGCCAACTCTTTCGAGAATTGCTAAGTGAAAAAAAACGTTGGAATCAGTATCAACAAGCACAATACAAAGATATCTTGGAAAAAACGATAGAACCTGTAGTGATTGAGAGTCAGAGTCTGAAACTGGAGAGTAAAGCGAATATGCAATATTTTCTTGAATTAGAAAGTGCTTTGAAACTGCACAAAAGGCTGATACGCGACGTTCGATTGTTCCATTATGAAATTGAATATCAAAAACAACAGCTCAATGCCCAACAGGAATATGAGCTTTATGATCTAAAATTTAAGCTTGACCCTTTTGCCCGGGAATCCGCTCTGGTAGACGCGTTGCAACAGGCGATGAGCGCTTTGAGTGTGGGTATCTATCAACAGGAAGCGGTGGAGGTTTTAGATCGAATCGGTGGCGAATTTACCAAACCCATTCAGCAGCTCTACGAAAAGCAGCAGGATACTACTGCATCTCCAGTTAAAACCAAATACAACTATAATTTTTACTCTGTTTTTGGGAAAAAATTAATGGATTACTCCGATACACTAACCCAGCAATCTTCAATCACTTTGGGGCCGTCTGCGTTTGGAGAGTTGGATTTTTTTAATCGACGATTGTCCGATAGTTTATATGATCTTTACCAAGCCGGGCAATACGATTCAATCAATCCGTCTCATCTGGACATAGATGAATTAGAACAAGTCCTATATTCAAGGCATTGACAAAAGTCGCCTCGGAACGACTTTTTCTGCCGACTTGACTCGTAATTATTCGTGGATCGCAACTTCCATCTGAATTACCCCATTCGAATTGAACGACTTCGATCAGCGATGTTCATCTTAGTGCTTTGCTTCATAAATTTGATTAGGTATTTTCTAATTATAGCTAAACCACAAAGATCCGTGCGTTCACAGAAGTCGATTTTTAAATTATCTCTGTAACCTCGTTGACCTTTATGGTGAAATATGATGTTTCCATATTTATGGATGCGTGTAGCAGGTCCCCGTATCTCATCGAGCATCTTTTCACCTACTTGCCGAGGATTCGGCGACCCTTACAAAGGATTTGACTTCTATCGAAAGAAAGGAGGCCCCTATGAAAACAAAAACCCGTTCGGTTCAGCAGATCATCGAAGAACAAATGCAACGATGGCAGCTTTTGAAGACCAAAAGAGTGAAAGAAAAGCTGGGTGTTTCCACCATAACCATTTCCCGAGAACCGGGCAGCGGCGGCCGTATCATGGCAAATAAATTAGCCGGAAAACTCGGCTTCGAGGTATTTTATCAGGAAGTGCTACACGAAATAGCCAGACGCGCGGATGTCAGTGAAAAGCTGCTTGAGACACTGGATGAAAAAGGACTGACCGTTCTGGAAGACTGTATATCTTCATTGGTATACGATCGGCATTTGTGGCCGGACGAATACCTGAAGCATCTCATGAAAGTAATCGGTGCTATCGGGGAGCACGGCCGCGCAATCATTGTAGGTAGAGGTGCAAATTTTGTAATTCCACCTGAAAACTGTTTCCGGCTGCGCATCGTTGCAGCGCAGAATGTCAGGATTGCAAACGTTGCCGGCACTTTCAATGTTACGGCCGAGGATGCCAAACGGCGTATTATTCGAACAGAATCGGATCGCAGGGCATTTGTCAGAAAATACTTCAATGCGGATATTGCGGATCCCGTAAACTACGATTTTGTCATCAATACCGGTGCTCTTGAAATAGACAAAGCAGTAAACGCGGTAATTGCAGGGATAGGATAATAGAGCTTGAAAAGTGTTTCCGCACATCTTTCCAAAGGAACATAAAACAGGTAACCAACTCGTCAAATTCATAAAGGTGGTCTCGCAGGGAGAATTGTTAAAAACTAGAGAAGATAATCGAGACTGGTGAGTTGGTTGGCCTCTGGGGTATATAATGCCCTTTTAGGATCTTGATGAAGATTCGCTTTAATGATCTGGAATATTGAGTATTTATGGGGAGAGATTAGAAAATAAGCGCTGGAATTTGCAATTATGGGTTAAGATATCTATTTAGTATCTGAAATAATTAGAAAATTTTTATAATGGCAAGAAATCGTTCGCTCGCAATTTATAAAATTTCAAGTATGTATTGAGCATATCATAAAATATTCCGTACTTTAGACAATATCAACTAATAAATACCGTCCAGAATCGAATCAGATTTAGTTTATAATTTTTCTATAATTCAATTTCCAAATTACTTTAAATTATCCCCTGAAAAGAGGTCTTATTTATTTGCTTTTTTATTTGAAAATCTATAGGGAACCATAAAATTCCAAACATTTAATGGTAGGAGGGTAATTATGGAAAAAGAAGGGGATTGGTTTGGATTGATATCTGAGCACACAAAACGTCAAAGTGATCTCGCAAACTTTCAGATAGTAGTTAGTGTTGGATTTGCTGGTTTTATTTGGAGCGGAAAGATACCCGTTAATACTATACTGGTATTATTTTTTATCTACTTAGCTTTTGCAATATATATTACCTACTCTATATATAAAATCCAAGTCCGTCGTTTTCTATTATGGCGTATTCTTGCTATCAAAGAAAATCTTGACTCTCATATTCTCGAAAAAGATGAGGGATTGTTTAAGAAAGTTGCTAAAGTATGCCGACGGCGAGATTCGTTTTATTATGAATATGATACACAAAAAATACAAGCTTTATATATTAAGAAAATAAAACCATCTGAGAGGCGAATGGTTCTTGGTTTGCATGTTTGTGCGGATATTTGTGCTCTTTTAATTATTTTACTCTACATATTGAAGTAAAGCTTCAATTTCATGCTATCTGCTATCGACAATAAATTATGTTTTAAATTGTTAAAATTCTCCAAAGCAGTCAAATATTATTTACCATTCAAAACCTACGCTATCATCAGGTATAACTCTCAGGGTTTAGAGAGCGATATCTGCTATATATATTCAATAATACCAGCGGTTTAAAGTTTAAGATACACAAATGATATCGTGAAGCGAGCAATCCTCTTCAATCCGGCCTGAATGTCATTTAGTATCGACTGATCTGTCCCCCAAAATTTGATCACAACTCAAAATCCAACCATAAATGTCTGCCAAGATCCAAACTTAAAAAATTTTCTGGTTCCTTGCGAAAAATAAGCGGATCGGTTGTGGGTTAGCTGAACATATGCACAATAGAATCAGTTCGTTGACAGGATTTGATAGGGCACGCAACCTACAATTACAGTTCTTGCAAAAACCATTAGCTTGTCATATGTATTCCACAGTCATAATGTATGTAAACTATGGGAAGCAGTGCTTTCCCCGCTTCTTTAAGGAGTACACCCATGAACATAACCCCTGAATTAACCCCAAAAAACAGATATGAATTAGATCAGATGGCAGAAGGATTTGCGGCTTTTGTTGAAAGTTATCCATCTTTTAATCGAACTAAGCTATTAGATGAATGGCGGGAGTCGGAATACAGCCGACTTGATGCTAACGGACAAATCTACCTCGACTATACTGGCGGCGGACTGTACAGCGAATCGCAACTGTGTGAGCATATGGAACTGCTTCGTACCAGCGTACTCGGCAATCCCCACTCAGCAAACCCCACCTCCCTGGCAATGACAGACTTGGTTGAGGGAACGCGCAAATATGTCCTTCGATACTTCAATGCATCACCGGATGAGTATATAGCCGTTTTCACGCCCAATGCCAGTGTCGCATTGAAACTGGTGGGGGAGGCCTATCCGTTTGCACCCGGCAGCCAATACATCCTGACTTTTGATAATCACAACTCCGTCAACGGCATCCGCGAATTTGCGAAGGCCAAGGGGGCACAGGTGACGTATGTGCCTTTAACAATGCCGGATCTACGAATAGATCGGACACAACTGGATGACATCCTAAACCGCATAGATATGGTTCGCAACAATCTGTTTGCTTTCCCGGCCCAGTCCAACTTTTCCGGCGTCAAGCATCCGCTGCATTTGATTGAACAAGCCCACGGTAAAGGGGCGGATGTGCTGCTGGATGCGGCGGCATATGTGCCCACCAACCGACTTGATTTGAGTGAGGTTAAACCGGATTTTGTAACTATTTCTTTCTACAAGATGTTTGGTTACCCTACCGGCGTCGGCGCACTGCTTATTCGCAAGGCGATTTTCCAGAAGCTGAAACGGCCGTGGTTTGCTGGCGGTACGGTGAACTTTGCCAGCGTGCAGGGGAGCGGCCATTATCTCGCCCCAAACGAAGCAGCATTTGAAGACGGTACGGTAAATTATCTGAACATCCCGGCAATCAAAACCGGATTACAGCACCTGGAAAAGGTGGGAATCAAAACCATTGGGAAGCGCGTCCACTGCCTCAGCGGCTGGTTGCTCGATAACTTGCTGTCATTACAGCACAGCAACGGCAAACCGATGGTCCGGATTTATGGTCCGGCAGATACAGAGATGCGCGGCGGAACGGTGACGCTGAACTTCTACGGGCCGGATGAACGGCTTCTTGATTATCGTCGCATTGAAGAACTGGCAAACAAGGAGGGAATCTCGCTGCGCACCGGCTGCTTTTGCAATCCCGGAGCAGGTGAAATTGCAGAAGGGCTGACGACGGAGGATATGATCGTCGGAATGAACAGTGGCCCGGATTTGAGCTTGCCCCATTTTGTGCAGGTGATTCAGCACCGGGGGAATAAGAGCGCCGGTGCAATTCGTATCTCGGTCGGCCTGGCAACGAACTTTGCCGACGTGTATCGTTTTATGTATTTTGCGGCTGGCTTTCGAGACAAGACAAATATAAATATTGGTGAAGTGACGTTTGATATTCAATCTTGCCGTGTGATTCGGGATGGCAGCTAGGGATTTGGGTAAAGGTCGTTGACTTTTATCTGATCATTTTAAACTCCCATTGGCACCGGTAGCCAGCGCTTTTTCTGCCGGGTTATCCTCCGAAAGCCGCCTCGGAGATTTCCACGGCGGATCCATTGCTTTTGACGATGGAATTCATTTTTCCCATCGTGGTCGGCAGAAGGGTTTGAATAAAAAATTCGGCGGTTTTGAGTTGACCTTCGTAAAAATCGACATCCTTTTTCCTGGCTCCGCCGTCAAGCTTCTGCTTTGCCAAAGCTGCCCGCCACAATAACATCCAGGCCATGACGACATCACCCATGACTTCCATAAACGGAAAGGCATGGGCAAAGGCGACTTTAAACTGGGGTGACAGGGCGCTCTTGCCGATATGCAGGGCGACCTCCCCCAGCCGGTTGACGGCCGTCTCGATTTCGACGGTCAGTTCTTCCAATCCTTTGGTTTCCCTTGCCATGGCAATGGTTTTTTGGATTTCCCCCAAAAGATCCATGAACACCCGGCCTTCCGCCATTCCCAGTTTACGCCCCAGAAGATCCATGGCCTGAATCCCGTCGGTACCCTCGTATATCGAGGTTATCTTGCAGTCCCTGACGAGTTGCTCGACCGGATATTCTTGAATGAAGCCGTATCCGCCGTAGACCTGGACGGCCTCTACACAGACATCAAAACCCCGCTGGGCGCAATATGCTTTCACCAGGGGTGTCAGCAAATCACCAAACCCTTTAAAAAATTCTCTTTCCTCTGCTTCGGTCGCCAGGGCTTCCTTATCAAGGCACTGACCCACATAGTAAACAAAGCTGCGCATCCCTTCCACATAGGCTTTCATTCCCAGCAACATCCGGCGCACATCCGGATGCCGGATGATCGGCACCTGGGGCGCGTTGGGATCTTTGCCCTTTTCGAGGTCCCGGCCCTGAACCCGTTCGCGGGCATAGTTGAGCGCGTACAAATAGGCGGCCGACGCATAATTAAAGGCCTGAAAGCCAACTCCCAGTCGCGCTTCATTCATCATGTAAAACATGATCTTCATCCCCTGACGTTCTTCTCCGAGAAGCAATCCCCGACAGTTGCCTTTGCCGCCCAGGGTCATGGAACAGGTCGAACTGGCGTGAATCCCCATTTTTTCTTCTATGCCCGTACAAACGACATCATTTTCTCCAACCAGGCTTCCGTCTTCGTCGACCCAAACTTTGGGAACGATGAAAATAGAAATGCCTTTGGTACCCGGCGGATCGCCTTCAATCCGTGCCAGAACCGGGTGAATGATATTTTCCGCCAGATCATACTCCCCATTGGTGATAAAAATTTTATTTCCGCTGATGGAATAAGTGCCGTCGGGATTCTTGACGGCAGTGGTCGTCAGCGCACCGACATCCGAACCGGCCATGGGCTCGGTCAACAGCATGGTGCCGCCCCATTTGGCGGTATAAAGGTTTTTTAAGAATAGGTCTTTTTGCTTTCGGGTGCCGAAAATTTCGATCATTTTACCGGTGCCGTGACCCATGCCGGCATAATTCGCCACAGCCCAGTTGCTGCCGATCAGATATTCGCCGACCGCCTGGGATATGTTGTTGGGCAACCCCTGGCCGCCCCATTCCGGATCCTCAGTTAAGGATGTCCACTCCCCTTCAACAAAAAGTTTATAGGCACGATGAAAACATTCCGGAACTTTTACCTGGCCGTTTTCAAAGCACAGCCCCTCTTTATCACCCACCGCATTGGTGGGCAGCAGCTCTTTTATCGCGAAATTTCGCGCTTCGGTGATAATCATATCAAAGGTCTTTTTATTAAAATCCTTGTACTTATCAAGTCCGGTCATCTCATCTGTTTTTAATTGTTCATAAAGAACAAAATCGATGTCCCGCCGGTCTGCTATCATCTGGGCCATGGGTCTATTTTTCTCCTTCTTTTGTATTTTTAGGTAGTTACAAAATGTTCCGTTGCAGCCTCAGCGATTGGCTAAAAGGTTCACGGTTCAAAAGTTCAGAGGTTGATTCCCCCTTCTCATTACCCTATAGAATCAAAGATAAATAATCAGGTCTGAACCTACAACCCCAGGTAAGTTTTCCGCAACACCTCATCTTGCATCAGATCGTCTCCGGTACCCTCCGCAATAATTTTACCGGAAGAAAGCACATAATTGCGGTTGGCCATTGCAAACACTGCACCGACTTCCTGCTCCACCAGCAAGACGGTGATTCCCATGTTTTTAATGTCTTCGATCTTTCTAAAGACCTCTTCTTTCATAATCGGTGCAAGACCGGTGGAGGGCTCATCGATGCACAGCAGCTTGGGATTGGACATCAAGGCTCTGCCGATGGCCAGCATCTGCTGCTCACCTCCGGATAAAGTTCCGGAAATCTGCTTGGACCTTTCTTCAAGCCTGGGAAATAACTGATAGACATTTGCAAGGTTTTTTTGCACCTGACTTTTTTCTTTTACCAGATATGCGCCCGCAAACAGGTTTTCGATGACCGTCATTTCGCGAAACGGCCGTCTTCTTTCAGGACAGTGGATCAGCCCCTTTTTGGTGATCTCATGGGCCGGAACCTGCTCGATGGACTCGCCCTCAAATACCACCTTGCCATTGAGAGTGATATCACCCTCGGTCGTGCCGCGATGGATGCTTTTCTCCCAAATCACCAAACCGGTTATGGCCCGCAGAAGTGTCGATTTGCCGGCACCGTTGGGACCCACCAGACTGACAAGCTCGCCGTCTTTGACGTGCATGCTGAGGTCATTGATGATCATGGCCTTATCAAAACAAACCGTTAGATTTGAAACTTCCAGCAGCAATTTACTTGCCTCCTTCTCCCAGATAACATTCGATGACGTTTTTATCGGCACACACTTTTTCGGGCGAACCATCCGCCACCATGGTCCCGAAGTTCAGCACGATCACGCGGTCGGCGATCTTCATCAACTGTTGCAGCTTGTGCTCGATAATCACCATGGCCGGGCCTTCACTGTGCAGCCGGCCGAAGCGCCCCCCTTTGTGTAAGCGTTTAATTGACTTGGCCATGAGTTCTGTTTCGGCCGGACTCAATCCCCCGAAAGGCTCGTCCAGCAGCAACAACTCCGGTTCGGTCGCAATGGCGCGCGCCACTTCAAGGCGTTTAAGATCTCCCTGAGAAAGGGTTGACGCCTTCTCCAGAGCCATATCCGAGATGCCGGCAAATTCAAGCGCATCCATGGCCTTGGCTTCAATTCGTTTCACCCATTCGCCCCGTTTCATGGATCTGGGAGATAAACAGGACACCATGACATTGGCAATTATCGGCAGACGCCGAAACGGCCTCATGTTCTGAAAGGTACAGGCAATTCCGAGATTGACAATGTCCCAGGTTTTCATTCCAACAATTTTTTTGCCTTTAAATTTGATCATGCCGGAATCCAATTTTAAAATTCCTGTTATCAACCTTAACAGCGTGGTTTTCCCGGCACCATTAGGCCCGATAAGACCGATGATTTCATCGCGCGCCATACTGAAACTGACATCACTGACAGCTTTCAACCCACCGAAACTCTTTGAAATAGTATCAATTTCCAAAAAGGGTGTACCCATTTCAAATTTCCTCCGCCTCTTCTCTCAACTCCCGCCGTGAGACTTTCCCCACATCCGTTTTCGGGAGTTCTCCCCGAAATTCGATAATACCCGGAACTTTATAATGGGCCAGGTTCTGGCGGCAAAATTCCATTATCTCTTCCTCAGAGACCTTGCCTCGGGCTTCACTTTGCAAAACAACATAGGCTTTGATTATATTGCCGACCTTGGGATCCGGCACACCGACGACACCGGCCGCTTTAATCTGGGGATGCTTGTACAAAACCTCTTCAACATGGCGGGCAAATACGGAATAGCCTTTATATTTAATCAGATCTCTTTTGCGGTCAAAGAAATGAAAATAGCCCTCCTCATCCATCCTTACCAGATCACCGGTCCTGAGCCATTTTTTCCCATCGAACTCAATAAACGTTTCCGGATAGCTTTCAGGGCGTTTCCAGTAACCCTGCATGATATTCGGGCCATTGAGTATTAATTCGCCCACTTCGTCCACCGGCATAAACTCCTTACCGTCGACGTCAACGATGGCAGCGTTGACCCCGGGCAAAGGCACTCCAAACGAGCCGGTTTTGGGTCTATCAAATGGGGTGCTGTGACTGACAGCGGTGGTTTCCGTCATGCCGTAACCTTCCAAAATTTTTGAATGGGTACGTCTTTCCCACCCTTCAATCGTGGATTGGTGAAGGGTATCCGCTCCGCAGGCTATTAACTTAAGCCGCTTCCAGTTGACCCGGTCGGTTTTCTCATATTCTTTCAGATATTCAAACAAAGTGGGAACACCATAAAAGCCGGAAGCTTGATAACGCTCCATGGCTGTAAGAATATCATCAATATCCGGCGTCGTGAAAAGCACAATGGTGGCGCCTTGCGCCAAACCGTTGAGCATCACGACAACCTGACCATAAATGTGGAAAAACGGTAAGAACGCGATGATCTTTTCCTGGCCCTCCTCAAATATCGGCCAGAAAGACAACGTCTGCATCATGAGCGCCACCATGTTGTAATGGGTTAAGACAGCGGCCTTGGGAAGCCCGGTCGTTCCTCCCGTATATGGCAGGGCGGCAATGTCCTTATGGGGATCGATGGTGATGCCCGGATTTTGGGCCGGGTATTTTTTTATCAGATCTTTAAATGCGAGTAAGCCTGCCTGTTGGATATGTTCCGGTGTAGGGACTTGCATTCCGCTGTAGGCTTTTCCCAACGCGTTTTTACCAAAGGCGCGTTTGAGGGCCGGAAGATAGTCGCCGATGCTTGACAGGATTATATTGTCCAAATCGACACCGGCTTTCTCAACGTTGTCATAAAGGATATCTTCGCAGATGATCGTTTTTGTTTCACTGTCCTCTAACTGGTGTTTGACTTCCTGGCTGGTGTAAACCGGGCTGATCGGCGTTACCTTGGCACCGACTTTTAAGGCGCCGATATAAGCAATCACATACTGGGGGCAATTTAGCAGATATAATGCCACCGTCTCCCCTTTGGCCACTCCAAGACCTGCCAGCGCTGCCGCAAATCGATCGGTCAACTTTTTCAATTCTCCGTATTTGATCTTTTTGCCATAGAAAATCAGAGCGGCCTTACCACTGTATTTATCCGCCATCTCGTCGAATAATTGCGGCACGGATTTCTCGGGGACTTCCACTTCAGGGGGAACACCTTCCGGGTAGTACTTTAACCAGGGTTTGGACATGTAGACTTCTTTTGGTTCCATATGTGTCGATTCTCCTCCGCAGTGGATATATCCCGGTTTCCACCTTTTTGTTGATTATGGTTCTCATGATCTAGTAGATGACAGAGACCAGATAACAGTGATCAGATGACAGAAAAAAAAATACTCGGAACTAATACAGACCGCGTGAATAGTTTACTGGTTAAATGGTTGATTAGGTAAATTATAGTCATAATTTTAGAATGTTATGATTGTTAAAGCATGAAGTGTCCAATTATTTTGCAAATATGGGATAAATCCATATTTACAACCACCTAACCAATCAACTCATCAACCAATCAACGATATCTGTAACTGCATTATCAATGAACCTCTCTATTTCAATGCATCGATGCGGCACAGATCCGACAGGTTTTACGGGTAGCCACGTTTCGAATCTTGCACCGGGGGCACTCATTTTCGATTTTATCCCGTATCCATGGCAGCAAACCCTGGGGCATAAAAAGCAATATGAGCAAAATGACGATGGCAAACAGTAACATTCTGAGTTCCGGCCAAAATCGAAAAAATTCCAGCAACGGGAACAGAATAAAAACAGCACCGACTGGCCCCCAGATAGTCACCACTCCCCCAAAAACCGACCAGATAACTACCTGGAAGGACATGGACACTTCCAGGGTTGAGGGTCCCGCAATCCGCATGAAATGGGCGTACAATCCACCGGCGATCCCGGCAAAGAAACCGCTGAGACAAAATGCCATCAACTTGTAACGGGTGGTGTTGATGCCGGAAGCGCGCACTGCGACTTCATCCTCCCGGATGGCATGAAAAATAATCCCGATATTGGAATCGGTTATTTTCCACATAACCACTACCAGGACAACCATAACGACCACGGTAATATAGTACTGAGCAACCCGGGACCGAACGAGGCGATCTATACCGGATATACCCAGTTCCCCGCCGGTAATCTCCGGAACGGCAAACAAGATACCCATTAAAATAATGGGAAACGCCAGGGTGGTCAAAGCAAGGTAGGTGCCTCTCAAGCGCAGACAGGGTATACCGATAATCAAACCCGCCAGGACGGAGGCCAGGGCACCGAGCGGAATACTTCCCCACGGCGGTAAGTGCAAGTGCAGGTTCAGCAATGCCGCCCCGTAAGCCCCGACGCCAAAGAAAAGGGCATGACCAAAATTCATCTGACCGGTGAAACCGGACAACAGATCCCAGCTGGCTGCAAAAATGGCGAATATACTGGTCAAAATCAGAATTCGCAAGAAATAAGGATCCTGCGTAATCATCGGTAATCCAAGCAATATTAAAAAGAATACTGCGACAACCATGCGACTGGGGAGAACGAGGACCTCGCCTTTTATAACGGTAATTAATTTTCTAACGTAGAAACGAATTAGATCCATGCCTATCTCTCTTCCTCAAACGCGACGCCGAATAAGCCTTCCGGCCGGATTAACAATACCAATATCATGATGGAAAGCGCCACCGAACCCTTGAGAAAAGATCCCATGGGAATCAGGAAAACCACCGCTGCTTCGGCGAATCCCAGAATATAAGCAGCGAAAAAACTCCCCTTAATGCTGCCCAATCCACCCAGAACCACCACCGCCATCATCATGATCAACGGATGCAACCACATAAACGGCTCCACGATGGTCAACGGCACGATCACGGCACCCGTGAAACCTGCCAGCGCAATGGATATACCGACGGTATACAGGGCCACCCGGCTCTCATTCATTCCCATGAGGTTGGCCACCTCCCGGTCCTGGGCCGTTGATCGGATAGCCAGTCCCAGCTTTGTCTGCATGAGCAGGAGCCGGAGTGCGCCGAGAATGACCAGGGCAGCGATAAGTGTGATCAGTTGCTGATAAAAGATCTTTCTATCGAAAATCGTAAAAAATCCCTGTATCAAAGCAGGCACACTGCGGTAGTCTCCGGAAAAAATAAGCAGCATAACCTCCTGTAAGGCAATGGCCAGGGCGATAGTAGCAATTAATACTGCGGCCTCATGCTCTCTGATAGGTGCGATAAATATCCGATAGGTGACCATACCCAAAAGGGTCACCAACGGCACTGCGATCAACATTCCCACGATCGGGTGATATCCCATATTGTAAGTCACAAAATAGATACAATAAGCGGCCACCATGTAAAATGCCGTATGCGCGATGTTCACAATGCGCGCAACGCCGAATATCAGAGAGAAACCGATGGCTAAAAGCGCGTAGGTACTACCGTTGATCAGGCTGGTAATGATGATGTCCAGTATCATATAACCTCGCTGTACCAACATAAATCAGGCCCCTCCCCGCACAGCAGGAAGGGGCGGTTTTGAGATAAAGCTATTTTTTATATTTCTCAACGATCCACGGAGCAATCTTGTAAGGCACCATCCCCTTATACGTAACTTCAGGGGCGCCCTCGGCGGCTTTCCATTTGTTCGGCCAAACGCCGACCTGCTCGCCGTCCTGCCATTGAACCCCCAGGCTGGTTAGATAACCCGGACCCCACTTCAGATCATGCAGCGGTCGGCCCTGGTCATCTTTGAGATACGCGACCGTCCCCGCAGGCACTTAAACTCGCGCGTTTCCATCACCTTGACGAGTCGATCTGAATCGAGCGTGCCGGTCATCTCGATCACCGGCACAATACTGTAAATGATCGCTGCATAGGTGTCGGCAGTATAGTCCGGCGTTTCCCCGAACCTTTTGACATAGGTATCGATGAAGGGTTTGGTCAGTTCATTGACCTCGACATTGCGGTTATAGGTATTGAGCGTCATGACATAGTTGCCCATGCCCTGGGTGGCCTGCCAGAAACCGTCCTTTTGCGCTTCGACATTGATGCCCACCAGCGCCGCGGGTATTTTGAGTTCGCCGGCTTGCCGGGCAAAGGGAATCCCGACCGAAGATGAAAAGAAGGTTAAAATGACATGGGTGTCGGCCCGCTGAATGGCCGAAAGCTCAGCAGTCACATCCGTGGCCACAGGTGATGGGCGCCAGACACCGGAAATCTCGTGGCCCAGTTTGGGGATGAACCCTTCGGCGGCAGGTATCAGGGGATCCGCCCACATGGCCTTTTCGGCCACCACGGCGACTCTTATTTTGGGGATGTTCAAGGTTGCTTTCATGATGCCGGCCACGGTGGCCATGTGAATGAACGCAGTTCTGACCAGGAAGCTGGAATTAAATGGCGTTCCCCGGAAAAAGTATTTGTAGGTATCATAATCTTTGGCGACTCGGGTACAGAGTTCGGGATGGGCGGCCCCGCAGCCGATAAATATTTTTTTGTAGTCCATGGCAATATCCTGCATCGCCAGCACCGCCTCGCTCCTGAAACCGCCCACGACAAAATCCACCTTTTCCCTGGTCATCAGCAGCTCCATGGCGTTGGTGGCATCGGTGACATTTAAGAATTCATTGGAATCCGCTTTGACCAGTTCGATTTCCATTTTCTTGTCGCCGACCTGAACCCCCCCTTTGGCATTGATCTCCTCAGCGGCCATTAGGGCACCGTTCCAATGTCCTTTGCCCTGCACAAACTGCATCGGGCCGATCACCCCGATTTTTATGGTTTTAGCGCCCCAGGCCGGAAAACAGATGACCAGTACAACAAAGGATACCAGGAAAACAACAGGTACTGATTTAAAATTCTTCATGACAGCCCCTCCTTGTGGTTTAGGTTACGAAATTACCATTTGTTTATATTGACAAATATCTCTAATATTATAAGTGCTATTTATTGATCAAAATATGGATATATGTCAAGACAAAAGATAAAGAGGGCTTTTAATACTGAATAGCATTCAAAGACCTGTCTAACAGAAAATAAAAGGAGATCTTCAAAGAACTGGATCGTCTGGCCCCTGCTCATACACCATTGGCTACCAACACCTCATCCATACCGATCACTCGCCTTGCCCGGGTCACCGCGAACCCCGA
This sequence comes from uncultured delta proteobacterium, assembly GCA_963765595.1. Taxonomy (GTDB): domain Bacteria; phylum Desulfobacterota; class Desulfobacteria; order Desulfobacterales; family JAFDCJ01; genus JAFDCJ01. The sequence goes on from CAVXXE010000028.1 coordinate 99,295, forward strand.
GAGGCTGCTGGGACTCCATTTCTTCGGCCCCGTTCCTTTTATGGGGCTGGTGGAGGTGGTTAAAGGGGAGCAAACTTCCGAGGAGATATTCCAGCAGGGTGTCCGGTTCGTCACCTCTTTGGGGAAGACCCCGGTCAAGGTGCACAAAGACATCCCGGGATTTGTCATGAATCGCATATTTTCCGCCGCATTCCGCGAATGCCTGGATCTGGTCAGCGACGGCGTCGTTAGCCCGCAGGACATTGATTTAGGCATGCGGTTGGGATATGGCTGGAATGTCGGGCCCTTTGAGATTGCCGACAATGCCGGCCTGGACACCTTTGTCCGGGTAGGCGAATCCATGCATGCCCTGGGGGAAGATCAGCTGGTTAGCAAATCAGATCTGATCCAACGCATGGTTGATAGGGGACATCTGGGGAAAAAGGCCGGGCAAGGATTTTACAAGTATGGTGAGGATGGGAAAAAGATTCAGGGGGAAGATGGTTGAGAAGTCAAAATAGATTGAATTCGGAAGGTGAAAAAAAAACCTCGCAGATATTGGTTGATTTAGTTGGGTTAAGAGGTTCGCGCATTGAAAGACAAAATTAAAGGTCTAATTTCAATACTTGCACCTCTTCGGCGCTGAAACCGAAGTCGGCCAAAACTGCATCTGTATGTGCCCCCGGCTCTGGGGGCGGTCCCTGCAGTTCAGGGCAGGTTCGTGAATATCGTGGGACAGGCCCGGGCTGTATGACACCCTCAATATCGACAAAAGCCTTGCGGTGTTGGTTGTGCGGATGTCGCACGGCTTCTTCCATGGATAAAACCGGCGCGAAGCAAATATCGGTACCCTCCATGATGGCACACCATTCGCCGCGAGTCTTTTGTTTAAATAATTGTTTCAACTTTTCTTTGAGCTCTGGCCATTTCCGTCGATCCAACTGGTTTTCAAATTCAGGGTCATCTATTTCGGCCAGCTGCAGCAACAGAGCGTAGAATTGGGGTTCAATAGACCCGATTGAGATATATTTACCATCGGCAGTCTCGTATGTATCATAAAAGTGCGCGCCCCCATCAATTAAGTTCGCTTCCCGGCTATCGGTCCAAAACCCCGATGCGTGCAAGCCATACATCATCGCCATCAGGGCTGCTGAGCCGTCGACCATGGCGGCGTCAACGACCTGTCCCTTGCCGGAGGTGCGGGCTTCAAAAAGTGCGCAAACCACTCCGAAAGCAAGCAGCATGCCACCGCCACCGAAATCCCCGACAAGATTCAACGGCGGGACCGGCCTTTTGCCGGCCCTTCCGATCGCATGCAGCGCACCCGAAAGAGAGATGTAGTTGATGTCATGACCGGCTGCGCCTGATAGCGGGCCGTCTTGACCCCAGCCGGTCATTCGCCCGTAAACGAGTTTGGGATTTCGGTGCAAACAGATGTCCGGCCCGAGTCCCAGCTTTTCCATGACACCCGGTCGAAACCCCTCGAAAATCGCATCGATCTGATCAACTATCCTCAGAACGGCATCAACCCCTGCAGGCTTTCGCAGGTTAAGCGCTATGGATCTGCGGTTTCGCAGCAACACATCATATTTTGGCTCCATTAATTTAACCTGGTCCTTACGCTCAATGCGGACAACCTCGGCCCCCATATCTGATAACATCATACCGCAGAACGGTGCCGGTCCAATGCCCCCGACTTCCAAAATTTTTACGCCTTTAAGTGGTCCCATCGCTGTCCTCCTGACACCAATTTCGATAATTTTTATTGGTATTTTCCATTACTCAGTTATCCACCATTTGCTTTAAAGGCCCAAAGCATCAGCTATTTTGTTTTGGTGATAGTCGGTATCGCCGAGGATGTATTCGAACGCTTTGGCGCGTCGATAAAAAAGACCGATATTGAATTCGCGGGTGGTTCCAATTCCACCGTGAATCTGAACCGCGCGTTCGGTGATGAACTTATATTGCTCATTTACCTGGGCTTTTAGGGCAGAAACTTCTTTCGTCACATCCATACCTTCATCCAGCATCCAGGCCACCTTGTGCAGATAGTATATGCTGGTATCGTAAGCGATGCGCATGTCGGCCATATAGTGTTGAATGGCCTGGAATCCGCCGATCGGCGTGCCGTATTGTACTCTTTCCTTTGCGTAGGTTGCCGTCATGGCAATCGACACTTCGCAACCACCCAGCATTTCAGCACATTTCGCAACGGTTGCCTTGGGTGTCATTTTTTTTATAATTTGCCATCCCTCACCGGGGCTGCCAATCATATCGTCTTTAGATATCTTTACATTTTCGAGGGTCACAACGCAGTTATTATCCCTTCCGATGGTCTGCATTTTTTGAATGAATACTCCGGATGTTTTGGGATTCACCAAAAACAGCGTGACGCCATCAGGGGTTCGGGCGGCGACAATAAGTAAATCAGCGATATTGGCGTCCAAGGCAAACATTTTGGTCCCGTTGAGTAAATAGTCATCGCCTTCCGGCTGCGCTGACAGATTGATTGCCGATTCAAGGTAGCCGGCCTCTTCTTCGTATTGTGCCAGAGACATGATCAGTTTGCCGGCCGCTATCTTGGGCAATAGGGCTTTTTTCTGCTTCTCCGATCCACCTTCCATCAAAGTCAAACCAGATAAGATAACGGTGGAAAAAAACGGGCTTGGCAAGGCCTTTTTTCCCATTTCCTCCAAGATAATGGTCATATCCACAAAGGGATCACCCAGTCCGCCGTATGCTTCCGGAACATGGATTTCCATCCAGCCCAGTTTTGCCATTTTTTGCCAGATCTTTTTATCATAGCCCGTGGCACTGTCCTCTATTTCTCTAACAGTATCGAAAGGGCATTCCTTGGATAGAAATTCTGCTACCGATTTTCGCAGCATTTCCTGCTCTTTATTGAAATCCAGATCCATGTTTTATCTCCTCATTTAAACTTTAAGCGCGGCAGTCCGAGTCCCGTCCAGGCAATCAGGTTGCGTTGAATTTCATTGGTCCCCGCGAAAATAGTGGCTCCTTTGCACATCTGATATAGCTCTGTCATTGACCCCTGCATAGGGGCGTGGGGGTCTTCTTCCAATTGACCGTATAATCCCATGATTTCAGTGGCGTAATTTGCCAACTTTTGAGCCAATTCGGTGGAATACAATTTGGACGCTGAGGCGGCGGTGATCAATCCGGCGAAATCGCCCTTCTGGTGCATCCAGGCAATTTTATAAGCCAATGATTTTCCCACTTCCGAACCGATGAACAATTCCGCAATCTTTCTTCGGGCATTGGGGTCCTTTGCAAGCGATTGGCCATTGCGGGTGGTATGTTTGGTGTAATCGATAAGCTGCTCAAGGTATCTCTTGGCACCCGAAAATCCGCCGGCACCGCTGCGTTCGAAGTTCATGGTCTGGCGCGAGAGAGCCCAGCCGTCGCCTTCCACGCCGATCAGGTCTTCAGCAGGAATTTTAACGTCACTAAAAAACACCTCGTTGTAAACATGTTTTCCGTTCATGTACAACAATGGACGCACTTGAACCCCCGGCAGGTCCATTCGCAAATGAAAGACCGAAAGCCCTTTTCCCCGTTTTGATTCGGGGTCGGTGCGCGCCAGCAGGAACATGTATTCCGCCCGGTGGGCCCCGGTTGTCCAGGTTTTTTGACCGTTGACGATGTAGTCATCACCCTCCCGGATGGCAGTCGTCGTCAGAGATGCCAGATCGGAACCCGCATCGGGTTCGCTCCACCCCTGGCAGTAAAAGGCTTCACCTTTGGCGATCGGCGGCAGCAGACGCTCTTTTTGCGCTTCGGTGGCGCCGGCAAGCAAAGTCGGCGCAAACATGCCCACCGCAAATGCATCGACGCCGGGAGCATTGTAATACCCTCGGACTTCATCGAAAAGGACCTGCTCCATGATAGACGCTTCCTGACCACCGTATTTTCGGGGCCATGCCATGGAGAGCCAGCCCTTTTCCCCAAGCTTTGCGGCCATGTATTGATGGAATTCAAATCCCGCCTCGGTGTCGTAAATACCTTCCAGCCCGCCGCTGCCGAATTCCGGTGGCGCGTTTTTCATCTCGCTTTCAAAAAACGACTCAAATTCTTGCTTTTTTAATTCTTCTTCTTTTGTGAGTCTAAAATCCATTTTATTCTCCCTTGAGCTACCAGCGCCTTGGAATCGAATCCAGATTGCACCACGCCCGCGGCACCAGATCTCTGGCGCATTTAATATATAGGAATTTCTTGTTCACCTTGCAAGGCTGTTAAGATCTTTGCTGTGGACTTCAACCGAGAATTTCATTCACCATGGTGAATTGCCTTGCAACCAGGTTTAATTGTGTATGGTTGTTATAAGGGGGTATTACGGCACAAAAAGTACTTGAATTATTCCAAAATTAATGCAAGTATTACTTGCATTTTTGTGTTTGCATGTCAAGTGTTAGTTTTAATGGGTGCACAATATGAAAAAAAATATCAGCAAAAAATTTCAATATAGTGAAATTGACGACCACCAAGGTCCGCCGGGAAAAAGAAAAATTGCAGCTGCTTTAAACAATCTTCTCGAACACAAAGATTTTATATCAATCACTACAGCAGAGATCTCTAAAGCGTCCGGTGTTAATGAATCTATGATCTATCGCTATTTCAGCGACAAAAGGGGGTTGCTCCATTATATCCTGGCCCGGTACCTGAAACGCATGTATACAGAAATTATGGATGGGCTGAAGCACATAGAAGGTTCGATAGAAAAATTAGCGCAGGTCATCAGGCACACCCTTGAAATATATGACCGCAACCGTGTTTTTGCCAAAATTTTGTTAATCGAGGTCAGAAATTTCCCCGGCTACTGGGAAAGCGATTCCTACCGACTGGTCAAGCAATATGCTAAGCTATATACCGACATTATTGAAGAAGGTCTAGCAGCAGGTGAAATCCGCACGGATATCGGCAAATGGCACATCATGCAAACCCTGCTGGGAACCGTTGAACATATGATCCTGCCCTGCATCATTTTTCAAAAACCTATTAATGTCGATAACTGCATGAATGCGGTGGATAAGCTCGTACTTAAAGGATTGAGCGTTAAGATTTGACGTGACGCTTTGGCGTCATATATCTTTAAAATGTGATGCCATATTCCGCCGAGCAATAATGTGAGCAAGAAGGATCGCCGGTCGCTGGATTCCCTCCAGAGAACAATTACGAAATTCTGTGAGAATGTTTTCTGAGAATTATGAAATTGTTTTCTCATTCATAATGATTTTTTCAATATTATGGAGAAAAACTGGAATTGTTTGTCAAATGATACAAGAAAAATTTAAGCTTAAAACTTTCAGAAACACTTAAAGTTTATAGGTGGTTACAAAAGTCCACGTTTTGTGGTTACTTCTCTGAACAAAATTTATTAAAAAAACTGGCATAGACAATGCATTGAAAAAGAATAGGATGCTCAGCCTTGAAGCACCCATAGAGCGCTTTTAATGGGCGTTTTTTCAAATAATGAGGTTCTGAGCAATTTGCCTCCAGAAATATTTTAGTCACGTCCCCGGAAAGGACAAGCTAAAAGCTTTTCAAAATTGCTCCCGGAAAGAGCAGTCTTTGAAAGTTTCTGGAGTGAGGCTTTGAAGCTTTACACCGAAGATTCAAAGACCGATAATTGGGGGTGGTGGCCCCGTTGCAGATGCTGCTTGGGATTTCAAAAAAAGTCAGCCAGTTTCTATGGCTGGCTTTTATTTTAAGGGTTAGTCGATGCTGTGATTGGGTTGGTTATTCACAAACCTTCCTAAAATTACAGCTCACCCTCACCCTCTCATCCTCCACCTTCTGATAAGCTTCCTCATTCTTGGGCACATTACCGTCCGCATCAACCAGAAGCGACTGCATAAACCCTCATAAACTGCCTGGCCTACATAGATCTCAACCCCTTACCGCTCGCGCATTTTACGGATTCCGGGGTCATCGGCTCCAAAGAATTTGTTTCAAAGACTTATATGCGCTTCAAACATCACTTTAATTCAAAAAATGAAAAAAAACCAAAGCCTGTCAAGGGATTATCTGGAGTATATTCTTTGAAGCGACTATCTGGAGCCATATGAAAATAAGTTGCATGGGCCTCTGGTTGAGGAATAAAACCGCATAATAAAAAAGGCCGTCATCGGCATGATCCTATTTCAAAACCGAATCTATCTCCGATTTGATACCCTCGGCGAGCCAAAATCTAATCAGTGTTTGATAAGGAATAGACTTCATGGTGGACAGCTTTTTAATCGCCTTAACTTGAAGTGGATCAACCTTGATCGTGATGTTTTTGAGCTTTCTTTTTCGCTTACCTGAAAGAATATTCTCCCGCAGGTGTTCGTCTAAAATTAGGTCGATAGGTTCATCTGTAATTTCATTAAGTATGTCGTGGTCATCATAATACCGGATCCAATTTTTTTGTTTAGGAGCCTGTTTGTTCATCTTTTATTTCCTTTGCTTTCTATAGTTGCGAAGTTCCGCTCGACTCATATCCCTGCCGGTTATGGGACGGGCGGTGCCTTTGGGTTTCAATTCAAAGACAAATGTAAGATATCTACCTTCGGAAGTCGGACCAAAAGCCGCATAATAGCCTTTTTTAGTTTTTCTGAAAAAAGGTTTATTGGCAAAGACTTCTTCCGCCTCTTCAGGATTGATCCCATGACCAAGCTGGAGGTGGAGGGTGTTTCCCTCGTCCTATTCAAAGTCATCTATTTTCAAATGTTTGCTCCCTAATAAAAAGTCATACATAATATGACCTTTTGCATTAATTTTGTCAAGGCGATGTGAGTTTTTTCAAGCATGACGGATGCGGTGGGGCTAGCACAAGGTCACCTTTTTCACAGTAAAAATTAAAAAAGTCGTACCGGCCTTTAACGTCAGCACAAAAAAAGGCCGTCAGAATTTCTGACGACCATTTATCTTAATTGACGTCCCCAAGGGGATTTGAACCCCTGTTGCCGGCGTGAAAGTCTACCAACACCAAAATCAATTATCTTATGATATTAAACAGTTATAAATATTACAGAGACTTGCTGAGTGAATATTTGCGTGAATTTAGATGTAAAAATGGGGGAAAACCTGTATTCCCTACCCTCTTTTCACTCAGTTTTTCACTCAGTGGATTGATAGTTGTTTGATCGAGCTGAGCTCTGCATTTCTTTTTCGAATTATGCTTTTTACATGGCCACTGCTTGAACATGTAAGGAAGCCCTGCATTTTATTAATCCCCCAAGACTTCAAAAACCTCCCCATCGATCTGGTCAATTATCCCAATACCTGAATGATGCGAAACTTCTATTATTGAAGCTGATGACCGACACCTTCAGATATTAAAACAGCTCCTCCTGAATGCGGGCTGCCCTCTCCGCCCCAAATCCCCCGGTCAGAAGATAAGACTCGCCTTTTGAGAGCTGAATAAGCGAAAATAATGAATTGTGTACCAGATTCGGCCGCAGCCCAACATATGGAAAAATAAAATGAGCGGGAACTATTGGCATTCAATTTTCAAAAGCGGATTTGGTTGTCAAGGCGCATTTTTAAGGAGTTCCCCCAAAAGTCACTTTTGAGATCCCAAAAGGATTCCGATCTGGCTTTCGAAAACCTTGCGCTCCGACAGCAGTTGGCCATCTGGAAACGTCATGGGACACTGCGCCAAATTATTTGTTGAGAGATTGGGACCGGATCTATGGAACGATTTTCCGTCAACGCGTAGATAACATGGGCATAAAAGAGGTGATTACGGCACCGAAGTCGCCATGGCATAATCCTTTCGTCGAGCGGCTAATTGGCTCTATACGCAGGGATTGTCTTGATCATGTGATCATACTGAACGAAAACCACCTGAGCCGGATTTTAATTTAGCAGAATCTCTATTTCCCTGATTGAACCGATATGCTAAAAAAATTCGGGCGGTGCTGATATTGTGATTTGTTCAATAAGATGTGCTATCTCCGGAGGAGGATGTGGATCGCCAAGGCATCGCCAAGGAGGCAATTCTGGACGGGGCTTGTTGGCTTCAAGCTGAGTAGAAAATAGTGACTCAAATATCTCACGGGTTACAGTACATACCAGACCAAAGTCTGTTGCATGGCATTGAACCCCCTCACCAGCTAGCTGCCTGCGGCACTTTTCGATATCTTCAGCTTTGGGGCGAAACCGCTGTATCGTATCTAAATGCGGCTCGGCCCCCGAAGCTGAGGAACGTATTAAGATATCAAAATTGACTTGATTAATCTGTGTTTCTGACACAATGATTTAATACCGACAATTAGAACAAATTAAAGGAGGGCCTCGATGGCGCGAGCCGCATTCGCGAGGCCGAATCCTGTCGCACCATCAGGACCTGGTACTGCTGTATTACCATGGGCATTGGTTCCAGCAACTATATCACGCGCAGTATATTTAAGCAAATTTTTGATATCATTAGGTGAAAGACTCGGGTCGACTTCTTTCAGCAGAGCACATACTCCCGCCACCATGGGTGCAGCTGCTGAGGTACCGCTGAAAGCCCCCCAACCACCTGCTTTTTCTAAGTTAGCTCCGGACTGAACTGGTAAAACAATGTAGTCAGCCGTGGGTGGTGTCCCACACAGACCTGACACATCAGGAGTTTGACGTCCCGGGAACCACGTCGATGCGAAGCCGCTGGTATATTTGGTAGCGGAATAATTGAGTTTTTGATCGACCACCACACCCCCAACGCTTATTACTTCTGGCATGCTTCCTGGAAAACCATAATGACCATTACCTGCCGAGAAACAAACAATGATGCCTTTGCTAACAGCATCTAAAACAGCAAGATGGAGGGGTTTTAGCCAGTTGGGCATACTGGTATTAGGGAGGTCCATGCTATATCCCCAACTACATGTTATTATATCAGGCCTTAGTTCAACAGCAGTTTTAATTGCCAAAGTGGTATTACCCATTTTGAGTCCAATAAAATTAATTCTGGGTGCGGTTGCAAACAGATTGGCGCATTCGCCCGTTCCATGGCCACTGGAATCTGATGTATGATCAAGAACATCTGGTGTTGTAATCGAAAGGAAGTTATAGCCCTGGTGTGCGAAATAGGGATGGTGGTAAAAACCTGAGTCAGGCATGACCACCTTTACACCTTCACCTGTAATCCCTCGACGATGTACAGGGCTTGCACCCATTATTTGTGCAACATCACCAGGTACGCGAAGACGGAATTTATCATTCCAGAAGGGTGGCACAGGGCGTTCTCCCGCAAAGTAAATTGGAGGATGCTGAACATAGGCACGATCGATTAGTTTGTCCAAGCTATCTACCTTAGGAAGTTCCCAAGGATCCTTTTTCCCCGGTGCATGATAAAAATAATCTTTCGGTGCTTTGGCCTTAGCAATTGGTTTTTTCTTACTTATTTTGGTACTAAAAAATGATTCAAATTTTTCTACCGGACATGATGCGGAAATGCTGAAATCACCGATCTGTTCAACAGTTACTCCGTTTTCCTGTAGTTTGCGGGCAACTTCTACATTTTTGTCCTTAGAGAGTCGATAGTCGTCTAAATTCGTGACAGTTACAAATGCATCTTCTGCAAATATCGATTTTTGTCCCTCTTCAGGCCTTACTACAACCTCAAAATTTACATTCTCCTTTTTTTGATTCATCGTTTTCCTCCTTTCATTTTCGATTATTGTTAAAGTTATAAGTTGCCAATTTATCAATGCCTCCAACAGTAGTTTGGTTGTGGCTCTGTATGAGATTCAGCTTCAGGATGAGGTTTTTGCATGAAATCAGATAAGAGATGGAGTTATGTGTTGCACTTTCTGGAAACGCGACTCTTCGGATTAGCGTGAGGTATGTAATTCTAATTGAGAATATATCTATAAAAAAAGGTGAATGTCAAGGATAAATAGTCCAAAATTTGCTAAAAAGTATATACAAAAGACCTGTCCGTCGCAAATATTCCGTCCTTACTGAAATTATTGACATTTTCACACAGGCCTGCAAAGTTTGCATCCATGATGAAGATGTTGCTGAAACTGATTTTGAACATACTTTTGAAACCCCAAAAGGATTCCGATCTGGTTTTCGAAAACCTTGCGCTCCGCCAGCAGTTGGCCATCTGGAAACGTCATGGGACACTGCGCCAAATTATTTGTTGAGAGATTGGGACCGGATCTATGGAACGATTTTCCGTCAACGCGTAGATAACATGGGCATAAAAGAGGTGATTACGGCACCGAAGTCGCCATGGCATAATCCTTTCGTCGAGCGGCTAATTGGCTCTATACGCAGGGATTGTCTTGATCATGTGATCATACTGAACGAAAACCACCTGAGCCGGATTTTATCCTCTTACTTCGATTACTATCATTGCGATAGAACCCATTGTGGACTCGGAAAGGACACCCCCTTTGAGCGTTGGGTTCAGCCCAGACCGGCCAAAGGCGCTAAGGTGATTGAGTTGCCCTGTGTCGGCGGATTGCACCATCGGTACGAATGGAAAGAAGCAGCATAGGGAAAAGCCTTTTTGTGTAAGGCACGATCTCTAATGGCATCCTGCACAAGCTTGCGTCTATCCTTGTTATCCAGGTAGGTACTTGAGACAAATACTTTATACTGACGCCGGGTGTCGGATGAGGAAGAATTTTCGATTGTTGACATTTTTATTCACTCCTCGCAGGGTACGGGTTGTTGATGGGGATATTTTCCGGGAGTTTCTTTAATCGTAATTTGAGGACCCACCGAAAAGTTTTTACAGTTTATTTATAATTTGTGGGCCAGGGCGCAACATTGGAATTTACGGTAATCATCTTGATTTAATATCCGGCATAAAAGTTGATCCATTTAGAGATCCATTTCAAAAATTATACTAAAAATCTGAACCAACCTGGACAAAGGTCAATTCTAAATCCGGGTTGGTTCATTTTAGGTAGACCTCATTTTGCAGAAAAATTTCTAACTGTTCGGCTTTGTCCGGTAAGTGTATCTGATTTCCATCGAAATTAGGGTGCCCGTTTGAGCGGAAAAAATATATTCAACTGCTAAAACTGGCTCACATCATAAAGGCTCGGTAAAACGACTGCCAGCGACGATAAAACAAGGGGCGATCACTTGAAGTTATACTTTCAAGAATGCAAGGCTGTTCAAGTCACCCCTTTGATGGTGGATAATTTTCGGATCAAAATGACAAAAACCAAGTCCAAAAAGACTGGTGAATTTTTTTCTGGAACTACCATCAATAAGATGGTGTCACTGGGTCGCAGGATTTACTATCTCGGGATGGATGCTGGAATTGTGAGTAAAAATCCATTTGCCCGACGTGGCGTTTTAAAGAGGAACCTGCAGGTCAATATGTTCCAGATGAGGAGTTTTGGAAAATTCATGGCAACCTGTTTGATTATCTGAAGCCCATCATCGTGACAGCATAAAATACCGGTATGCGTCGAGGCGAAATTATTTTTCTCAAATGGGAAAGGGTCAACCTCTTTAAGAAATGTATTGACCTATCGTCAAAGGACACGAAAACAGAAGATCCGCGGGTTATTTATTTTAACTCGAATGATGCGCTTATGGAAGCTTTTATGACAGCAGCCAAAAACAAAAGGATTGAACAGAAATATGTTTTCGTGAGGCCTGATGGAAGTGACATTCCCAAATGGTATATCGAGCGGCTACTGAAAAAGGCCTGTGAAGAGGCTGAGGTCGGTCCTTATCGGCTTCATGACCTCTGGCATACCTTTAACACCAATATGCTAAAGGCCGGGGTTGCGGCAACCGTTATTATGAAACTGACTGGCCACAAAACCGATCCTATGTTCACCCGGTATTCTCATTTGGATGAAGAGCTTGGCAACGACGCCATGGAAAAATTGATCACTTACATGGAGGGCAAAAAGGATGGAAAAGATAAGTCTATCCTCAAAAAAGAAAGCAGGTAAGATGGTCGCAACATCCTACCTGCTCAGTGCGAATCTCAGGATTTTATCTACTTCCTATGTACTTCCATGAAATTGCCTGAATCTAAAGTGAAGTTTCCAATTTTGGGAGTAAGCTGTTGTGTTATTACTTGAAGGCTCCCCACTCTTTGCTTTAAACCTGCCTCTCAATCCATTCCATAGTCAACGCAGCAATACATTCCACCTCCGCTTCAGAAAGTGCCCTGCCCTTTTCGATCCAATGCCACTTTTGAATGCATCACCGGCAGCAAGCTGCTGTTACGTTCGAAGAAATGAATAGTGGAGTTTCTATTTTAACCTGAGGGATGCTTTTGAAAAAATGCAAAACGGATAAAAGTTTATATCGAAGGTCGGTCAGAAGATGGTCGTAAGGATATATTGTCTATTACATAAATTGAATCTTATGTAAATTTAAAATCTTTGAGAAAATTACGGTTGAAAATTAGACGATTTATGCTATCAATCGCGGCCCAAAAATAACGTTTGTGTTCTCCACAGAGTTTAACCTTTCCTTCAAGATAATCGCATTCCAAGGTGAGACCTTTTATAAAGTGATTTGGCGTTTTATAAAATGACCATTCTTCCACAGGATCGTGGATTTCCACTTTCAAACCTGTTTCTTCATTAATTTCGCGCCGCAAGGCAAATTTAATAGTCTCTCCATTTTCAACACGGCCCCCCGGCAGATCCAAAGTGCCATCCGGTTTTACAAGAACTAAAATGTGGTCATTTTTTCTGACAATTCCTTTGACACCGTCCCATAAATTTTCCATGTTGTCCTCCGAGCGTATCTTCTGATCTGGTCTCTGGCCCAATATAATAATCGGTCAAATTTAGATATTCTTGAGTTGACCAGGTAATGAAAACGAATTATTCAGGCGTCGACATCTATAGGAGATTTCACAACACTTGAGGGACTTCCGTCATAATTGATTGCCTTTTCCATCGTAATTGTTTTAATAGTGTCGGATAATGACCCTCGAAAATCCTAACCAAAGGCAATGAAATGATCGAACACAGACGAAAATCGATACAGAAATCAGCAAAAGCCATATTCAAAAAAGCCGAAAAACGGGAAAAAGCAGGCGGGGATTATTTTTACACCGGTTGGCAAGCAACTTTAGAGTTGATGCTTTTAATGATGGAAGAACAACTCCTTGAAAATCCGGGCCAGCTGCTGCCGATGCGAATCAGCGAAGATGATGAGTGGTATTTTTACCTCGATGTTATGGAAAAACTTGATATGCCGCCGGATGTCAGGCACTTTTAAATAGAATTGCCGTTGAGATTGACATGAAACTGGATATGCTCAGTGATCTAAAGGGCGTAATCGTGCCCAGCCGCAATATTCAGAACCCGGATTATAATCGAGTTTTTGATGAAACGGCGAAGAGAATTTATGAGGCGAGTACGGGGAGGGGGTGCCCCAAATCGGTGAAAGTGATATAGGAATTTTGGATCAATGTAATTGTATCCAAGGTAAATTTGATTTAGGGTAACACCCCCACTGCCTGATATATTCTCTATCACAACGATCATATGCGGAAATTGGCTCGTAAATTTGGTATTTACATAATTTTTTGAGCGAGGACTATCGGTTGCAATCTAAACAGACCCTTTAATAGTTTTCGAATCTCCTGTGTGTACAGCGGTCTGGGAGGGGCGCTTAGCCTCATGAATACTTCAAGGCATCCTGGGCGGAAGTCTTACAACAGCTCCAAGACAATGGCTTTGACGGAAAGATCACCATCGTTAGAGATTACCTGCATAAAATGGATGAAAGAATTGAAGAACCTATCCGCATTGCCAATCCAGAAGAATTGCAGAGTATAACGATGAGCAATAAAAAAATAGAAGCCTGGAAAGTTCATGTAGGTAACCATCATCCGAATTGTGCGGTCAATTTCTGGCCAATCCGAACGACTTCCTTGACAAGTAAATCAAAATCATCCTGTACACTGCGATGATTTGCTATAGCCACACGGAGACAATACCGACCGTTTAAGGTCGTATACGATGGTGCGCAGATCCCCTGCTCCTGCAATTGGATAAGAATCTCTTTGTTCAATGCGTTGAGTGTCTCATCATCCAGTCCGCCTGGATTGAAGCGAAAACAAACAATGTCCAAACCGATCGGAGCTAACAATTCCATGTTCTGTTCTTTTTCAATCAACTGGCCAAGGTAATGTGCTTGTTCGACGTTACGCGCCATCATTCGCCCGAACCGATCAACACCGTGCTCTTTGATCGACATCCACACTTTCAGCGCTCGGAACTGGCGTGACAATTGCAGACCATAGTCACTGAACCAGAGCTGGCCAGCTGCAAGTCCGCGCGTGTCATGCTCCAGATATTCCGGGGTAAGTGAAAATGTCTTTCGATGGGCCGCCTCATGCCGTACAAGTGCGCAACCAGCCTCAAAGGGAATGTGCATCCATTTGTGAAGATCGAGCGCAATAGAATCGGCTCTTTCAATACCGGAAAGTTGTTCTTTCACATTCTCTGCGAGCACCGCGACTGCTCCGATTGCGCCATCCACGTGAAACCACAACCCCTCCCGTTCGCACAAGTTGGCTAACGCCTTCAAATCGTCAATTGCTCCTGTATTAATGGTACCCGCGTTTCCAATGATGCAGATTGGCTGAAGACCTGTTTCACGGTCGGCCAAGATGGCCTCTTCTAATGCTTTTATGTTGACAGTGAAATCATCATTCACTGGCACCTTCCGTAGACTATTGCTGCCCAACCCAAGCAGTTCAACCGCTTTCTGGATACAACTATGTATTTCAGTGGATGCATACACCGTCAATTGCCGGGGAGCCGCTTGCATACCAAGCTCTCGAACATCAAATCCGCTTTTGGTATTTCTCGCAACAGCAAGACCAACAAAGTTGGCCATTGAACCACCACTAACCAACAAGCCACTGGAATTCATTGGGATATCAAGTATTTCTTTCATCCAGTTGACTACCTGCCCTTCAACCAGATTCGCCACGTGATTACCCCCACCAAGATTGGGGTTCATGATTGCAGCCAAGAAATCAGCAAGGGCTCCAAGCACCGTTCCATTACCCATATACCAGGCCCAGAAGCGAGGGTGATTATTGCCCATCGGATATGGAAACACGGTCTCCAGAAATTCATTATACACCGCATCTGCACCAGCAGGCTCGTGAGGGACTGGCGAATCAAATCGTGTGGCTACATCATCTGGTACTGGTTGCCAGACAGGGCGTTTGCCAACCGTTTCGATATAGGTGATGGCATCATCAACCATTCGGTGTGATAGAGCTCGCATCTCATCCCAGTTTTCAGGATCAAGTGTCTCGAAGTGAATTTCTGTATTCATCAAATTCCCCTCCTATGTATCTTCAATAACTATAACTTTTTCCCGCTCACTTTTCTGCTATCTTATAACTGATCGAAATCCCCGCCCTGCTGGTTGTGTCGATGGTGGTTTTGAAATTGGGCAAAGCCTTTCACGTAATCAAGAAATTCTCTGATGCCTTCTGATCCTGTATTTGTTGCATTATGAGCCGTAAAACAACCGCCAACTTCAAGTTTCGGTGCAAGCGCTATGAAATAATTCTTGTACCAGTCTTTATCTGCGTCAGAAAAGACAAAATCGAAGGGACCCTTTAGTTCCTCCACAAGCCCATGGGCATCAGCAAGGCGAGCATCGATATATTCAGAAAGTCCGGCCTCTCTGAAATTGGCAAGAGCCTTCTTATGACGTCCTTCATCAATTTCAATAGTTATGAGTTTGCCCCCTGTTTTGCTCAGCGCCCATGCTATCCAGATCGCTGAAAGTCCGGTGGAGGTCCCAATTTCGATTGCTTTCTTGTATTTGTTTTTAATAATGAGATCATACAGGACCTTACCGTCAGAGTAAGGGATGTTCCAATCATGCCATGTACCTTTACGGTTTTCCAGGAATGATTCTAACTTTCTCATCAAGAGCCTTGTTATTTTGAAGTTCTCCACAATAGCCGGTACGAATTGAAAAGCTCAAACAGAAAATTAAGGTAATCAAGAGAAATGGGGTGCAAATTTTCTTCAAAAAACTGTTTATTTTCTGCATTTTATTGTATTCACCTCCAATAATATTCATTCACAAACCTTCCTAAAATTACAATCCGCCCTAACCCGATCATCCTCCACTTTCTGAAAAGCTTCCTCATCCTTAGGCACATTCTCGCCCACATCAACCAAAAGCGACTGCATATCAGCGATACTCCCTGCAATATAGGCTTTGGTATTTTCAATTTCAGACGCCCCAACAGTGAATTCCGCACCCTGGTTGGCCAAAAGATTATATTCAATCAGTTTCACATTCTCAGGATCGATTCCCCATTCAGGTTTGAAAGATACGGTCACGGGATATGGACCAGGAAAATTCATTTTTGAAGCTGGACATTTTTGATATT